>NZ_RAWI01000310.1 GCF_003612125.1 Corallococcus praedator
CCCGGGGGTGGAGGGGGAGTCGCCGGGCTTGCCGCGCGGGATGCCGAAGTGGTCCAGCGCGTCCGCGATGCCCTGGGGCTTGTCCGCGTCCGGCAGGAAGTCCTGGGGCGGCTGCAGCTTCGGGTCCTTGCCAATCTCCGTCAGGCTGGACTCCAGCGTCATGCGCAGCTCGGCCGCCTCCGGGGTCTTCTCCTGGGGCACGCCGATGCGGCCATCCAGCCGGGCCTTGAGGACCACGGACGTGTCCGCGTCCACCAGCACCTCGCCCTCCAGGGAGCGCGGCAGCCGGTGCGTGAAGAAGCTGGCGCGGCGCTTCGTGGTCTCATCCGCGCCGGCGCGGGGCGCGAAGGCGGCGGGCATCTTCTGCGCGACGACGCCCTGCTGCTCGGGGCCCAGGGACACGGCGTACTTCCACGCGGTGCGGCCCTCGTGGGTGACGGTGCCGGCGGGGGTCAGCTTGATGCGGCCCTGGAAGAGGCTGTCGAAGTCGCGGATGGCGCCCGTCAGCTCCGTGCGGGTGCGCTCGGCCATGCCCCGGTCGCGCAGGCGCTGGCGGTAGGGGCCGTAGCGGTTGCGCGCGAACACCTGGCCCTGCACGCGCATGACCTCCAGGCCCTGGTCGCGGGAGTTCTCCAGGATGCCGTGGAAGTCGCCGTTGACGCCTCCGGGGCCGGCGCGGAAGGAGCGCGTCTCCGTGAGCTTCACGGGGTTGTTGCCGTTGGGGCCGGCCCACTCGTAGCTCAGGGTGGACTGGAAGAAGTGCGGGCCCAGTCGCTCGGTGACCTCCGCGGCGTCCATGCCCAGGATGCGGCGCGACACCTGGGGGTTGTCCGCGACGTCCTCCGGCGGCAGCTTCTGCTTCGCGGAGGCGACGACCTTCGGCGGGTCCTCCGGAGAGAAGATGCGGGCCTTGGCCGCCTTGTCCACGGGGTCCGAGCAGCCGGTGGCGACCAGGACGAGGGCAAGGGCGGCGGCGGACTTCGGCAGACTTCTCACGGAACCTCCACAACAGGACGGCGGGGGCGGCAAGTTACGTGGGGCCCACAAGAGCGGCAAGCGGTGGCTTGCGTGCAGCCGTGCAAGGGATAGAACGCCCAACCCATGCAGAACCTGCGAGACAAGTTGTTGAAAGCGGGCCTCGTCTCCGAGGAGCAGGCCAAGAAGACCGAGTCTTCTCCCACGCCTCCGCGACGCCCGGCCTCCCCCCCTGAAGACAGCCGGGGGAGCGCTCCACGCGCGCCCGCCCACCGGGGACGTGATGAGAATCGGACATCGGGAGGCCCGCCGCGTCGAGACGACCGCGGAGGTCCGCCGCGCCGTGAGGGCGGTGGAGGCGCCGGAGGCCCACCGCGCCGTGAAGGCGGAGGCGCCGGAGGTCCGCCGCGCCAGGGCGCTGGAGGCCCGCCGCGCCGCGAGGGTGGAGGCTTCCGGGGACCGCAGGGCGGGTTCGCCGCGTCCAGCCGTCCGGGCGCGACCACCGACAAGCCCATCCCCAAGCTGCCGCCCATGCCGGGCTCCAAGGCCTACCAGCGCGCCGAGTCCAAGAAGCAGGTGGAGCTGGACCGGGCCCTGCGCGAGCTGGTCCTGGGCTCCCAGGTGCCGCAGGAGCCGGGCGAGACGACGTTCTACTTCATGACGCGCAAGGGGAAGCTGCGCCGCATGGAGCTGTCCCCTGTCCAGGCCAAGCAGTTGGAGGATGGCGAGCTGGGCGTGGTGGAGCGTCCGGAGCCCGCGCAGATTGAACACTCGCTCGTGCCCGCCGCCGCGGCCGAGCAGATGTTCCAGCTGTCCGCCAAGGCCGTGCGCTTCTTCAACCGCAAGGAGAGCCCCGTCGGCTTCATGAACGACGAGCAGCTCAAGGCGCAGCAGGCCGCGGAGGCCGCTGGCACCGCGCCGGAGATCCCCGACGAGCCGGAGGCCCCCGAGGCCAGCGACGCGTCCGAGGACACCGAGGCCGAGGCCGAGGCCGAAGCTGCGGCTTCCGAGCCGGAGCCCGGCACCGAAGGCGGCACGCAGTCCTGATTTCCTTCCCGTGCCCTCCCCTCCTCCCACCCGGGAGCGAGGGGAGCGGCGCGGCCCTTCCACCGCCGACCTTCGTTCGACCGAACGCGTCTTCGTCGACGCTCAACCGAACGCGTCGATGCCGGTGATGGCCTTGCCCAGCACCAGCGTGTGCACCTCGTGGGTGCCCTCGTAGGTGAAGACGCTCTCCAGGTTCAGCATGTGACGCACCGGCGGGTAGTCGTCCGTGATGCCGTTGGCGCCGTAGATGCTCCGGGCCACGCGGGCGATCTCCAGCGCGCTCTTCACGTTGTTGCGCTTGGCCAGGCTCACCATCACGGGGTTGCTCTTCCCCTCGTCCTTGAGGCGCGCGAGCCGCAGGCTCAACAGCTGCGCCTTCACGATCTCCTGGAGCATGTCCGCCAGCTTCTCCTGCGTGAGCTGGTAGCCGGCGATGGACTTGCCGTCGAACTGCGCGCGGGACAGCGCGTACTCGCGCGCGCCCTCGAAGCAGGCGATGGCCGCGCCCGTCACCGCGAACGCGATGCCGGCCCGGGCGTTGTTGAGGCACGACAGCGGTCCCTTGAGGCCCACGACGCCGGGCAGCACGTTGCGCTCGGGCACGCGCACGTCCTGGAAGGACAGCTCGCTCGTGAGGGACGCGCGCAGGGAGAACTTGCCGGGAATCTCCCGGGCGCTGAAGCCCGGCATGCCCTTCTCCACCAGGAAGCCGCGCACGGACTCCGCGCCGCCGTCCTCCGTCTTCGCCCACACCACCGCGACGTCCGCGATGGAGCCGTTGGTAATCCACGCCTTGGTGCCATTGAGCACCCAGGTGTCCCCGTCCCTGCGGGCGCGGGCGCGCATGCCGCCGGGGTTGGAGCCGAAGTCGGGCTCGGTGAGGCCGAAGCAACCGATGAGCGTCCCCTTCGCCATGCCCGGCAGGAAGCGCGCCTTCTGCTCTTCACTGCCGAAGGTGTGGATGGGGAACATGCACAGCGACCCCTGCACGGACGCGAAGCTGCGCAGGCCGGAGTCCCCCCGCTCCAGTTCCTGGAGGATGAGCCCGTAGCTGACGGTGTTCATCCCCGCGCAGCCATACCCCTGGAGGTTCGCGCCCAGCACGCCCAGCTCCGCGAGCCCTGGCACCAGATGCGCGGGGAAGGTGCCGTCCCGGAAGTGCCGCCCGATGATGGGCAGCACCTCCGAGTCCACGAAGCGGGCCACGGAGTCGCGGGCGGCCTTCTCCTCGGCGGACAGCAGGTCGTCGATGCGGAACAGGTCGGTGATGTCGGCGCGGGGCATGCCGGGGTGCTTAACGTCGCACTCCCGGAGCCGTCAAACCCGCGCTCGCTGCGTCACTCGCCCCCGGGGATGAGCGCCTTCGGGTCCGCGTCCCGCAGGAAGTTGACCAGCGGACCATCGATCTTCCGCTGGCCGCCCACCACCACCGTGGGCTTGAGGAAGAAGAGGTTGCTCCAGTTGAAGTCAGACAGCGCCTGCTCGGCGGCGTCGTTCCAGGTCCCGTCCACGACACCGGTGTAGTGCCCGGTCTTGCTCAGCGCGGTCTTCACGGTCTTCGCGGTCGCCGCGTCGAGCGGGATGAGGTCCGACGCGTACGGCGCGGCGATGCCCGCCTGGTAGCGGTTCATCTCCACGTCCAGGTCATGCAGCGCGGTCCTGCTGTTGTGCACGACGGCGTCCGCCAGCACCTTCGTGTAGAAGGTCGATTCGTTCTCCGAGGTCCAGACGCGGATGACGCCGGAGCGCTCGCCGTTGCGGTCCCGCCCCACGCGGGCCCCCAACTTGAGCGACGCGAGCAGCCGCTGCGGCAGGCTTCCCTTGGCGTTCTTGAAGCCCAAGGCCATCGCGTCGCAGATGAGAGGGGAGGTCTGGTTGTTGGCCTGCACCACGAAGGTGGCGCCCTTCACGGCGCAGCGCTCCGGGGCGTTCTGCGCGCCGGTCTTCTGGCCCACCGTGATGGTGCCGTTGGCGTTGAGCTTCACCGCGGCGAGCTGGCGGTAGTCCGCGTACGGATCCACGGTGAACACGTAGTCGACGGCGGTCTGCGCCGTGTCGCCCGCGTCCGTGCGGGCGATGACCGCCTCGGCGTCATCCACCGAGGGGTAGAACATGGTGGCCACCGCCACGTCCGGGCGGCCATAGGGCACCAGGCCGCTGATGCCCGCGGGGAAGGAGATGCTGGCCACGCCGCAGGACTTCTCCACGGCGTCGCACGCGACGATGGCGCGCGTGCCCAGGACGCGCGGATTGACGGTGGCACCCGCGGGCGGCGCCGCGAAGGACTGGGTGGACGCCAGCAGGGATGCAACAACCAACAGGCCACGCTCAACGGACTTCACGCTCATGGTGCCTCGGGCAAGGCGCTCCCGTCGTCATGCGCCAAGCGCATGGAAGCAGGAGCCCTTTCGTCAGGGGGGAGTGACTGAGGAAACCGACCGGGCCCGCGAATCCTGGCCCGGTGGTGCTGCGCCATGAAACGCACGGCCTTCGCGCGCATATCGCGGGCGGCGAAAAAGAATCCGGGCGGAGGCAGGAACGCCGGGAAGGGAACGGAGCCCCCAGCCCGCGCGAACACGCGTCAACGCGAGGCGGGCGCGGGGCTATGCTTCCGGCCCATGGCAAGCGAGACGACGAAGACGGTGGTGGTGACGGGCGCCAGCCGGGGCATTGGCCGCGCGGTGTCCCTGGCGTTCGCGCGCGAAGGCTATGACGTGTGGGCGCTGGCGCGATCCGCGGAGTCGCTGGAGGCCCTGCGCAAGGAGGGCGGCGAGCGCATCCGCACGCACGCGGTGGACGTGGGGGACGAGTCCGCGCTGCTCGCCGCGTGCAAGGTCATCCTCGCGGGCGGAGCGCCCCGGGTGCTGGTGAACAACGCGGGCATCACGGTGTCCGCGCCGCTGACGAAGACGAGCACCGCGGACCTGGCGAAGGTGATGGCGGTGAACGTGACGGCGCCGTTCATCCTGTGCCGTGAGTTGATGCCGGCGATGGTGGCGGCGGGCGGCGGGCGGGTCATCAACATCGGATCCATCACCTCCACGCGCGGGGCGAAGTACACGTCCGCGTACTGCGCGTCCAAGCACGCGCTGCTGGGCCTGACGCGCGCGTTGGCGGTGGAGTACGCGCGCAAGAACGTCACGGTGAACAACGTGAACCCGGGCTGGGTGGAGACGGACATGTTCGCGGGCGCCACCGCCGCCGTCTCCAAGACGACGGGCCGCACGGAGGAGCAGGCGCGCGAGGCCCTGGCGTCGATGAACGCGATGGGCCGCATCATCCAGCCGGAGGAGGTCGCGGCGGTGTGCCTCTTCCTCGCCTCGGAGGCGGCGGGCGCCATCACCGGCGCGGCCTACGCCATCGACGGCGGCGAGGCGGGGTAGCCGAAGAGCCACGAACCGGGGGCGCGCATCAAGCGTCCTCGTCGTGACGCCCTGGCTCGGCACCGCGAAGCGGCCGCTTCGTGCGGCACGGGGCGCTCGTCGCGGGAAGCGGCAGGCGCCCGGCCGTCACCGCCCCGCGAAGCAGCGCATGACCCGCGGTACGGAACCTCGCGGCGAGGAGGCGACGTCCCTCCCGCCCCGCGTCCCACCGTCACAGCCGGTACTGACCCACGATGGTGCTCACGTCATGGGACGCGGTGGTGAGGCGCGCGGCGGCGACGGCGCTCGTGGCCACGCGCTCCACCGTCTCATCCGCCAACCGGGTCAGGTCGCTCAGCGCGGCGAACAGCTCCGCGATGCCCGCGTCCTGCTGGCTGACCATGTCCGCGATGCTCTTCACCGACTCGCTGTTGTTCTGGATGACCATGGCCAGCGCGCGCAGGCTCTCACCCGCCGCCCTCGCCTGGTCCAGGCCGCCCTCCACCTCGCGCGAGCCGCCCTCGCTCGTCTTCACCGCTTCGGAGATGGCCCGGCCGATGTCGCCGAGGATGGACTGCACGCGCGAGGTCGCCGTCGCGGACTGATCCGCCAGCGAGCGCATCTGCCGCGCCACCACCGCGAACGCCCGCCCCGACTCGCCGCTGCGCGCCGCCTCGATGGCCGCGTTGAGCGCCAGCACGTTGGACTGGTCCGCCAGGTCCTTCACCGTGCCGGTGATGTCGCCCACCTGCCGCGTGCGCTGCCGCAGCTCCGACACCGTGCTGGAGATGCGCTCCACCTGCGAACGGATGTGCGTGAGGCCCCCGACGCTGCCCGCCACCGCGGACTCGCCCGCCTGCCCCACCGCGCCCGCCTTCTCCGCCTCGCGCAGCACGCCCGTGGCCCGCTGCGCCGCCGCCCGGGAGCTCTCCTGGAGCTGCCGCGCCGCGATCTGCGTCTGGTGCAGCGCCGCCGCCTGCCGCGTCACCGCCAGGTTCTGGTCCGACGCGGACGTGGCCAACTCCAGCGCCGTCGCCTCCAGCTCCTGCGCGGACCCCTTGAGCGCCACCAGCACCGCGCGCAGCCGCGCCATCATGTCCCCGAAGGACGTGGCCAGCTGTCCAATCTCATCCTTCGAGTGGACCTCCAGCGTGCCGCTGAAGTCCCCTTCCGCCACCACCCGCGCCGCCGCCGCCGTCAGCGCGTGCAGGGGCGCCATCATCCGCCGCACCAGCAGGAAGACACCCGCGCCCGCCAGCAGCGCCACCAGCAGCCCGATGCCGAACACGCCCACCAGCGTGGAGCGCATCCGCGCCCACTCCGCCGCCGCGCCGCGCGCGAGCACCAATTCCACCCCGTCTCCCACGTCCACCCGCGACAGGTGCAGGGCCGCGTCACCCACGTCCACCGCGCCCCCATCCGCCACGCCGGAGGCCGCCGCCGACAGCAGCGCGGGCGCCGACACTGTGCGCACCGACTGCGCCACCAGCCGCGAGCCCGCGTGCAGCAGCGACTCCAACTGCTCACTGCCCGCGCCCAGGCGCCCCAGGTCGTCCGCGCCCAGCTCCGCCCCCACCACGAGATAGCCCACCGTGGCGCCGTTGGACTGGAGCGGCTGGGCCACCGCGAGCAGGGGCGCACCCGTGGCCGGCAACAACACCTGCCCCTGCTTGCGCACCACCTTCTCCAGGCCGGGAAGACTGCCCTCCCGGGTGGACGCGAGGAGCGTTCCATCTGGACGCACGAGCGCCAGCAGGTCCACGCCCAGCACCGCGCGCTGATTGCCCAACAGGAGGACCGCCTCCGGGCCGCCGGACGCCGCGCGCAGTGTTTCGCTGGCGAACGCTGGCTGGGTGGCCGCCACGCGCGACAGCTCCGTGAGGACCCGCACCTCCTGGTCCTTCAGCGCCTGCCAGCGGGTCGCGTCCCGCCCCAGCGCGGAGACCATCTCGGCCTCCACCCGCGAGCGCAGCGACAGGCCCATCAGCGACACGGTGCCAAGGGTGAGGGCGATAACCACGGCGGTAAGCGCCGCGGTCAAGCGCGCGGCAAGGCTAAGCGTCATACGCAACGGGCACTCGGTCGAGGGAGGGGGGTGACGCTGGGGGAGCCCCAGATTATCCCGGAAATGGAGAAGGATTGAAGTCCCTGTGTCTGACGACTCCCCCTCCGTCCGGCTGGACCCGCCCCGATGGGTCGCCGGGACCCGCCGACCCGACGGGTCCACTGCCCTGTCTTCCGTGAGTCCTGGCGTCCTGACGCGGATCAGGCCGCGGCGACGCGCAGCACGACGGCGGTGATGTTGTCGCGGCCCCCGGCATCGTAGGCGGCGGAGACGAGCGCATCACACGCGGCCTGGGCGGACGCGGCCTGCAACCGCTCCGTCAGCAGCTCCGGGCCCAGCGGCTCATAGAGGCCGTCCGAACACAGGAGGAAGATGTCCCCGGGCTGCGTCTCCAGCCGCTGCACGGTGGGCTCCGCGTTCTCGGTGCCCAGGGCGCGGGTGATGAGGTGGCGCAGGTTGGCCGGGTTGCCGGGGGGCTCGCGGCCGGCGGCGCGCAGCTCCTCGATGAGCGAGTGGTCGCGGGTGAGCGACTCCAGGCGGCCCGCGCGCAGGCGGTACAGGCGGCTGTCGCCCACGTGGGCCACCGCCGCGCTCCGCTCTCCCACCGCGAGCGCCACCACCGTGGAGGCCATCTCCTTGAGCTTGCCCACGCGGCGCACGCGCAGGGTGCGCTGGGCCAGCGCGGTGCAGGCGGCCAGGTAGTTCTCCTCCCGGCTCTTCGCGGGATCCACCGCGTCCGGCCACGTGCCGTCCCGGTCCTTGTCCAGCCGGTCACTGAAGCCCGCGAAGGTGTCCACCACGCACTGACTGGCCACCTCGCCGCCCTCCTGGCCCCCCAACCCGTCCGCCACCACGAACAACCCACGCTCGGGCAGGACGCAGTACGCATCTTCGTTGTGCGGTCGCCGCCCGATGTGGGTCTGCCCCGCGCTCTCGAATCTCATGACTGCCGCCTCCTGGCTGGGCTCCCGTACAGCAAGCGGGAGGCCAGCGGCCATGCCTCTTCGCGCCCGGGACACCCGCGCCGGGTTTTCTCCTGAGAAAGACGCTCGGAGGTGCCTTCCCTGTGCCCCATGGCCCTCCCGTGTCCGCCGACCGACATCGCGCCCGTCCCGGCCCCGCACTTCCGGTGAGGGGCTTCGGGGGAACCGCCAGTGCGACCGTACCCGGCTTCGCGGGACGGAGCTGAACAGGAATCCAGTCCTGGAAGAAGGGTGGGCACCATGGCGAGCGACGACTTGGAGGCAACCGGGAGGATGTCGCACCTGATCACATCACGGGAGGCAGGAGAAGGTATCGGTCATCGCGGCCGATTGTTGTTCGCGCTGCTCGCCTGCCGTCCCCAGGTGGATTCATTGGGACCCCCCTAGCAACTCCGCCCGGGCCCGGCGGACAATCCAGAAGCTGCCCGACGTGCGGGCCATCACCCGAGGAGAACCATGACCTCCATCCGCCGCGTGGGTTCTGGCATCTCGACATCGCGGGCCTACTCCATCTCCTCGCAGCTGGAGGTCACCGCCCCGGTGCGCAAGGAGCCCCTGGCGCCGGTGGACCCGGTGCGGCGGGGCTTCTCCGACGACAGCGACTTCCAGGCGGACGCCGAGGGCGACCTGAACAGCGCGCTGTTCGCGGACCTGGGCCCCGGTGAAGCCGCCCCGAACGCGGCGCACGGACGCGCGGGCGTGGAGGCTCCGGAGCCCCGGGCCGCCCTGATGGAGAACTCGCAGCTGCGCGCCTTCGCGGGCGTGAGCGAGTTCGAGGCGTCCGCGCCCTCGTACGCGCAGCGGCTGGGCATGCCCACGTCGACGCCGCTCATGCAGGCGCGGCTGGCCAACGCTCCCCGGCGCGCGGAGGAGGTGGAGACGGATCCCTCCATGGACCCGTCCGACATCCTGTCGCCCGACGCGGCCGCGTGGGAGCTCCAGAACCTGGACACGATGCCCCGCTCCGTCTCCGCGCAGGAGGCGGAGGACCTGCTGTTCCTCCTGGAGTCGGGCGACCTGTCCGGCCTGAGCGACGAGGAGCTGCGCGCCCTGAGCGAGGAGTCCGGCGACGACGCGGACCTGGACGCGTCCGGAGCGACGGCGGGCTCGGATGACTTCCTGGCCACGCTGGACGACAGCGTGCCGGACGTCGAGTACGCCGAAGGGTCGATGAACATCCCGCCACCGGATGACTTCCTGGCGGACGTGAACGACTTCACGCTGGAGACCGCCCCTGAAGCCCAGGAGGCGGCGCAGCCGGAAGCCCCGGCCGAAGCCGCGCCGGCCTTCGCGCACGAGGACAGCGTCGTGGTGGCGCAGGACCTGGGCGCGACCGCGCCGGCCTTCACGCACGAGGACAGCGTCGTGGTGGCACCGGACCTGGACGCGACCGCGCAGGCCGCCGGACTCCCGGTGGACGCCGCGGTGCTGGCCAGCGCCGAGGCCGACGTCGAGGACGTGCAGGACGCCGACCTCGTGGAAGCCGAAGCCGCCACCGCGCCTCCGGCGTTCCACCCGCCCGAGTCCTGAAGCTCGGGCGCGGCCACACCGCGCCCGGGTCCATTTCTCAGGGCGCGGGCTTGTCCGCGAGCGCGGCGTCGAGCTGCGTCTGCGCCTCCACGACGTCCTTCCGCAGCTCGTTCGTGTAGCGGTCGCGCTCCGGGCTCTTCCACTCGGCGGGGGAGAACTGGTGGAGCGCGTACTCGCGCGTGGTGTGCACCGGGCCCCGCATCGTGACCATCAGCTCGCGGTCCGGGTCCCCCATCTCCTTGAGCAGGAAGCCCTCCACGTCGCGCAGGGTCAGCGGGAAGGTGGGGGCCTCGTCGCGGATGAGCTTGCCGAAGACATTGAGCCGCACCTCCTGCACGCCCTCCGCCAGCTCCTCGTTGAACGACACCGACGAGAACGGCACGCCCCCTTCGTCATCCAGGCGCGCGGACACCACGTACCGGCCCGCCTTGCGCACCTGGACCGTCAGGTACAAATCCAGCGAGCCCGCCTCCAGCACCTCGCGCACCCGGCGGGTGAACGTGGCCGGCGGCGAGGGCGTGTAGAGCACGTCGAAGAACGTCGCGTCCTCCAGTGAGCCGGAGCGCACCCGCACGTCCACGCGCAGCGTGCCGGAGAACATCGCGAAGCCCTGCCTCGAAGGCTGGAAGCTCCCGGTGAGCATCCCGTCCCCCGCCACCAGGTCGCCCGCCTGACCGCTGTCCCCGAAGGCGACCGGCACACCCGCCACGCCCCCTGAGCCCAGCATGTGGTCCGCCTCGTGCGCCACCGCGGACAGCACCTCGCACGGACGCGGCTCGCGGCGCGAGTCCTCGCACGCCACGGTGAGGAGCACCGTCTCATCGCCGACGACGAACACCTTGTCCTGCTTGAGCCGCAGCTGCACGTCGGAGGTGCCGTCCTGCGCGGCCTTCGGGCTCAACGGCCGCGTGCGCTCCGGCTCCGCCAGCTCCATCTGATCCGGATGCTCGCGGCTGGGCCGGGACTCGGGCGGATAGCGCGTGGCCGCCACGTAGGACTCCAGCGAACGCTGCGCGCGCTCCAGGCGCTTCTGCCACAGCTCGCGCCGGGCCTCGCGCTCACGGGCCTCCGGGCTGAGCAGCGACGGCGCCGCCGGCTCCACGGCCCCGGACGGCCCCGTCGCGCGCCCCGCCGGTGCCCGCGCCACCTCGTGTGGCTCGGGCTCCGGGAGGGGGGAGGCCTCCGGCAGGCCTCCGGGCATCTCCGCCCCCTCGCTTCCATGCCACCAGAACAACACCCCCACCCCGAACACCAAAGGCACCAGGGCAAGGAACCACCGGCCGCGTCGCAGCCAGGGAGAGGATGAGGCGGGGCCGTCGTCGGG
>NZ_RAWI01000311.1 GCF_003612125.1 Corallococcus praedator
GGCTCCGGTGCCGCGGGGGACGGGGGCGGCGCGCCCTGGGCCGCCTGCTCCAACTGCGGCAGCAGGGACTCCAGCGGCGAGCCGGACAGGTCCTGGCGCGACGCCAGCCGGCGGCCCGCGTCGTCCAGCGCGTCCACCGTGGCGAAGCACAACTCGAACAGGTCCGGCGACGTGGCGCGCCCGTGGATGAGCGGCTCCAGCACCTCTTCCAGCCGGTGACAGGCGGTCTCCACCAGACTGGCGCTGGCCGCGCGCGACGCGCCCTTCACGCTGTGCAGCGTGCGCAGCAGGCCGGGGATGAGCTCCCGCGCGCGCGCCGGGGCCTGCTCCAGCGCGAGCAGGTCCCGGTTGAGGGACACGACGTGCCCCTCCAGCTCCTCCAGGAACGAATCCAGCAGTGCCTGCGCCAGCCGGTCGCGATCCATGCGTTAGCGCCCGAACTCCCCGAGCAGCCCCTTGAGCTTCTGGCCCATGGCGTTGATGTCCTGCATCGCCCGCTCCGTCTGGCGCGACGAGATGAGGCCCTGCTGCGTGGCCTGGTTCACGTCGTGCATCGCCTGGCGGATCTGCCCGATGCCGGTGGCCTGCTGGTTGGCGGACGCGGCGATCTGCGCGGCGGTGAGCGACGCCTGCGTGAGCAGGTCCGCCAGCTGCTGGATGGTGGTGCCCGCCTCGGTGACGACGCGCGTGGCGGACGACACGCTCTTGGTGCCCTCCTCCGTGGTCATCACCGCGCCGTGCGTGGCCTTCTGGATTTGTCCCAGGATCTGCCGCACCTGCGAGGTGGCCTTCTTGGACTGGTCCGCCAGGGCCTTCACCTCCGAGGCGACGACGGCGAAGCCGCGGCCGTGCTCGCCCGCGCGGCTCGCCTCGATGGAGGCGTTGAGCGCCAGCATGTGCGTCTGTTCGGAGATGTCGTTGACGGTGGTGATGATGTCGCCAATGGCCTGGGCCTGTTCGGCCAGGGCGAGGATGCGCGAGGCGATGGACTCCACCTGGTCACGCACGGCGCCCATCGCGGACACGGCCTCTTCCACGGCGCGGCGACCGGAGCGGCCAACCTCCTCCGAGTGACGGGCGGACTCGCTCACCGCGCGGGCGCGGCCGGCGGCCTCCTCCGACGTCTTGGTGATCTCCTCGATGGTGCTCACCGTCTCCGTGACGGCGCTGCCCTGCTCCTGGGCGCCAGCCACCTGCTCGGTGGTGCTGGCGAGGATTTCGGAGGACGCGCCCGCGAGCTGGTTGACGAACTCCGCCACCGTCTTGAGCGTGTGCTCGCGCTGCTCGGCCTGCTTCGCCAGCTGCACCTCGGCCACCTGGCGGCGCTCGGCCATGGCGTTGAAGGCGTTCGCCAGCTCCGCCATCTCGTCGCGGCCCTTCACGTCGATGCGGTGGGACAGCTCTCCGCGGCCCAGCTGCTCAGCGCCGACGGTGAGCTTGCGCAGCGGGGTGGTGATGCCCCGGGTGATGACGAAGCTGCCCAGGCCGACGATGGCCAGGCCCAGCAGGGTGCCAATGCCCAGCACCCACACGCTGCGCTGCGCGGCCTGCCGGGCTTCTTCGGCGTCGCGCTCCCAGCGCTGCTGCTCGATGTCGAGCATCTCGCCGATGTGGTTGCGCACCTGGTCCATCAGCTCCAGGCCCCGGCCGTTCTGGACGATGGTCGCCGCAGCCTCCATGCCCTTCTCGCGACGCAGGCGGATGCCCTCCTGCAGCCGCTCCAGCCGGGCACTGATGATGGGCTCCAGCCGGTTCAGCCGCGCGCGCTGCTCGGGATACGCGGCCATGGCCGTCCGCAGGTTGGTCAGGTCCTCCTGGAGGTTGCCGAGCGCGGCGTTGTAGGGCCCCAGGTAGCGGTCCTCGCCGGTGATGATGAAGCCGCGCTGCCCCGTCTCCGCGTCCACCAGCAGCGCGCGCACCTCGCGCAGGACGCGGAAGTTCTCATGGGCCCTCAGCAGTCCCTCCGTCGTGGTGGTGAGCTGCTGCGCGCCCTGGAAGGCGACGCCAGCGATCACCAGCAGGACCAGCAGGGACAGCCCGAATCCCAGCGCGATGCGATTCCCGATGCTCATGCGACTCCTTCTTCGGACAGCTCGAACACGAGACGACCGTCACCCAGGAGGGCCTCTCCCTCCAGGACGAGTGTGCCGTCGGGGCTGACGCCGGACACCAGCGCGCCCGCTTCCTCATCCAGGGAGGGGGGCGCGGGCAACAGCTCCGTGCCCGTCAGCACCGCCACCTCCGACACTTCATCCGTGCGCAGCCCCAGCTCCGGGCGCGTGGTGCCCACCACCAGCACGGGCCCATGGGCATTGGCGGCGGGCCGGCCGAACAGCGGCGCCAGCTCCACCACGGGCAGCACCTCGCCGCGCAGCAGCGTCAGGCCGCGCAGCAGCGGCGGCGCGCCCGGCAGCGGGGTGAGCTCCGGCGCGCGCATCACCTCCAGGATGAAGCGCGACTCCAGCGCGTAGGACTGGCCCGCGGCGCGAAAGCGCACCACCTCGCGCTGGCTGCCGGGCACCACCGGAATCTCGGGAGGGCGGGCCAGGGCGCGTGCGCGCGCGTCAAGCTGTTCGCTCGCCGCTTCGTCGGAGTAGGCCTCGCGCGCCTCGGTGGCGCGCTCCAGCTCCTCCAGGCGGGCCCGGGCCTTCTCCCAGTCGATGACTCCCTCGCGCTTCGGCATCAGCTCGCCCCTCCGCCTTCAAGCTCCAGGCGCCGCCACTCCGCGCGCGCCACATCCGCCAGGGCTCCCGCCCGTTCACCCTCCGCCAGCGGCACCAGCGCCTCCGGCGGCAACTTCCGACACAGCCCTTCCGCCTCCCGGTATGCCCGAGCGGCGGCGGCGGCCTGGTCCTGCCGGCGCAGCACATGGCCCAGCAGCAGGTGGCCCACGGCGAGGCCCGGCTCCAGGTAGAGCGCCTGCCGGGCGGACTTCTCCGCGTCGGGCAGCCGCGACTGGCCCAGGAGCAGCAGCGCCTCCAGATACCGCAGGCCGGCGACCAGCGGGTGACGAACCACCGCCTCTCCGCACGCGAACACCGCCGCGCGGGGATCCAGGTTGGCCAGCGTACGGACCGCCTCCAGGGCCTGATCCAGGTCGGCCGCTTGAGCGCCCGCCCGCTTCGAGGCCTCGCGCCAGTCACCGCGCGCCAGGGCCTGCCGCACGGCCTCCCGGGCCTCCACGCTCAGCGCGAAACGGGCTGCGGGAGCGACGGGCCTGGGAGGGACCGGGGCAGGCGTGGCGCGTGGCTCGAAGGCATTGGGGACCGGAAAGGATCCGGACGCCTCGCCCGAAGCGAAGCGGGCGCCATCGAAGGAACCCGAGGCCTCTCCCGATGCGAAGAGGGAGCCATCGAAGGCCCTCGCCGTCTCCCCGGAGGCCGGACCTGAAGCGAAGCGGGCACCCTCGAAAGAAGCCGACGTCTGGCCTGGGGTCGGAGTGAAGCGGGCGCCATCCGACCCTTCGGCTGGATCCGAAGCGAAGCGGACGGGGGGCGTGGGGCCCGCGCGTCCCGGGGGGAAGGGTGTGCCGTCCGCGCGCAGGGGGGCCAGGGGCTGGAGCGGGACGAAGTGCGCGGAGTGCTGTCCGCCAAGGGGCTTGCGGTACAGCACGCCCCAGTCGGTGAGCACGGCCTCGAAGGGGGCGTAGTCGCCCAGCGGCGGGTCGGAGGGACCGGAGAACAGATAGCCGCCGTCATCCAGCGCCGCGAAGAGCCGGCGCGCCACGCCTTCGATGGTGGCGAGGTTGAAGTAGATGAGGACGTTGCGACAGAAGATGACGTCCAACTGCCAGAGGCCGCTTTCGGCGGAGGGCCACGTCTCCAGGGCGAGGTTGAGGTAGCCCAACTGCACGTGGCGCTTCACGTCCGGGCTCAGCAGGTAGTGACGGCCCTCCTGCTTGAGGTGGGCGCGCATGCGATCCGCGGACGGGCCGCGCAGGGACCAGTCGGTGTAGCGGCCCTCGCGGGCGCGGGCGAGCGCCGTGCGCGACACATCCGTGGCGTGCACGGTCATGCGCTCTTCCCAGCCCTCGGTCATCAGCAGCGCGGCGATGGAGTAGGGCTCCTCGCCGGAGGAGCAGGCCGCGCTCCACGCGCGCAGCAGGTGGTCCGGGCCCCGGCGCTCGCGCAGCTCGGGCAGCACCACGCGGCGCAGGTGATCGAAGTGTTCGTGGGTGCGGAAGAAGTACGTCTCACCGATGGTGAGCTCGGTGAGCAGGTCGTCCAGCAGCGCGTTGTTCACGGCCAGCTGTTGCCGGTAGACGTCCACGTTCGTCAGGTTCGCGCGGGCCATGGCGCGCTGGATGCCTTCCTCGGCGGCGGCCAGACAGCTGGGCGCGGCGAGCCCCGCGCGCTCCTCCACCAGGGCGAGCACTTCCTTGAAACCGTAGGACAGGACACCGCCAATCAAGCGGTCTCCGGTCGGGCTCCGAGCGCGACGTCCAACTGAAGTGCTTCGGCCTCGGAGAGGAAGGAGCGCAGGTCGTGCACGAGCACCAGCCCGTCGGGCAGCTTCGCGGCCCCGGCCACGTACCCCACGCCGGGCAGCTCCCGGGGGGAGGCATCCCACTCATCGGAGGCGATGACGCGCAGGCCCTCCGCGCGGTCCACCCGCAGCGCCACCGGGCGCAGGCCATTGGTGGCGATGATGAAGTGGTCCATGGGCGACAGCGGCCGCGCGGGGTGGCGGAACCTGCGTCGCAGGTCCAACACGGGGAGGAGTTCTCCGCGCAGGTTGAGCAGTCCCTCCACCACGTCGGGCGCCCGGGGCAGGTGCGTGAGGCGGGCGGCGCGCACCAGCTCGCGCACGTCCTGCACTGGCAGGCCGTAGCGCTGCCGCTCCAGGGTGAACAGCAGGACTTCCTGTGGGCGGGCCTCCGGAGGGGGATTCATGGATGCACGTCGCACGCTACAGGACGCAAAGCACCCTGGGGATTCAGGATGTTGCCCCGTTTTCTAGAAGACGCTCCGGGTGAAGGGAGCGCTCCAGCCCCGGAGGAACGCTCGGCGAGCGGCCATGAATCCCAGGAGGGAAACTCTTTTTGGCCCGGGCCGTACCGTCGGGACAGTCGCCAGCCGGCGCGGGGCCGGGCATCGTGAGGACCATGGTTCGGCACGTCATCGTCGTGGGCGCAGGGCCGGGAGGGCTGTCGGTCGCCATCAACCTGGCGGGGCAGGGCTTCCAGGTCACCGTGGTGGAGAAGGACGCGGTGCCGGGCGGCCGGATGAAGGGCCTCACGCTGGGGGAGGACTGCGAGTACGCGGTGGACACCGGCCCGTCCATCCTCCAACTGCCCGGCGTGTTGGAGCAGATCTTCCGGCGCTCGGGCAAGCGGCTGTCGGACTACGTCACGCTCACGCCGGTGGATCCGAACACGCGCGTGCACTTCTGGGACGGCACGCACCTGGACACGCGGCGTGACCTGGAGCGGATGGGCCAGGAGCTGGAGAAGTTCGGCGCGGGCAAGGGCGACGCGCTGAAGGGGTGGATGGAGGACGGGCGGGAGAAGTACGCGCTCGCGTACGAGAAGTTCATCTGCACGAACGCGGGGAGCCTGGGCTACTACGCGCCCTGGCGGCTGGCGCCCACGCTGCGCTTCAAACCGTGGCAGACGCTCTACAAACAGCTGGATTCGTTCTTCCACGACGACCGGATGACGTACGCGCTGGCGTACCCGTCCAAGTACCTGGGGCTGCACCCGACGACGTGCTCGTCGGTGTTCAGCGTGATTCCCTTCATCGAGCTGGCCTTCGGCGTCTGGCACGTGCAGGGCGGCTTCCGGGCCCTGGCGCGCGGGATGATGAAGTGTGCCCAGGACCTGGGCGCAACCTTCCGCATGGGCACGCCGGTGGAGCGCGTGCTGACGGAGGCCGGCCGCGCGGTGGGCGTGAAGCTGGAGGGGGGCGAGGTGCTGCACGCGGACGCGGTGGTGGTGAACGCGGACCTGGCGTACGCGGCGCAGAAGCTGCTGGCGCCGGAGGCGCGTGAAGGCGGAAGGCTGACGGACGCGGCGCTGGAGCGGGCGAAGTATTCGTGCAGCACGTTCATGGCGTACTACGGGCTGGACACGACGTACGCGGACCTGCCGCACCACCTCATCTACCTGTCGGAGAGCGCGCGGCGCACGGACCGCGACGCGCTGGAGGACCGGTCGGTGGACGTGGACGACCCGCCCTTCTACGTGTGCAACCCGGGCGCGTCGGACGCGACGGGGGCGCCCAAGGGGCACTCGACGTTGTACGTGCTCGTGCCCACGCCGAACACGGCGCGGCCGGTGGACTGGGCGAAGACGGAGGCGACGCTGCGCGAGCGCATCCCGAAGATGCTGGAGAAGGTGGGCATCCAGGGCCTGCGCGAGCACGTGAAGGCGGAGCGCTACTTCACGGCGGAGACGTGGCGGGACGACTTCAATGTGTTCCGGGGCGCGGTGTTCAACCTGTCGCACACGTGGCTGCAACTGGGCCCGCTCAGGCCCCGCGTGAAGAACGCGCAGGTGGAGGGCCTGTACTTCGTGGGCGGCGGCACGCACCCGGGCAGCGGGTTGCTCACCATCATGGAGAGCGCGAACATCGCGGCGGACTACCTCACGCGCGAGGCGGGCAAGGGCGCGCTGCCGGGCTGGCCGTACGTGCCGCCGCTGGAGGATGACGCGAGTGTGGCGAAGCCAGCGCCCCAGGCCCTCGCGGGCTGAGGCGCCGGGTGTTTGTCTGTCTTTGTTCCGGAAGCCCCGGTGTGCGTCAGGCGGCGCCGGGGCGGCAGCTGACTTCGACGAGGATGCCGCCGGGGGCACGGCAGTAGACGAGGGTGCCCCGGTTGTTGCGGATGACGTCGGAGACCTCCAGCCCGTCGGCCTTCACGCGCTCCTGGAAGGCGAGCACGGGGGCTTCGGAGTCCTGGAGGAAGCCGACGTGGAAGTCCTCGGGGAAGGTGTCCGTGTCGCGCTTGCGGCGTTGGAGGATGAGCACGAAGCCATCCGGGCCGGAGAGCATGGCGATGGCGGGCGAGTCGTGGTTCTTCGCGTGCGACGTGAAGTCGCAGTAGCGCGTGAAGAAGCGGGCGGTGGCCTGGACGTCGGGGACCTGCAGGTCGAGGTGATTCAGTTTCATGGCGAGCCTCGCGAAGGCACACGTGTGCCGTCAGAGGGCCGAGGGTTCTTCCTCCCGAGGGAGGTCGAACAAGTGCTTCCACCATGGAAGTGACCGGGGCTCACCGAACCGGTCCGCCGTTTTTCGACCGACGCGAAATCTAGGAGCGGAACTCGTCGCGGCGCAAGCGCCCGCTCAGGACACGTACCGGGTCGCCAGCTGCGACACCTGTCCCGTGGCCTGCTCCACCGCGGTCGCCGCTTCCTGCGTGGTGCCCAACTGGCGCAGCGTGGCGGCCATCAACTCGTCCATCTCGCTCACCGCGCTGAAGAGCTGATCCACGCCCGCGTGCTGCTGGGCCACGGCCTCGGCGATCTGCCGCACCGCGGACGCGGACTCCTGGGACAGGGAGATGAGCTCGCGCAGCCGCTCGCCGCTCTTGCGCAGCGGCACCAGCGCGGCCTCCACGCCCTGGGCGCTCTGGTCCGCCGTCGCCACCGCCTCGCCCGTGGCCGTCTCCATGCCCTCCAAGAGCCCGCGCACCTGGCCCGTCGCCTTGATGGACTGGTCCGCCAGCTCGCGCATCTGCCGCGCCACCACCGCGAAGCCCCGGCCCTGTTCGCCCGCGCGGCTTGCTTCGATGGCGGCGTTGATGGCCAGCATGTGCGACTGGTCCCCCAGCGACTTCACCACCTCCGACACCCGGCCCACCTCGCGCGCCCGCATGCCCAGGTCGCTCACCTGCTGGTGCAGGCCGTTCGTGAGGGCCAGGATGTCCGCGAGCCCCTTCTCCGTGCCCGCCAGCGACTCCTCGCCCAGCCGGCCCATCGCCGCGGCGCGCTCCGCCACCTCCAGGATGTTCCCCGCGCGGCTGGCCGCGAGCTTCGACGTCTGCTGGATCTCCTGCGCCGTGGTGCGCGCCTGATGGATGGCCACCGCCTGACGCGACATCGTGCGGTTCTGCTGGTCGCTCGCCTCGGTGAGCCGCGTGCCCGCCTGCGCCAGGTGCCCCGCGGAGGAGCGCAGCGACCGGGGCAGCTCCTGCAGCTGTTCGTAGAGCAGCCACGTGCGCGCGGACAGGTCGCCCAGCTCGTCCGTGGACACCCACTGCGGCGGCGACGCGCGGCCCTCCACCAGGGCATCCAGGGACGCGCCAATCGCCTTCGCCCCCTGCGCCAGCCGGCGCGCCGCCCAGGCCGCGGTGAAGATGGCGCCCAGCGCCGCGAACCCGCCCAGCAGCGCCACCGGCGTCGTCAGGTCGTCCTGCAACGGCACGATGCGCGCACGCACCCGCGCCGCGCCCCGGTAGTCGCCCGACAGCTCCAGGTCGTCCGCGAGCCCGGAGAGGTTCTTCTCCAGCCGCAGCTGCAACGTGGCGATGCTGGTGATGCAGGTGATGAGCAGCGCGGACACGACGATGGCGGGCAGGAACCAGCTCTGCCGGGGCAGGAACAGCCCCTCACCGGCGGGCCGCTCGTGCGGCGCGCGGCGGAACGCCTCCAGCGTCACCGCCGCCAGCGTCCGCTCATAGAGCATGTACATGAGCGGCGCGCTGAAGAGGCCCGCGCTCATCGCCACCGCCACGCCCACCAGGATGACGCGCGGCGGCCGGTCCAGCGCCAGACCGATGGCGCCGTTGAAGAAGATGCCGCCCAGGAACCAGCCCGCCTGCGCCTCCACGAACGTCAGGATGCCCGGCAGTCGCAACAGCCGGCGCAGCCGCTGCGGCGCGTTGCCCGGTTCCTCATGCAGCGCGTGCCGCAACAGCGCACCCACCGCGCCAATGGGCACCACCAGCGCCAGCCCCCCAATGACGATGGGCGTGACGACCCCGAGCACGAAGCCCATCGCGCTCGAGTCCACGTCCAGCAACTGCATGTCGACGTAGATGGCGGGCGCCACCGCCACCGTCACGACGAGCGTTCGCAGCATCAGCAGCTTGAAGAGCAGCGCGCTCGCGGTCGGGGTCGTGGGCTGATTCATCGGGGGGATGATCCGGAGGAACCAGCAGCCTGAGGGGGAAGCACGGGGTCGTCAATGACACTGCTTCTTCTTGTGCCAGGGACTCCCGGGTCTTCGGGGAACGCAGGGACGCAACGGGTAGGCCGAGCGGGGAGGGTGTCGGTTCGTCGCCATTCAGGGTGTCGGAGGGCAGCCAGGCGTCCAGGCCATCGTCGCCTGCCGGCCGCGTGCGACATGCACACGTTCTCTCCACCAACGATTCACACAACGACGTCAGGAGGACGCCATGGGTGAGTGGACCGACAAGGCCAAGGGCAAGGTGAAGGAGACCGTGGGTGTCGCGACCGGTGACCGTTCCCTGGAGGCCGAGGGCAAGGCCGACACGATCAAGGGCAAGGTGAAGGGCGTGGTGGAGGATGTGAAGCACGCCATCAAGGACAAGGTGGATGAGCGCGAGGAAGTGCGTCGCGGTGACGCGGATCCGTATCAGCGCTAGGTGCCAGGTCCTCGCGGGGGCGGAAGTCTGCAGCCGCGACCGTGAGGGAAGTCCGCCGTGAAACCGTTCGGGCCGCGGAAGCCAGGGGCTTCACCGCGGCCCGAGCTGTTTCTGGCGTGAACGGCTTCTTCAGTTCCGCATCTTCTCGCAGGGACACGCCACTTCGAGAAAGGTGGTGGACTTGCCGCTGACCATCACCCAGAGGCAGCGCAGCACACAGGCTGTGCCGAACTCCCGGTAGATGAGCCCCAGGTTGGCAACCACCTCACGTCCCGTGATGACCCCGCGCATGTCCCGCTCCCTTGCGTCCTGCCGTCCGACCCGCCGCCCATGGCAAGGTGTCTTGCCGAGCGGATGTCTTTGCAAAGGGCCGGCCGTGCCCCGAGACGCGCCTCTCAAGGACACTGTCCATGACTGGACGTTCCAAGGCGCTGGATTCTCGACCCTGGTCGCACGCCTGCCCGCGTCACGGTGCACGAAACGGAGCGGCGGCCTGAAAACGTTACAGCGGGCAGCGTCGGGCGGCTGACGCGCGGCTCGTTCCCGTGCCTGGGACAGCCGGGCACGGGTGCCCTGCCGCCTGGCCGCAGGAGTGGCGTCCCTGCGATACAGGTGGCACATCCGCCGCCCGGCCTGAATGTATGTCCATGAGGGCTTCGCGTGAGGCGCGGCCCGTGACGCCGTGCGCAGCCGACGTCCCGTCCGAGCGCGTGAGTGGAGTGCCGCCCCGCCCCGGACGTCCGCGCCGCGAGGTCGTGGAAGGAGGTGCCGAGATGAGACCGCTTGTGTCTTCCCGAAGGGGTCTGCCCTTGCTGCCGGAGGGCCTGCCCCGGCCCCTGCGGGGGTTGAAGCGGGTGGTGGTGGGGACGGACTTCTCCCTTCAGTCGGAGTTCGCGCTGGCCCGCGCGCTGCGGCTTCCGCTGGCGCAGGGAGCGGCCGTCAGCGTGCTGCACGTGAGCCCTCCGTTGGATGGCCATGACAGCCCCGACGGCACGGTGGCCGGGGAGCGCTGTCTGCGCCGGTCGGTGTCGTCGGCCTGTCGTCGGTTGCGACAGCGGCCGGACGTGGACGTGCGCGAGGAGCTGCGCGTCGGGGATGCGCCGCACGTGGCGACGGAGCTGGTGAAGGACCAGGGCGCGGAGGTGCTGGTGGTGGGCCGGCCGCGCTCGAAGTACCCGGCGGTGCCGCTGGCCGACACGTCCATGGTGATGCGGCTGGTGCGCGAGGTGGACGCCTCCGTGCTGGTGGTGGTGGCGCACCCGGGCCGCGTGTATCACCGGCCCCTCGTCGCGGTGAGCTTCTCGCGCGAGTCGCGGCGGGCGCTGGAGCTGACGATGCGCCTGTGCCCGGCCTCGATGCCCATCGAGGTGTTGCACGTGGTGGACACGCGCGAGGAGGAGGCCGCCCTGCGACGCCAGGACGCGCCGCTGGAGCAGTGGCTGCGGCTGCGGCAGGAGCGTGAGAACACGGCGAGGATGGCGCTCTGGCGCTTCCTGGCGCCCTACCGGGAGACGGGCCGCGAGTTGAGCATCCGCGTGCGCACCGGCGATCCGCAGGAGGGCATCCTGGCGGAGGCCCTCGAGCGCGACTCCGACCTGCTGACCCTGGGCATGTCCTCCGCGCAGCCGGGCTCGGCGCTGACGGAAGGGGTGTTGGGGAACGCTCGCTGCGACGTGCTCATCTCGAGGCATGTCGCCCCGTCCGCCACCCTGCCGGACGGCGAGCCCCCGTCC
>NZ_RAWI01000312.1 GCF_003612125.1 Corallococcus praedator
GGTGGGAGGCATCCCGATTCCATAGGGCACGGCCTCCCACCCCGCAAGGACGGACGAACAGCCGACGGCTTGACATCCTGCGTTGAGGGTCTTAGTTAGTCGTGTAACTAAATTAGTCGCGCGGCTAAACCGAAGGAGACGGTCCATGCGAGTCGAGTCCAAGCGGTCGATGCGGTGGGTGAAGGCGGCGGTGGCGGTGGGTGTGTCGTTGCTGTCGGTGCCGGCGCTGGCGCAGGACGTGGGCCGCTCGTCGACGGGCCAGGAGCAGCAGCGGCGTGGGGCGTTCCTGCTGGAGCTGCAGCCGCCCGCGCTGGACGGCTCGCTCTACGGGGTGCGGGCGGAGGTGGCGGCGTCGAAGGACGCGCGGTTGGCGTTCGGCCTGATGGGGCGCGCGGGCGGGTGGAACCGGTCGCTGGGCGCGAAGGCGCGCTTCACGGGCGTGCAGGGCGGCGACGTGAAGCTGAACTTCGGCGTGGGCGTGGATGGGCGCTACACGCTGGCCTTCCTGGCGGACGGCACGGTGCGGCCGTTCCTGGGGATGGCGGTGGGCTACGAGGAGTTCATCGCGCGGGCCACCGTCGCGTCGCCGGACACCAAGGAGTACACGACGACGGCGTTCCTGGAGCCGACGCTGGGCGTGATGTGGCGGCCGGGCTCCGGACGCGTGGGCCTGTCGGCGCGCGCGGGTCCGGGCTTCACCTTCACCGACGTGCGCACGCTCCAGGTGAGCACGGGCAACCTGGGCCTGCGCACGGTGTACCCCACCGCGTCGCTGGGCCTGCTGGTCGTCCTGTAGCACTGGTCCGGCGGGCGCTCGGAGCCTTGAGCGGATTGATCCCTCCGAGGAGTGCACACTCGTCCCCATGCGCCCGTCCGCAATTCGGGGCGCGTGGCTACACTCCAGGGCCATGAGCACCCCGTTCGAGTCCTACCGCGCCGAGTTCCCCGTCCTCGGCGAACAGCTCTACCTCAACCACGCGGGCGTCGCGCCCACCAGCCTGCGCGCGGCCTCCGCGGTGAAGGGGTGGATGGACGACCTGGTGCACCACGGCATCCTTCACGAGCGCGGCTGGGAGTCCCACAGCGAGCACGTGCGGGGGCTCGCCGCGCGCATCATCGGAGCCTCGCCGGAAGAAGTGGCCTTCGTGCGCAACACCAGTCACGGGCTGGGGCTGGTGGCGGAAGGGCTGGACTGGAAGCCCGGGGACGAGGTCGCCGTCGCCACGAGCCTCGAATACCCCTCCAACGTCTACCCCTGGCTGCACCTCAAGGAACGGGGCGTGGAGGTCCGTGAAATCGCCACGCCGAACGGGGGCGTGACCCCTGAAGCCGTGGCGGCGGTGCTCACCCCTCGCACGAAGCTGGTGGCGGTGTCGTCGGTGCAGTTCGCCACCGGGCACCGCACGGACCTGGATGCCCTGGGCGCACTGTGCGAACGCGCGGGCGTGCTCCTCTGCGTGGACGGCATCCAGAGCGTGGGCTGCATCCCGGTGGACGTGAAGAAGAGCCGCATCCACTTCCTCAGTGCGGACAGCCACAAGTGGATGCTGGGCATCTCCGGCATCGGGTTCCTGTACGTGGCGAAGGACGTGCTCCCGCGCGTGCGTCCCGCGCTGGTCGGCTGGAGGAGCACCACCGACGCGTGGAACTTCAATCGCTCCCACTTCGAATTGCGCCCGGACGCGGCGAAGTTCGAGGAGGGCAGCGCCGCGTACCCTGGCATCTACGCGATGGGCGCCGCGCTGGAACTGCTGCTGGAGGTGGGGACGGACGCCATCGGTGCACGGATTGGCGAACTCGTGGCTCGCCTGGACTCAGGGCTTCGCGACCTGGGCTGTGAAGTGGGGCCGGCGCCGGAGGACCGCGCGGGCATCCTCACCTTCCTGCCGCCGGGCGCCAGCGTCCGGGCGCTCAGCGCGCACCTGTCCGAGCGCAAGGTGGCCCACTCCGTGCGGCGCGGACGCATCCGCCTGTCGCCGCACTTCTACAACACGCCCGCGGAGATGGACCGGCTGGTGGAACTGGTGCGCGCGTACCGGCCCGGGTGAGGCAGGCAGCGCCCGCACCCGGACCTTCCGGCGAAGGGGACTACTGCGCCGGGAAGAGGTTCTCCACGGACAGGTAGCGCTCGCCGGTGTCGTAGCAGAAGGCCAGCACGCGGCTGCCGTCCGGCATCTCCGCGAGCTTCTGGTTCACCGCGGACAGCGAGGCGCCGGAGGACACGCCCACGAAGATGCCCTCCTCGCGCGCGGAGCGGCGGGCGAACTCGAAGGCGTCCTTCTCATCCACCTGGATGGTGCCGTCGAGCGCGTCTGTGTGCAGGTTCTTCGGGATGAACCCCGCGCCGATGCCCTGGATGGGGTGCGGGCCCGGCTGTCCGCCGCTGATGACGGGTGACTTGACGGGCTCCACCGCGAACACCTTCAGCTTGGGCCACTTCGCCTTGAGCACTTCCGCGCACGCGGTGATGTGGCCGCCGGTGCCCACGCCCGTGATGAGGTAGTCCAGCCCGTCCGGGAAGTCGTTGAGGATCTCCTGCGCGGTGGTGCGCTTGTGGACCTCGATGTTGGACTCGTTCTCGAACTGCTGCGGCATCCACGCGTTGGGCGTCTGGGCGACGAGCTCCGTGGCGCGCGCGATGGCGCCCTTCATGCCCTTGGCCCGCTCCGTCAAATCAAAGGTGGCGCCGTAGGCGGCCAGCACGCGGCGGCGCTCGATGCTCATGGACTCCGGCATCACCAGGATGAGCTTGTAGCCCTTCACCGCGGCCACCATCGCCAGGCCGATGCCGGTGTTGCCGCTGGTGGGCTCGATGATGACGCTGCCCTCCTTGAGCAGGCCCTTCTTCTCCGCGTCCTCGATCATCGCCAGGCCGATGCGGTCCTTGATGCTGCCGCCCGGGTTGGCGCGCTCCAGCTTCAGGTGCACCGTGACGCGCGAGGGGTACAGGCGGTTGATGCGCACGTGCGGCGTGTTGCCAATGGTCTGCAGGATGCTGTCGACTTTCATGGCGTCTCCTGTGCGGGGAAGGTCACTGCGTTGGGGGTTCTCAAATCTGGTAGTCGAGGACGTCCAGCCCCTCGTCGCCGTGGCGCGCGCGCACCTCGCTGCGGCGGGTGACGACGGACTGGGGCGGCACGCTCTGCGTGAGCCATGCGTTGCCGGCGATGATGCTGCCCTTGCCCACCACCGTCGTGCCTCCGAGGATGGTGGCGTTCGCGTACACCACGACGTCGTCCTCGAGGGTGGGGTGGCGCTTCTTGTCCGCCAGGGCCTTCTCCACCATCAGCGCGCCCAGCGTGACGCCCTGGTAGAGCTTCACGTTGTCGCCAATCATCGTCGTCTCGCCAATGACGACACCCGTGCCGTGGTCGATGACGAACCGGCGCCCGATGGTGGCCCCCGGGTGGATGTCCACGCCGGTGCGCTGGTGGGCGTACTCGGTGAGCAGGCGCGGCAGCAGCGGGAAGCCCAACTGGTGCAGCGCGTGCGCCACGCGGTAGATGGCGATGGCGTAGAAGCCCGGGTAGGTGAGCACCACCTCGTCCACGCTGCGCGCGGCGGGGTCGGCTTCGAAGATGGCCTGGGCGTCCTGCTGGAGCCAGGCGTAGATGTCCGGCAGCCCCGCCATGAAGTGCGTGGACAGGCTGGCGTCGGTGCTGGGGTAGTGCGGCGCGAGCAGCCCCTGGATGCGCTGGAGGTTCGCCTCCACGGCGGTGACGTCCCGGCGCACCGCGGCGGCGTTGCACTCCAGCCGCTCCGCGAAGTGCGGGAAGAGCAGCCCCAGCACCTGCGCGACGAACTCCGGCGCCGCCTTGCGCACATCCGGGGGGAAGCAGTGGCGCTGTCGCGCCTCCAGCAGGGTGGCTACAAGTCGGGCGTTCGGATCGTCCATGGGGCGTTGCGTCAGGATAGCGTGCCAGGGGGCCGGTTTCTTTGTTTCAAGCGCAGGAACATCTGAACGAGGCCGGATTGGCATTTTTTCGGTCCCTGGAGGCGTAACGGCCCGGTTCCGTACGCAGATGCCGTCGGCGGCAAAACGTCGCGGCCGCCCGGCTGCCCGGAGAACGAGGGGCGGGTCGCGGCGCGTCATGGCGAGGAGGGGAGGCCGGGGTTACCCAGGGGGATGCCCGAAGGTCACAGCATCCACCGGGTTGCCAGGGTCCACCGCCGCTGGCTGGTGGGACGCCGCTTCACGGCCGACTCGCCCCAGGGGCGGCTGGACAGGGCCGCGCGCGTCCTCTCCGGCCGGGTGCTCCTGGGCGTGGACGCGCACGGCAAGCACTTGTTCCACGTCTTCGAAGAGGACGTGCGGCTGCACATCCACCTGGGACTCTTCGGTCGGATCCGCCACTTCCGGAGCGAGGCGCCGGCGCCCTCCCTGGCGTGTCGACTGCGGCTGGCGTCGACCGCGGCGACGCTGCACCTGTCGGGGCCCTCCGCGTGCGAGCTGCTGACCCCGGAAGGGGAGGCCGCGTTGCGTGCGCGGCTGGGCGAGGATCCCCTTCGCGCGGAGGCTTCACCGGACCGGGCGTATGCGCGGCTGACGTCGGGGCGCATGCCGCTGGCGCAGGCCCTGCTGGACCAGGGGCGCATCGCGGGCGTGGGCAACATCGTGCGGGCGGAGGCGCTGTTCCTCGCCAGACTGCCGCCGCTCCTGCCCGCGTGCGAATTGGAGCGGGACGCGTTCGACACGCTGTGGAGTGCGATGCGGACGCTGCTGGAGGACGGTGCGCGCGACGGGCTCATCGTCACGCCCGGCGCGCCGCCCCTGCCGTCTCCGGGGCGCAAGCGCGCGGAGCGCTTCTGTGTGTATGGCCGCACGGGGCTGCCGTGTCCGCGCTGCGGTGCGAAGGTGAAGGGCCAGACGCTGGCGGCCCGCACGCTCTACTCCTGCGCCGCGTGCCAGGGCGTGGACCGTGTGCGGAGACCCCGTCGGGCCCGCGCCGGGGAGGGTGAGGCCAGTCGCTGATGGCGGCTGCGTTGAACGCGCACCGGTTGCGTTCGAGCGGACAGCCGGGGGCCACCCCACCACGCTGGCGCTTGCCGAGCAGGGGCCGCCGTGGGGACGATGGAGGCATGACCTCCGCCCTGTCCTATGCCCACGGCACCAGCACCACCCCGCTGCTGGGGGAGACCCTCGGTCAGAACCTGCGCCGCACCGTGGAGCGGCATGGCGACCGTGAGGCGCTGGTGGTGGCGTCGCAGAACTACCGCGTCACGTGGCGCCAGTTCTGGGATGCGACGACGGAGGTGGCCCGGGGGCTGCTGGCGCTTGGCGTCCAGAAGGGGGACCGGGTGGGGCTGTGGTCGCCCAACCGCTTCGAGTGGACGGTGGCGCAGTACGCGCTGGCCCGTACGGGCGCCATCCTGGTCAACCTGAACCCCGCCTACCGCACGTCGGAGCTGGAGTACGCGCTCAACCAGGCGGGCGTCAGCGTGCTGCTCCTGGCGAAGGGGTTCCGGCAGACGGACTACACGGCGATGCTCGCGGAGGTGCGGCCCCGGTGCGCGGGCCTGCGCGAGGCGCTGGTGCTGGACTCGGATTGGGACCGGCTGGTGAAGGTCGGCGCGGCCGTGAGCGTGGAGGCGCTGGCGGAGCGCGAGGCGTCGCTCCAGTTCGATGACCCCATCAACATCCAATACACGTCCGGCACCACGGGCTTCCCGAAGGGCGCGACGCTGTCGCACCACAACGTGCTCAACAACGGGTTCTTCGTGGGCGAGGTGCTGCGCTACGGCCCGGAGGACCGCGTGTGCATCCCGGTGCCGTTCTACCACTGCTTCGGCATGGTGATGGGCAACCTGGCCTGCACGTCCCACGGCGCGACCATGGTGATTCCGGGCGAGGCGTTCGAGCCGTTGGTGGTGCTCCAGACGGTCCAGGCGGAGCGCTGCACGTCGCTCTACGGCGTGCCCACGATGTTCATCGCGGAGCTGGACCACCCGCGCTTCGGCGAGTTCGACCTCACGTCGCTGCGCACCGGCATCATGGCGGGCTCGCCGTGTCCGGTGGAGGTGATGAAGCAGGTGCAGTCGCGGATGCACATGCGGGAGGTCACCATCTGCTACGGCATGACGGAGACGTCGCCCGTGTCCACGCAGAACCTGCTGGATGACGCTCTGGACAAGCGCGTGTCCACGGTGGGCCGCGTGCATCCGCACCTGGAGGTGAAGGTGGTGGAGCCGGAGACGGGTGCGGTGGTGCCGCTGGGACAGCCGGGCGAGCTGTGCACGCGGGGCTACAGCGTGATGCTCGGGTACTGGGAGAACGCGGCGGCCACGGCGGCGGCGGTGGACCGGGCCGGGTGGATGCATACCGGCGACCTGGCGACGATGGACGCGGAGGGCTACGTCAAGATTGTCGGCCGCATCAAGGACATGATCATCCGGGGCGGGGAGAACGTGTACCCGCGCGAGGTGGAGGAGTTCCTCCACACGCATCCGGACATCAGCGAGGCGCAGGTCATCGGCGTGCCCAGCGTGAAGTACGGCGAGGAGGTGATGGCGTGGGTGCGGCTGAAGTCCGGCGCCACGCTCACCGCCGAGACGCTGACGGCCTACTGCGCCGGCCGCATCTCCACCTTCAAGATTCCCCGTCACTGGAAGTTCGTGGACAGCTTCCCCATGACGGTGACGGGCAAGGTGCAGAAGTTCCGCATGCGCGAGGTCTCCGTCGCCGAGCTGGGACTCGGCGACGCGGCCTCCATCAAGACGGCCTGACGCGCGGCTTCGCCTTCGACTTCGCGGGGGCCTTCTTCGCCGCGACCTTCTTCGCGGCGGGCTTCTTCTTCGCGGCGGGCTTCTTCTTCGCGGCGGGCTTCTTCTTCGCGGCGGGCTTCTTCTGCGCGGAGCGGTTCGCGGCGTCCACGGCGCGGCGGGCCCAGGGCAGCAGCATGCGGCCGTTGTCCTCCGCGTCCGCCGGGGGCGTGAAGTAGTTCATCTGGTGGGCCGTGCCCTTGCTTTCGTAGATGAAGGGCCGGCAGCCCTCGGCCTCGAAGGCGGGGCGGGTGACGTCATCCACCTTGAGGTAGAGCTGGCCCTGGATGATGAGGCCGAACATCCGGCCCGCGTAGGACAGGCCCCAGCCTCCGAACATGTAGCGGGCCTGCACCGGGCCGAGCGGCTCCAGCAGCTCCAACGTGTACTCCACCAGGCTGTCCGTGCGAGGCATGGGCGTCTCCTAGGTGCTGTGTAGCTCGAAGCTGAAGGTGGCGCCCCGGCCGGGCTCGCTTTCGACCGCGATCGTTCCGCCGTGTCCCTGGATGAGCTGCTTCGCGATGTACAGGCCGAGCCCCAGGCCGCTGGCCTCGCTCGAGGACGTCGCACGCTCGAACCGGACGAAGATCCGGTCCTGATGTTCCCTGGGGATGCCCGGGCCTTCGTCCCGGAGGCTGACCTTCACCTTGGGGCCCCGCTGCTCCACCTTCGCGTGCACGGGCTTGCCGGGCGCGTACTTGATGGCGTTGATGATGAAGTTCGTCAGCACCTGTTCGATGCGCATGGCGTCGAGCGGCGCGATGACGTCGTTCTCCAGCTCCGTCACGAGCCGGCATCCGGCCGCTTCGAACTGCGGCGCGAAGCGCTCCAGCAGCTCCGCCACCAGCGTGGAGAGGTTCGTCTCCACGGGAATCACCGTCAGCTTCCCGGAGCTGATGCGGGACACGTCGAGCATGTCATTGACCAGGCGCCCCAGCCGTTCCACCTGGAGCAGCGTGGTGTCGAGCAGCTTCTCGAGTCGCGCCGGGGGCAACGCGGAGGCGCCCTGCTTCGACAAGGCGCGCCGGCTCATCTGCGTCTGCAGCTTGAGCGTGGTCAGGGGGGTGTTGAGTTCATGGGAGGCGACCCCCAGGAATGTGTCCCGCGAAACGATGGCCGCGCGAAGGTTCTCCGCGAGCTGTTCAATCTCCCGCTGCTCGTTGACCTGGTCGGTCACCTCGTAGATGACCGCCAGGATGCCGTCGATCCGCCCGGACGGGTCGCGCTTCGCCTGGTAGGTGAAGTTGACGAACAGCTCCCGTTCCCTTCCGTCGGCCTGGACCATGGACGCGCGCTGCTTCGCGCCGTGGAAGCTCCTGCCCGTCTGGTAGACGCCATCGAGGAGCTCGTAGAAGCCCTGGCCCTCCAGCTCCGGCAGCGCCTCCCGGACGGAGCGGTTCAAGAGGTCCGTGGCCGGCCGGCCACCGAACAGCATGTCCATGAAGGGGGCATTGATGAAGGCGTAGACGTGGCGCGGGCCACTGAGGATCGCGACGCCCAGAGGGGCCTGCGTCAGGAACCCCTGGAGTTCCCGCCGGGCCCGGTGTCCTTCCTCCTCCGCCCACTTCCGGTCGCTGATGTCGAGCGTCGTGCCGATGACGCGGGCGGCCTTTCCGGCCGCGTCGGAGGACACCTGCCCGCGCGCCTCGACCCAGCGGGGGGCGCCGCCCGTGGTGTCCAACACCCGGTGCTCCACGACGAAACGGCCGCCCGTCTCACCGGCGAGCGCGGAGTCGATGGCGCCGCGAAGGCGTTCGCGGTCGTCGGGATGAACACGCTCCAGCATCTGCTGGAGGCTGAAGCCGGAGGGGTCCGGCAGTCCGAAGAGCGCGGCCATCCGCGCATCCCCCAGCATCTGACCGGAGGCGGTGTCCAGCTCCCAGGTGCCGGCGCCTGAAGCCTCCACGACCCGGCGGAGGTGTTCCTCGCTCTGTCGCAGGGCCCGTTCGCCGAGGATGCGCGCGGTGGTTTCGGTGCAGACCACCAGCGTGCCGCCAATCCTCCCGGCGTCGTCGAACACCGGCGAGTAGCCGTAGGTCCAGTAGACCTCCTCGATGGTGCCGTTGCGGAAGATGGGGACGAGCTGATCCTCATTCCAGCTGGCCTTGCCCTCGCGCATCACGTCGTCGATCTGCGGACCGATGATGGGCCAGATCTCCGGCCAGCACTCGCGGCCGGGCTGCCCCAGCGCCGCGGGGTGCTTTCCCCTGCCGAAGCTGGGGACGTAGGCATCGTTGTAGAGCTGGATGAGCTGGGGGCCCCACCAGAGGAACATGGGATGGCGCGAGTGCAGCATCGTCCGCACGAGCGTCCGCAGTGAGATGGGCCAGCCCTCCACGGACCCCAGGGGCGTGGCGGCCCAGTCATTCTCGCGCATCCGGGAAGCCATCTCACCGGTACCGCTGAACAGCTCATCCGCCGTCACGTCGTCCAGCTCCCGGGGCTCACCGACAGGGGCGAAGTTCTAGGGGATCCCCTCATGGCAGGGAAGCCTTCCCTGAGACCCGGACGCGGAGCAGCCGGATGCCTGTTCAATGCCTGTCTGCTCGTCCACCCAGGCTCGGGGGAGGCTAGCGGACCGTCGGCAGCAAGTGCTGCTTCACGTGTTCCGTGATGGCGTCCTTGAGGGCGCGCGCGGCGGCGGTGAGGTAGCCCTGTCCCCGGTGCACGAGCGCCACCTGCCGGCGAGGGCTGCCCCGCGTGAGGGGCACCACGTCGAAGCCGTGGGCCGGGGCGTCCTTCGCCATGAGCTGGGGCACCACCGCCACGCCCAGGCCCCGCTCCACCATGCGGCCCAGGGCCTCGGCGGTGTCCGTCTCCAGCGCCACCTTCGGCGTCACGCCACGCGCCTCACAGGCCGCCTCCACCGCGCGTGCGCCCACCATGCCGGGGATGCGCACCCACGTCTCATCGGTCAGCTCCTGGAGCGCCACGGGTCGCCCCAGCCGCGTCAGCCGGTGGCCGCGAGGCACGGCGAGCACCAGGGGCTCATCCCACAGCAGCTGGGTCACCAGGTCCACGCGGCGCACGGGCAGGGACAGGATGGCCAGGTCCAGGCCTCCCCGGGCCACGCCCTCCTCCAGCACCGGCGCGTGGTCCTGGCTCAGGCGGGGACGCACTTCCGGGTGGCTGCGCGTGAAGGCGGCCATCAGGTCCGGGAGCAGGTAGGCGCCCACGGTGGGCAGGGCGCCCAGCACCACGGGGCCGCGAGGCGTCCCGGACAGCCGCTCCAGCTCCGCGCGGCCCGCGGCCAGGGCTTCCAGGGCGCGCGTGGCATGGGGGAGGAAGCGCTCCCCGGCGTCGGTGAGGACGGCGCCGGAAGGGGTGCGCACCAGGAGTCGGGCCCCCAGCTCCGCCTCCAGCGTCTGGAGTTGTCGGGACAGGCCGGACTGGGAGAGCCCCAGCCCGCGCGCGGCGGTGGAGACGCGGCCCTCGCGTGCGACGTGCAGGAAGGCGCGGAGCTGTTCGGAGGTCATGCGTTCTTCGCAAGGACTCTATGCGGAAGATGCGATTTCCGCATGGCGGCTGGCGGCATACTCAAGGGGCATGGATGGAAGCGGCGTGACGGTGGACGCGGGCAGCCGGATGCAGCCGGGCGGGGCACGGCGCGTGGCCACGGGGGCGGTGTTGCTGGCGCTGGTGGTGAGTGCCTTCGAGGGCACGGTGGTGACGAGCGCCATGCCGACCATCACCCGGGAGCTGGGGGGCGATTCGCTCTACCCGTGGGTGTTCTCCGCGTTCCTGTTCGCCTCGACGGTGGGCGTGCTGGTGAGCGGCAAGCTTGCGGACCGGGTGGGGCGCAAGCCGGTGTTCTTCGCGGGGATGGGGTTGTTCCTGCTGGGCTCGGCGCTGTGTGGCCTTGCGACGTCGGTGCCGGCGCTGGTGGGCTTCCGGGTGATGCAGGGGCTGGGGGCGGGGGCGCTGCAGCCCACGACGCTGACCATCAGCGCGGACCTGTACACGCTGCGTGAGCGGGCCGCCATCCAGGGTCTGTTCACCGGAGCGTGGGGCGCGGCGAATGCGTTGGGGCCGCTGATTGGAGGCTGGCTGGTGATGCACGCCTCGTGGCGGTGGGTGTTCCTGGTGAACCTGCCGGTGGGCGTGCTGTCCGCGCTGTTGTTGCACCTGTCCTACCGGGATCCACCCCGGCGCGAGTCGGTGACGCTGGACCGGTGGGGGCCAGTGCTGGCGGGCAGCACGGTGGCGCTGTTGCTGTTCGCGTTGGAGCCGGGCGCGGCGCGGGCGCGAGGCGTGTGCGCGCTGGGCGCGGTGGCGGTGGCGGCGCTGTTCGTGCGGCAGCAGCGCCGGTCGGCGGCGCCCTTGTTGCCGGCGACGCTGGTGAAGGACCGGACGGTGCTCAGTGGCCTCGCGGGGGGATTGTTCGCGGGAGCGCTGCTCTACACGATGTCGGCGTGGGTGCCGCTGTGGATGACGGAGCAGGGGGGACACTCGCCGATTGGTGCGGGGCTCGCGTTGGTGCCGATGCTGCTGGGCTGGTCGGTGGGCTCGACGG
>NZ_RAWI01000313.1 GCF_003612125.1 Corallococcus praedator
CGGGCGCGGCGACCGGTGGCGGGCGCGGGGGCTCGGACACCGACAACACCACCTCGGTGCCCCGCTCCGCGTCCAGCGCGGCCACCGGCGGCGGCGGCCGCACTTCCGCCTCCATCCTCGGCATGCTGCCCGAGCCGCGCACCGGCGGCCGGGACAGGTCCGACGGGGCCCGCATGGCGCCCGAACCGGAGCCGGGGCTGGAACCCGGGCCCAACGGCTTCGGGTGCGAGCCCGTGCCCGGAATCAGCGAACGGGGGTTGGAGCCCGTTCCCGGGCCGCTGGCGGACGAAGGCGCGTACTCCACCAGCCGGTCCCCCAGCGTCTCCTTGAAGTACTGCGCCACCGACGCGGGCGACGAGGAGAGGCGGTGGTGGGTGATGACGGCTTCGATCTCCTCGCGCATCGCCGCCGCGGTGGGCGTGCGGCGCGCCGGGTCCTTCACCAGCGCGCGCAGGATGAGGTCGGACACGTCCTGCGGGATGTGCGGCCGCAGCTGCGAGGGCACCGGCGCGGGTTCGCGCACGATGGCCGCCAGCGTGGCCGCGTCATGGTCGCGGCGGAACGGCAGCTGCCCGGTGAGCAGCTCGAAGAGCACCACGCCCAGCGCGAACACGTCGTTGCGCCAGTCCAGCGGGCGGCCGCTGGCGGCCTCCGGGGACAGGTAGGAGATCTTCCCCTTGATGACGCCCGCCTGCGTCTGCTCCTCGCCCTGCACCTTGGCGATGCCGAAGTCGGACAGCTTGATGGCACCGTCCAGCGACACCAGCACGTTGTGCGGGGACACGTCGCGGTGCACCACCGGGTGCGCGGTGCCGGAGGGGTCCACGTAGCTGTGCGCGTAGTGCAGGCCCGCGGCCACCTCCGCCACGATGCGCAGCGCGTGCTCCAGGGGCAGCGCCATGCCCTTGCGGCGCAGCTCCGTGAGCAGGCGCTTCAGGTCCGGGCCGCGCACGTACTCCATCAGGATGTACGCGACACCGTCCGTGACGCCCACGTCGAAGGTCTGGACGATGTTGGGGTGCGTGAGGCGCGCGTTGGCGCGGGCCTCCGCGAAGAGCATGTCGACGAACTCGGGGTTCTCCGCGAACTGCGCGAGGATCTTCTTCATCACCACGAACTTCTCGAAGCCCTTCACGCCCTGCTGCTTGGCGAGGAACACCTCCGCCATGCCGCCCTGCCCCAGCCGGCGGATGATCTGCACCCGGCCGCTGCCCTGCGAATGCACGTCCGTGGGCGACGTGTTCTTGCTGCCGGGTTCGGAGTTGGTGGCGCCGAAGAGGTACTGGCTGAGCGCGCGCTGCTCCAGGGCCTCGATGTCGTCCTGCGCCCCATCGGTGAGCGGCGTGCGTGCCAGCAGGCCCTGGAACTGGGCCAGCGCCGGGGCCCGGGCGTTGCCGCCGCAGATGGGGCACACGCGATCCATGCTGCCCTTGGCGCGCAGCACCTCCAGGTACTCGGAGGTCTGGATGCGCTGGTGGGTGACCTGACCGCAGTTGCGGCAGTCGCACGGCAGCCACAGCGTGGCCAGCTTCGCCGGCAGCGCCTTGGAGGACTTCGACAGCACGGCCAGCATCGGCGGGGGCACGCGGCAGAGCACCACCTGCGCGCCCTGCGAGGCGACCTCCAGCACCTGTTCGATGCGCGGCAGCGCTTCCGGCTCCACCGTGCTCACGTGGCAGCAGTCGAACGCGACGCGGCCCTCCAGGCCGGAGGCGAGACGTCGCACGTTGAGGTCGCCCTTGAGCACGCTGGCCAGGGTGATGAACGTGATGTCGTCCTGGACGATCTTCAGGTGCGAGGAGAGTTCGGACGGCTCCGACGGGATGCTGGAGCGCAGGTAGCGCAGCACCGCCGGGTCCACCGCGGAGAACTGCTGGCGGCGCGCGAAGTCGAAGAACTCCGTGGGCTCGTCCGCGAACTCCAGCGGCTGCGAACACACCGGGCAGTGGTGCTCCGGGGCGCCCGCCTGATCCAACACCTTCGCCTCCTCCACCAGGCGGACCAGCCGCAGCCGGTCCTCCTTGCAGAAGCGGCAGGTGTAGGGCGCCAACAGGGAGAGCACGCGCGCGACGCCGGCGAAGCCCTCCACCATGTTGAGCTGATCCACCACCACCGGCGGCGCGTTGATGACGTACAGCCCCGCCACGCCCTGCGGCGGGTGGCCCACGAATTCAATCCACCGGCGCACCCCGAACGAGCTGATGCGCTCCACCAGCCCCAGGTCCACCACCACGAGGCCGGAGAGGCCCTTGGAGGACGGGGTGAGGGGGAAGGTTTCGTCGATCACCCCTGCCACGCGCACGTGGAGCAGGCTGCCCACGCGCAGGGAGGTGATGCTGGCATTGGAAGTTTGGCTCTCCACCCGCCTACCCTCGTTCCAGACAGAACAGCAGCGACTTGGGCTGCGCGGCCCTGCGGCGCGCATCCCCCAGGTCCACCCCACAGGCGAACTGCGTCTTCCGCCCCGGGCTCACCCGCACCGCCACCGCGTCGCTGTGCTCCAGGATGCGCCGCAGGCCCAGGCCCGCGCCACCGCCGGAAGCGTCCACCTGCGCCTTCTCACCCCACGCCTTCACCACCCGCACCAGCGGGGACGTCGTCAGGCGGCCGAAGCGGTCCGTCGCCTCCAGCCACGCGCGGCCGTCCACCACCGCCCACGACAGCAGGCAGCGATCCTCTTCCGCCACGGCCTGCACCTGTCCCCGGCGGTGGGCGTACTTCGGCTGCCCCGCGTCGTCCACCGGCGCGTCGAGCAGCGCGTTCACGCCAATCTCATGCACGACATCCGCGACCCGGCTGGCGGCCACCTTCGAGCCGCCCGCCTGGATCACCGCTTCGGCCGCGCGCTCGCCCGCGGCCGTCACGTCCGCCACGCTGCCCAACACCTCGCGCGACACGGAGGCCTCCTCCGGCACCAGCGCCCCGCCGCGAAGCAGCGCGCCCAAGAGGCGCACCTCCCAGGAGGAAGGCTGTCCCCCCGGGTCCCGCGTCGCCAGCAGCAGCGCCGGAGGCTCGCGCTCCAGCAGCGCCGCGTGCGCGGGGTTCAGGCGCCCGTCGAAGAGCACCAGCTGGGGCGCAGCACCTTCGCCCCGCCCCAGCAACAGGCCGTCCCGCGCGAGCACCCCGGAGGCCTTGTCCAGCGCCTCCGGCGTCATCGACGTGTCCGGCGTCAACTTCAGGGGGGTGTCCTTCACGGAGGCAACGCTATCCAACAACGCCCTAGTAATGCAGCCGGACTTCACTGAAGACGCCGAGCGGCGGTGCAGGGAAGCCGTGGGACTCTTCATACTTGGCGTTGAAGAGGTTCGTCCCGAGCAAGGAGACGGCCACGCGCTCGTGGACGTTGAAGCCCACACGCGCGGTCGCGGTGATGTAGCTGGGGAGTGAAACGCGGGTGGCGGTGCCCGAGTTCTCGTCCACGAGGAAGCCGGGATCGAAGCGCGGGCCCACGAACAGGCCGTACAGCTCCACGAAGGCGTACTTGCCGATGTTGGTCCGGCCGCGCAGGTAGACGCGATGGGTGGGCGCGTAGTCCAGCGGGTAGCTGGGCCCGCCGTCCAGGGGCAGCGCCTTGGCGTTGAGGAACTGGTAGGCGACGTCGAAGGAGGAGTTGAGCTGCGGCACCTGCGCCGCGGCCTCCAGTTCGAAGCCCACGACGCGCGCGTCGCCCAGGTTCTTGAACTGGGACGTGGAGCCGAACAGGAGCTCCTGGTTGATGAAGTTGTTGGCCTGGTTGTAGAAGCCCGTGCCCGTCAGGCGCACCCGGCGGTCGAGCGGCCAGAAGTCCACCGCGGCCTCCACCGTGTCCAGCGTCTCCGCGCGCAGGCCGGGGTTGCCCAGGAGCGTCGCGGCGTACATCTGCTGGTTGATGGCCAGCTCCGCCAGCGTGGGCGCGCGGAAGGCGCGGCCGTAGTTGGTGCGCAGCGTGAGCAGCTCCGGGATGGCGTGGAACACGACGCTGGCGCGCGGGGAGATCTGATCCGTGCGGGCCTCCCAGACGCGCTCGGGGATCTGGTAGTTGTCGTAGCGGGCGCCCGCGCCGAACACCAGCCGGTCCGTGGCGCGGAACTCCGCGTCCACGAAGCCGCCCAGGATGGTCTGCTTCGTGTCGTCCAGGCCCAGGCCCGGCAGCACGTTCTGGTTGTTCACCTGGTCGGCCTTCACGTCGCCGCCCACGGTGAGCGACAGCTTGTCGAGCGAGAACAGGGCGCGCGCCTCACCGCCCAGGCGGCTGCGCTTGCCCAGCGTGTTCTCCAGCGCGCCGGTGAGCTCATTCTCCAGCGCCACGTCGCGGCGCTTGAAGAACGTGTAGGCCTGCGCGAACACGCGCACGTTGTCCGTCACCGGCTGATCGAACTGGACGGACGCGTTCAGGTTCTGGACATGCTCGTTGTCCTGCGCGGTGTAGTGGCAGCGGCCGCAGTTGCCCACGGTGGAGATGTTCTGGCCACCGGGACGGCCGATGTTGGCGTCGGTGAAGTCCGCGTCCAGCGCGAAGGAACCCACGCGGACCTTGCCGTTCACCTGGTGCACCAGCGAGTCCTCGTTGGTGTCCGTCTGGCCCAGCTGTTGGTTGTTGAAGAGCTGCGGGCCGTCCGAGCCGAAGCCGTAGTAGCCGAGCAGCGCCTCCACCGGACCGCCGCGACCGGCGACGTTCGTCTGCAGGCGCCACGTCTTGTCCTGGCCGGCGAGGATGCGCGCGTCGGCGCCCACGTTCTGGCCCTTGGCGATGAGGTCGCCGGGCTGGCGCTCGATGATGTTGATGACGCCGCTGAAGGCGTTGGAGCCGTAGAGGGACGAACCGGGACCGCGGATCACCTCCACCTGCTTGAGGTTCACGAGCGGCGTCGTCTCATCCGCGTAGAACTGGCCCGTCCACGGATCCGTCAGGGGGCGGCCGTCCTTGAGCAGCAGGAGGCGGTTGGACAGGTAGTTGGAGCCCAGGCCGCGCGCGCTCACCGCCGCCTTGCGCATGGAACCCCGGCGGCACTCCATGCCGGGGAAGTACTGGATGGCCTCGCAGAGCGAGAACTGGCCGGTGCCCTCCAGCTCCTCCGCGGGGATCCACGACACCGTGAGGGGCACGTCGGAGATGCGCTGCTTGCGCTTGCCGGCCGTGGTGACGACGGCCTCGCTCAGCACCTGGTTGACGGACGCCTCGAAGTCGGGCGTCAGCGAGTCCGGGCCGTCCAGCCCGGCCAGGCCGGAGGGGGGCGGCAGCGCACGGTCCGGCGTGGGCTCCGTGAACGGCGCGCGGTCCGGCACGTTGTCCGGCTGCGCGGCCGGGAGGGGCAGGTTCCCGTACGCGGCGGGAGGCGGCGGGTTGGACGGCGCGTCCGACGGCAGCGGACCGCCGGGGGTGGACGTCGGAGGAGAGGCCGGGGACACGTAGGGGGCCGGATCCGCGACGGACGGGCCCGCGTACGGGTTGCCTCCCAGCGGCGGATCCGCCGGCGGCTCCGCGGCGAGGGCGGGCTCGTCGGTGACGGGCCCGGTGCCGGACGGCAGGACTTCCGGCTCCGGCACGGGAACGGGCTTCGCACCCTTGCGCGGCTTCACGGCGCGCGGAGGCTTGGCGCCCGCGGCGGGCGTCGCTCGCTTGCGCGCGGGCTTCGTGCGCGTCGCCTTGGGCGCCGGATCCTGCGACTCCTGGGCCTCGGCACGCTCCACCGAGAACAGGGCCAGGACACAGATCACCAACGTCATGCACGCTCGCGCGCCCAGACGCTCCGGAAACCTCTTGACCGCATTGTTTCGCGGCACACCGTACACAGTCGAGTCCATCGTTCTCAATTCCACGAGGGGAAGCAGCGATGTCCGCGGTTCCGTTCGCCAGGGTCCAGAGCCGTTGCGACTGGCAATCGTCCGCAGGGGCGAGTTTCCACCCCTGAACGGAGGCGTTCCGCTCGACTTCTCAAACTACCGCAATAACTGGCCTAAGGCCAAGTCGCGGCTGTCGATCCAGTAAAACGTGTCACGCGACACGCTGGGTAGGGCTGGCGGATCACCCGTGCCGCGCTCAGTCATCCGGCTGTTCGCTGGTGACGGCCAGATCGTCGGTGAAGGGCGGCAGCGCGGGGCCCAGGGACTCGGACTGCACGAGCGCGGGGGTCTCCACCCGCAGCTCGGGCGCGTCCGCGAGGACGGGCTGGCGGCGCGGCGGGCCCTGGGTGACGAGCTTGCGGAAGTCCTCGAACTCACGGCCGGGGATGGCCGCGAAGGCGTCGAAGGGGGCCACCGCGCCCACGGCGGACAGGGACTGGGAGAGCGAGTCTCCAGAGCCCTTGAGTTCCACCAGCACCGCGCCGGGCACCCGGCCGCTGCGAAAGAGCACGCGCAGGTCCTTGGGCGCGTGCGCCACCGGCACGAGCGCGGCCTCCGCGCCCTTGGCCTCCAGCATCTTCACCGCCGACTCCACATTGGGCACCGGCACCAGCTTGAAGTGCTTCTGGGCGTCCAGGTCGCCGCCCAGGACGACGTGGGAGACGAACTTCGGATCCAACGAGCCCGCGCCCTTGACCACCGCCATGCGCTTGCCGGCCAGGTCCTTCACGGAGCCCTTCTGGGTGGAGATGATGGCCCAGCGCTGCTGCGTCTCACCGGAGCGCGGCGCGTACGCCACCGGCTGCGCCTTGGCGCCCAACTGGACCGCGGCCCAGGCGTCCACCACGGCGAAGTCGATGAGCCCCTCCCCCACCGCCTTGGAGAAGTCCTCGTAGCGGCCGAAGCTGCGGGCGGCGACGGGGCGGCCCAGGCTGGCCTCCAGCTTCTGGGCCAGCGCTTCGGCGTACTGGAAGCGCTCCTGGCCATCCGACAGCGTGGTGGCGAGGAACACGCCCAGGGTCGCCTTCTTGGGCGCCGCGGACGCGGGGGAGGCAACCAGGAACAGCACGGCGGCGAACAGCACGAGGCCGCACCGCGCGACAAAAGTGGGCGTCTTCTTCACGGCGTCTCCTCCGCGGTGACCCCGGCCGGGTTGGCGCCGGAGGCGTCCCCCAGTCCGTAGAGTCCCTGCAGGCGATCCTTCCATTCCCGCACCTGCGCGGCCCGGGGGCCCGCGCCCGCCGCCAGATAGCGGCGCCACGCGTCCACGGCCTCGGCGGGTTCGTGGCGGCGCTCCTGGGCGTCGATGCCCAGGTTGAGCGCGGCGACGGCCACGCTCGGCTCCAGGCGCTTCCACGTCGCCAGGGCGCTGGACGTGTCCCCCTGGCGCCAGTCCACGCACGCCAGGTTGTGCTGCACCACCGCGTCTTCAGGCGTCACGGCGAGCGCGGCCTTCAGCGCCTTCTCCGACGCCTTCATGTTGCCGGAGGCGTACGCGAGCGCCGCCTCTCGCCGCAGCAGCGCGCCGGTGAGCGCGCCCATCCAGCGGGGCTGTCCTGGCATGGGCTTCTTCTGGGCGGTGGCGAGCAGCTTGCGCGACGGCGCCACCTTGCCCTGGCGGTACAGCACCCACGCGTCCGAGAGAGCGCGCGTGTTGGACCACGCCCAATCCGGCACGGGGGTGAGCGCGCGCTTGAGCCCGGACGACGCCTCCGCGAACTTCCCCTCCTCCGCGCGGGTGAGCGCCCGGGCGAAGGTGGCCAGCTTCGCGAGGTCCGTGCGCTTGCCCGTGCCCAGGCGGTCCACCGCGTCCAGGTCGCGGTTCGCCGCGGCGGCGTCCCCTGCCTCCAGCTTCGCCAGGGCCCGGCGCACCAGCACGCGCGGCAGGTTCGCCTCCGCCACCTTCGCGGCGGACTTGGACGGGCCAGCATCCGACAGCCGCTGCACGGCGGCGTCCACCTGGCCCAGCTCCACCTCCGCGAGCGCGGCGCCCGCGGACGCCTCCGCGCGCTGATCCGGCTCCTGCGTGGCCTCGCCGGACTGGGTGAAGGCAGCCAGCGCGGCCTGCGCGTCCCCGCTGCCCAGCCGGGCGTAGCCCAGGAGCAGGTGTTCGCGCCACGTCGCGCCGGGCAGCGTCACGGCGCCCTCCATCACCTTCCGGGCCTCCACGTACTGACGGCTGTCCAGCAGCACCGCGCCCAGCCGGCGTCCCATGGCCACGGAGCGGTCCAGGTCGTACGCGCGGCGCAGGTCGCGCGCGGCGTCGTCCATGCGCTGCGTGCCGGCGCGATCCCGCGCGCGGTGGGCCAGGGCCCGCGCCAGCCACTGCTTCGCGCCGGGGTGGTTGGGCTCCACCTGGAGCGCGCTGCCGTAGTCCTCGATGGCCTGATCCCACTGGCCGGTGGCGAAGTGATCCGCCCCCAGCAACATCCAGCCCAGGGCCTGACGCGGCGCCATCTCCACCACGCGCCGGTGCACCTCCACCGCGCGCTGGAAGCGCCCGGCGCGGCGGTTGACGGAGCCCAGCGTCGCCCACAGCTCCAGGCTGCCGCCGCCCGACTTCACCGCGGTCTCCAGGAACTGGATGGCCTCCTCGTGACGCGCCTGCGCCTGGAGCGCCTTGCCCACGGCGATCTGCCCCAGCAGCAGGCCCGGCTGCAGCTCCAGCACCTTGCGGAACTCGGCCTCCGCCTGCGCGGGCTGCTTCTGCGCGAGCCGCACGTCACCCAGCAGCAGGTGCGACGCGGGCGTGGCGCCCAGCTTCACCAGCGCCAGCGCCTGGGCCTCCGCGCGCGGCACATCCCCCGCGGACAGGTACTGGCGCGCGAGGCGCTCCTTCGGCTCCGCGGCCTGGGGGAACTTCGTCACCAGCCGCTCCAGCAGCGCGCGGGCTTCCGGCACGCGGCCTTCCAGCTCCAGCACGGCGGCGAGGCCGATCTGCGCGGGCGCGGACTCCGCCCGGCCCGCCTGCGACTTCTCGAACGCGGCGCGCGCGGCGGGCGCGTCCCGGCGCAGCAGGTGCGCCTTGCCCAGCAGCTCGTGGATCTGGAAGTCGTTGCCGGCGAGCTTCTCCGGGCGCAGGGCCAGGTAGCGCTGCAGCCGCGTCACCGCCCGGTTACCGTCCTGGGCGTACAGGTAGTAGCTGGCCAGGTAGTAGTGGACGATGAGGTGGTCGGGCTGATCCGCGGCGGCCACCTGCTCCAGCACCGGCACCGCTTCGTTGAAGCGGCGCAGCTTGAAGTACGCCGTGCCCAGGGGATACGCGAGCGACAGCTCCCCGGGGTTCTGGGCGAAGAGGGGCTGCAGGCGCGCCACCGTGCGCTGGAAGTCCTGGAGCGCGTTGGCCGCGCTGCCCAGGCCCGCGGCGGTGATGACGGACTGGGGCTCCTGGGCGAGCGACTGCTCGAAGAGCTGGAGCGCCCGGCGGAACTTCTCCTCCGCCTCCTTCTTGTCGCCCTTGGCGGCGGCGGCGTTGGCGGACACGAGCGCCTGCTCACCCTGCTCCGAGAGGCGCTGGGCCTCCGTGGCGGGCGGCGGGCGGAACTGCGCGAGCGCCGTCGGCGGGCCGGCCAGCGTGGCCAGCAGGACGAGCGCGGTGGAGACGCGGCGCGGGGAGCGGGAGGATGGGCGCATGCGATTCATCAAGGCGAGGGGGCGGGGCTGAATTCGGCGACGATGACGGTGATGTCATCGCGCTGCGGCTGGCCGGCGCTGTAGGCGCGCACGTCCGCGAGGAGCGCGTCGCGCAGGGCGTCGGCGGGAAGGTGGGCGTTGGCCTGGAGCGCGGCGGCCAGACGCTGCGTGCCGTACAGGCGGTTGGTGCCGTCACGCGCCTCGGTGAGGCCGTCCGTGTACCAGACGACGATGTCGCCGGGCCGCAGCTGCGCCTGGCGCGAGGTGAACTCCGACGCGACGTTCGCGCCCAGCAGCGGACCGCGCGCCGGCAGCGACGCCATCTGGCCCGTGGTCCGGTTGAAGACGGCCGCCGCGGGGTGGCCGCCGGCCGCGTAGTCGATCTGCCCGTTGTAGACGTCGATGACGGCCAGCGCGCTGGACATCTGGTGCTCGCCCCGGCCCACGTTGGCCAGCGTCACGTTGAGCGCGGTGATGAGCATCTGCGCGTGCACCTGCGACGGCTCGCGCAGCGTCATGGCGGAGGCGAAGCCGCTGGTGGCGCTGGTGGCCACCAGCGACGTGGACAGGCCGTGGCCCGTCACGTCCCCGATGCCGATGACGACGCGCCGGTCATCCAGCGCGGCGCGGAACCACCAGTCGCCGCCGCACGCGTCCGCCGGCACCACCAGCCCCGCGAGCCGCAGGGGCCCCACCGTCACCGCCTCGCGGCCGGGCAGCAGCGTCTCCTGCACCGTGCGCGCGAGCGACACCTCGCGCTCCAATTGCGCCTTGGCGCGCACGTCCTCCAGCAGGACCTTGATGCGCTCTGCCATGTGGTTGAACACCACGCCCAGCGTCGTCACCTCGCGGCCCGCGCCCGGCGCCGTGCCCGCGCGAGCGCCCAGGTCACCGGCGGCCAGCTGCATCACGCGGTGGGTGAGCACGCCCAGGGGCTTGGTGATGCGGCGGCTCTGGTACGCGGCCAGCACGCCCGCGAGCACCACGAAGCCCAGGCCCAGGCCCACGATGCGCAGGGTGTTCGCGCGCACCGCGGCGTGGTTGGCCTCCTCCAGCTCGTGCAGCTGCTTCTGCAGCTCCTCCAGCGAGTAGCTGATGACGACGACGCCCTTTCCGGCCTGCGCGCCGTAGTCGAGCGGCTCCTGGAACTCGAAGACGGGCTGCCCGTTGAAGAAGGCGCTGGCCCAGCGGCGCTCCGCGGTGCGGCTCCCAGAGGAGCCCAGCTTCGCGGCCGGGTCGCTGTCCGCGACGAGCTGCGAGTCCGCGTCGAACATCTGCACGCGCAGGATGTTGCGGTTGTCCGCGATGATGGAGCGCGCCACCTCGGTGAGGAACGCGTAGTTGTTGTCACGCAGGCTGGTGGCGGAGGTGAGCGCCAGGGTGTGGCTCACCGTCTGACCGAGTTCGCGCGCCTGGGACTGGAGCCGCTGGGTGAAGCGGTCCGAGGCCTCCGTGAGCTGCGACTCCGTCGTCTTCGCCGACAGGGCCGCCAGCAGCCCCACGATGATGATCACCATCGCGCCGGTGGTGAGCAGCAGCAGCTGATCCAACCGCAGCCCGCGGATGGCCGCCACGTTGGGCAGCTCGCCTGCTTCCAGCGGCGCGATGAGGGTGTGCGTGCCTTCCGTCGCCGGCAGCCCCACCGCTCCTGTCATCCGGGTGGCCGTGTGCTCCCCACGCAGGGCGGTGAGTTCCCGGGAATGCGTGCCGGTGTACTCGGGAGGTGGAGGTGGGGTGGACCCGGTGGGCACGTCGGAGGACGCATCCGGGTCATCAGGCGCGGGGTCGAGGCGCGTGTACGTACGGGACAAGGC
>NZ_RAWI01000314.1 GCF_003612125.1 Corallococcus praedator
GGACTGGGGTTCTGGGGGTTTCGGCCATCAGGGAACTCCGCCCACCACGAGGAGGGCAGGGAGAAAAACCGTAATCCGGGAAGCCCGTCCAACGCAATGCGGGGCAGCCGGAAGTTGCCCCCATCCGGGCTGCCCCGAAGCGCCGGGTCGGTGTTGCCCCGACGTGGTGGATTCTGGACCCCCTTGGCGTGCGCCCGACCGTCAAACTGTGATTGGATGAGGATCTGTCGTGATTGCCGGAGAAACCATGCTGCAAGCATCCAGGGGACACGAATGATCAAGAGCGATTCCCCGAGCCCAGAAGCCCCGGGAACGGATCCGCTCATCGGCCGGACGTTGAACGGCCGCTTCAGCATTCTGGAGCCCCTGGGCGTGGGCGGCATGGGCAAGGTGTACCGCGCCCTGCAGGCCCCCCTGGAGCGCGTGGTGGCGCTCAAGGTGCTCAACCCCAACTTCCCGAGCAGCCGCGACCCGGGCTTCCAGAAGCGCTTCCTGCGTGAAGCGTCGCTGACGTCCAAGCTGCGACATCCGAACACCGTCACCGTCATCGACTACGGGCAGACGGACGACGGCATCTACTACATCGCGATGGAGTATCTGGAGGGCCGCACGCTCGCCCAGGTGCTCGGCCAGGTGGGCCCGCTGCCGTGGACGCGCGCGGTGTCCGTCGCGCAGCAGGTGTGCCGCTCGCTGCGCGAGGCGCACAGCCTGGGCATCATCCACCGCGACCTGAAGCCCGCGAACATCATGATCCTCAGCGAGTCGGATCAGGAGCTCGTGAAGGTCCTGGACTTCGGGCTCGTGAAGTCGGTGGCGCCGCAGGAGGGGCCCGTCGGTCCGGAGATCACCCAGAACGGCACGTTCCTGGGCTCGCCGATGTACATGGCGCCCGAGCAGGCGCGCAACGTGGCGGACGCGCGCAGCGACGTGTACTCGCTGGGCATCATGCTGTTCCAGATGCTGATGGGCCGCCCGCCGTTCATCGCGCGCGACCACATCGAGCTCATCTTCGCCCACTACAAGGAGCCGCCTCCCACGTTCCAGGCCGTGCGCCCGGACCTCGCGGTGCCGCCGGAAATCGAGATGGTGGTGCGCCGCTGTCTGGAAAAGGAACCTGCCCGGCGCTTCCAGACGATGGACGAGCTGCTGGAGGGCCTGCGCGAGGCGCACATGTCCGCGGGCGGCAACAGCGGCGTGTTCCGCCGGATGGGCGGCGCGAGCACCACGGGCCCCTACCCCTCTCCGCCGACGACGGGCCCCTACGCGTCCCCCATCTTCGCCAACGTGGGCAACCACGACGGCAACGACGGGCTCGCGGTGGACATCAGCGTGGAGGTGCCGCGCGACGTGCAGCGCGCCCGCCAGCGCACGCTCCTGATGGGCGGCCTCGTCGGTGGCGTGGTGGTGGCAGGCCTCGTCGGCGCGACGCTGTTCTTCCTGCGCGGGGGCGCGGAGGACACGCCCGCGCAGCCGGTGGCGCAGGCGACCGCGCCCACGCAGCCGGCGCAGGTGGCGGAGGCTCCGGCGACCGCAACCGCGGGCAAGGTGCGCTTCAAGCTGATGAGCCAGCCTTCCGGCGCGCGCGTCTTCTACAAGGGCAAGGAGCGGGGAGCGACGCCGTTCACCCTGGAGCTGCCCCTGGGCAGCGAGGGCAGCATCACCGCGGAGCTGTCGTTCGTGCTGGAGGGCTACCAGACGGAGACGGTCATCACCGGCGGCTCCGGTGAGGTGGTGCTGTCGCAGAAGATGACGAAGCGCCGGGGCGGATCCGAACGGCCCAGCCGCGTGGAGCTGGCCAACGCCTCCACCCCCGAGGACTTCGAGAACGTGGCCCCGGTGACGCCGGGTGGAATGGCCGCGCCGGTGATGATGCAGGCGAATCCGTCCGCGACCTCCGCCGTGCCCGCCACGGCGAGCGACAAGTCCGCGGGGGCGCTGGGCGCGTCCGCCGCGACGGTGCAGGTGAGCGCGGCGGGCAGCCTCGCGGTGCCCTCGCTGACAACCGGAGCCCTGGCCCCCGTCCGGGCCGACGCCGTCCTCCCGTTCAACGAGTCCATGGAGCGCCCGGTGATGCTGGAGGAAGGCCGTGCCCTGGCCTACTCGCGCGAAGCCCTCGCCACCAAGTCGGAAGGGCTCGTGGCGGTGCGCTGCACCATCACCACCAAGGGCCGCGTGGAGAACTGCCGCGTCCTGAAGATGGTGGAGCACATGGAGCGCGCGGTGCTCGATTCGCTCCTGTCGCGCACCTACAAGCCCATTGAGTACCAGGGCCGTCCGGTGAACGTGGACTACACGTTCACCATGCGCCTGGTCGCCCCGAAGCGCTGAGGCAGCGTCCTCCGCCGCGGCCCGAAGCTCAGGGACCGGTGGAGGGCAGCAGCGGCGGCGAGGGCGGGACGGACGGGGCGGTGCCTCCCGGAGGCACGCCCCAGTCCACCACCGGCCAGCCGCGCCGCCGGGCTGCGCGTCGCAGGCGGTGGTCGGGGTTCACCACCACCGGGCGCCCCACCACCTCCAGCACCGGCAGGTCCGTGTACGAGTCCGTGTAGAAGGAGCACGCGGACAAGGGCACGCCCGCCTCCTTCGCGGTGGCCTCCGCGTAGTAGCGCTTGCCCTCGCCGTAACAGATGGGGCCCAGCGGCCGCCCGGTATGGAACCCCGCCGCGTCCACCTCGAAGCGGTTGCACAGCACGCCGTCCAGGCGCAGCTCGCGCCCCACCAGGTCGGACAGGTAGCTGGAGGAGGCTGTCAGGAGCACCAGCCGGTCGCCGGCCTGCCGGTGGGCCTCCAGCGCGAGCAGGCCGCCCGGCCGGTACCGGCCCCGCACCAGCTCTCCGTAGAAGTCCCCGGAGCGCAGCTCCAGCTCGCGCGCGTTCGAACCCGTGAGCAGCGCGGTGGCCCGCAGGAGCACGTCCTCCATGGCCACGAAGCCCAGGTGATAGCGCGCCAGCAGCACGCTGGCGCGCAGGGCCTGCCACCGGGAGATGTGGCCCAGCGCCAGCTCGCGCCGCACCCACAGCGACGCGGAGTTGGCGGCGAGCAGCGTCCGGTCCAGGTCGAAGAAGGCGACGGCCACGGCCACAGTCTAACCGCGCCGCCGGTCCGGGACAGCCTGGGGCGAGCTGGAAGCCAGGCCCATTTTCCGCCCGCTCCCACGTCGCCGCAGGAGCCCCGCGGTCCAGAGCAGCAGGGCGGCCAAGGCCGGCCCTCCGGTCGTAGCCCCGCAGCCGGAGCCCTTCCCTTCCGCCACCAGCTTGAGGCCCGGATCCTCCGGGATGCGGCACTGGGTGGGCGGCAGGCCGCGCGGATAGGTCGAACAGAAGCCGGAGGCGGAGCCCGCGTCGATGACGCGCTTGGAGGTCTCCCCCTGGGAGGCCGTGGCCTCCATGGTGGAGCCCTCGGAGAAGACGTGGTCCAGGCCGACGACGTGGCCAATCTCGTGCGTCATCGTGTTCTGCACGTCCGTGGCGACGCAGGTGGTGGCGGGCCCGCCCTCACCGCACGGCGGACCGTTGACGGTGGTGAAGAGGAAGGCGGGGCCTCCCCATTCGGACTCCGCCGCGTTGAGCTCGATGTCCGAGTCCACCACGCGCCCGTCCTTGAAGCTGAACGACGACGTGGTGAGCCCGATGGTGGCGCCCCCGTGCGCCCAGCACTGGTAGACGTTGCCGCACGTCTCCTCCTGCCAGCACGCGTCGTCCGCGGGGGCGACGTCCTGGCAGTTGCGCTCGCGGAACGTGATGACGTTGTAGTTGTCGAAGGGGTGCTCCTGGTCGTAGCCGACGTCCACCTTCTGTTGCCAGTCCTTCCCCCGGATGAAGCGGAAGTCGCTGCACGTCGAGGACAGCGCCCGCCACGCGTCGAACGCGGCCTCGATGGCGGCGAACTCCGTGGCGTCGGGCGTGCGCGTGCTGCCGGCCGCGTCCAGGTGGTAGACGTAGTCACGCCCCGGCCACACGAGACACAGCGGCCGGCCCGGCACGAGCGTGCGCTTGTAGTCCTGCTGCGCTTGCGCCGCCCCCGCGCCCAGGAGCACCACCAGGAGCAGGAGGCGACGACTCACCTCGCACCCCGGCGACGGCGGCGCGCGAGGAGCGACGCGGCGGCCAGCAGCGGCAGCGCGGCCAGCCCCCCCGCCGCCGCGGAGCAGCCGTCGCCATCATCATCGTCGTCGCCGTTCCCACCGGTGTCCGGCACCGGGAAGCACGGCTTGCTCGCGCTGCCCTTGGGGTACGCGGCGCACACGAAGGACTGCGAGCCGGTGTCGATGTTGCGCTTGGACACCTCTCCCGGCGGGGCGCTGGGGTTCATCGTGGAGCCCGTCGCCAGCGTGTGGTCCAGGCCCACGAAGTGGCCCACCTCGTGCGTGGCCGTGTTCTGCACGTCCGTGTCCACGCAGCCCGGGCTGGACACGATGCCGCACGGCCCGCCATTGCCGGTGGTGAAGTTGAAGCTCGCGGCGTTGAAGGAGATGTCGGAGTCGTAGACGATGCCGGTGCGCTCATCGTAGGTCGTCAGCGTGATGGCGATGGTGCCCGCGCTGTCGTCCCAGCAGTCGTAGGTGTTCGCGCAGGTGTCCGCCGCGAAGCACGCGTCACTGGCGTCCACCACGTCCCGACAGGCGCGGGTGCGGAAGAGGATGAGGTTGATGTTGTCCCCGGTGCGCGCGTAGCCCACCGTCCGGCTGTCCACGCGCGGCCCCTCCGCCAGGGTCAGGTTGCCGCAGCTGGCGAAGACGTCCTGCCAGCTCTTGAACGAGTCCGTGATGGCCTGGAACTCCGTGTGGTTCGTCACCTTCTGGTTGCCCACGGTGCTCTGCTGCCAGACGACGCGCGTCTGCGTCCAGTACAGGCACTGCGTGGTGTCATCCCCGGGTGACACCCGGCTGCGCACGTACGGTGCGGAGCTCTGTCCCAGCGCCACCGCCAACACCACCCACGACGCGAGCGCGCCCATCACTTCGTTCCCTTCTTCGAGGGCGCGACCTGCTGTGCCTGGAGCGCCGCGCGGATGGACGACTTGAGCTGCGCGAGCGTCACCGGCTTCGCGTTCGACACGGTCTCCTGCCGCGTCTGGGGATCGATGAGCACCGCGTCCCCGGTGGACGCCGGCACCGCCATCGCGCGCGGCTCGGAGCCGGAGCGCTGCACCTGGTACTTGCCCTGCGCCATGCCCGCCAGTTGGAACGCGGACGCGCCCTTCTTCTCCAGGAAGACGACGACCTCCTCGCCCTCGGAGAACGTCGCCAGGCCACTCACCACCTGCCCGATGTCGCCCACGCGTCCGCCCGGCTGGGTGACGAGCACCGTGCCGGCGGGCGTGCCCTTGAGCGACTCGGTGACTTCGATCTCCACGTCGGTGACGATGCGCCGGTTGTCCCCGCTCCAGCGGCTCTGCACGCGCCGCACGACCCCCTGCACCACCGCGTCGGACGCCTGCGCCATCTGGGGAAGGTCCGCGCGAAGCATCGTCGTGGCCCCCGCCGGAAGCCCCCCGAGCAGGGCGGCCAGCACCAGCGTGCGAACTGCGTGTCGAATCGACATGTGAAGTCTCCTTGGCTTCGAAGCCTAACTCCAAGAGGGCGGCTTGCGTTGACCCTCATGCACCGCTCCTGCTATCGCGCGCCTGTCCTATGGCCCCGTCCAAACCCCGCGTCCGCTTCGCTCCGTCACCTACTGGATACCTCCACATCGGAGGTGCCCGCACCGCGCTCTTCAACTACCTCTACGCGCGGCGTTACGGCGGCACCTTCATCCTGCGCATCGAAGACACGGACCAGGAGCGCTCCACCCCGGAGTCCGTCAAGGCCATCCTGGACGGCCTGAACTGGCTGGGCCTGGACTGGGACGAGGGCCCCGGCAAGGAAGGCGCCTATGGCCCCTACTTCCAGACCCAGCGGCTGGACACCTACCGCGCCCACGCCGACCAGCTCATCTCCCAGGGCAAGGCCTTTCGCTGCTACTGCACCCGCGAGGAGATCGCCGCGCGGCGCGAGGTGGCGGACAAGGAGAAGCGCGCCTACCGCTACGAGGGCACCTGTTACGAGCTGAAGGCCCCGCCTGAGGGCAAGAAGCTGGAGGACGCGGTCATCCGCTTCCGCATGCCCACGGGCGACGGAAAGGTGTCGTACGACGACAAGGTCCTGGGCGTCATCACCAAGCCGTACTCGGACCTGGACGACTGGGTCATGATGCGCGCGGACGGCATCCCGCTCTACAACTACGGCTGCGTCATCGACGACCACCTGATGGAGATCTCCCTGGTGGCGCGCGGCCAGGAGCACATCAACTCCACCTTCCCGCAGCTGATGCTGTACCAGGCGCTGGGGTGGACGCCGCCGGAGTTCGCGCACCTGCCGCTCATCCTGGGGCCGGACCGCGAGAAGCTCTCCAAGCGCAAGCACCCGGAGGCGGACGTGATGCTCCACGCGCGCACCGGCATCCTGCCGGAGGGCCTGCTCAACTTCGTCATCCGCCTGGGCTGGAGCCACGGCAACGACGAGGTCATCTCCCGCGAGCAGATGGTGGAGTGGTTCGACTTCGACGGCGTGGGCAGCACCTCCGGCGTGTGGGATCCGGTCAAGCTCAAGTGGTTCAACCAGGAGTGGCTCAAGCGCCTGCCGGCGGCCCTCATCGCGGAGCGGCTGTTGCCCTTCCTGGAGGCCCGCGGCTTCCAGGCCCGGGGCGACTCGCGGCTGGAGCCGATGGTGATCGCGCTGCGCGAGCGCTCGCAGACGCTGGAGGAGATGGCGAACACCGCGTCCATCTACTTCCGCGCCGGCGTGACGCTGGATGAGAAGGCCGCGGCCAAGCACCTGAGCGGGGACTCGCTGGGCCTCCTGCGGCAGGCCCGGGAGCGGCTGGTGGCGCTGCCTGCCTGGACGGTGGAGCTGCTGGATGGCGTGGTGAAGACGGTGAGCGAAACCGCGAGCGTGGGCATGGGCAAGGTGGCCCAGCCCCTGCGCGTCGCCATCACCGGCAACACCACCAGCCCCGGCATCGGCGAAACGCTGCTCTTCGCGGGGCGTGACGAAGCCCTCCGGCGCATCGACGCGGCGCTCGCGCGCGGCGGGTGAGATTGACGGTGGACGCGGGCGTCGCCGGGCCCTATCTTGGCCGGCGATGACGCGACCGCTTGACAGCCTGCGACCCCATTTCTATAAGGCGCGCCCGCTCGGGGCGGTGCTGCTGGCCCTCTGGGCGGCGGCGTCGGGCGCCGAAGTCGTGAACGGCGCCCAACTCCCGGATGGTGCCCAGAAGGTGGGCGAGAACCGGTACCGGGCATCGCGCGATTTCGAGGCGACGCTCGACTACTACAAGACCGTCTATCCATCCTCGAGCTACCCGAGGCGATCGATCGTCAACCAGCCGGGCGTGAAGGCCGTGCACATCACCAACCCGTCGGGGAAGAACTTCGAAGGGTTGAACATCTACGAAGCGAACGAAGAGGTTCGCATCTACGTCGTCCCGCTGCAGGGGGCGGCGAAGCCGGCGAAGAAAGATGCGAAGCCGGTCAGGAAAACGAAGTAGTTGAAGTCGAGCAGAGAGTTGGGTAGTAGAAGCGCCCGCAGCAGCAGGTCCCGCAGGTCTTTGGGGAATCGTCTAACGGTAGGACAGCAGACTCTGACTCTGCTTATCTAGGTTCGAATCCTAGTTCCCCAGCTGAAGTTCCTGGTTGACGTCAGCAACCAGAAAGTGTAGGAAGCGTCGGCATCAAAGGCGCGGTTGTAGGAAAGCCGGCCCTGTCGTCTAGTGGTTAGGACGGAGCCCTCTCACGGCTCAAACTCGGGTTCGAATCCCGGCAGGGTCACACAGAGACGCCCACCTTCTGAAAAGAAGGTGGGCGTTTCGCTTTTGCGGGCATGAGGTGGCGCCCCGCGCCCTGCCCTGTTCGGGCCTCCGCATGCGGCTTCGGAGGGATGCGGAAGCCCGTGGGCCTTCCGCGCTCCCCGGTTCGTCCCGCTGCTCAGGCGGACGTGATGCTCTGACGGAAGGTGTCCAGCGCCGCGGTGAGCCGCTCCTGGGCGCGCTGGATGCTCCGGCGCATCAGCAGCATGCGCACCTTCTCCGGGAGGATGCGGGTGGCGTTGGCCTGTCCGTAGCCCACCAGGTCCATGCGCAGGGTGATGGCCTCCAGCAGGTCGCTCAGGTCGGCGTCCGCGCCGGCCAGGAGCACCACGTCGGAAGAGCCCCCCTGGAGGCGCTCCGCCAGCGTGCGCCACTGCGGATCCCCGGTCTCCACCACCACCACGTCCGCGCCGTCCAACTGGGGCGAATACGGCGGCAGCTCCACCACCTCGAAGCGCGCTTCCTTCAGCACCCTCACGGCCTCGCTGCTGCCCACCACCGCGACGCTGCCGTGCTGGACCATGCGCACCATCTCTTCGTAGGCGCGCAGCTCCGTCTCCAGCGCCACGTGCGCGGGCTCCGGCGCGTCTCGGCCCGCGTCCAGCAGCGCCGCCGCCTGACGGGCGACTTCGCGGGCGCCGTTGCGCGTGCGCACGCGTTCGGTGCGGCGCTCCAGCGCGGCGCGCACCTTGGCGCGCAGCACGCGCAGGTCGTCGAAGGGCTTGAGGATGTAGTCGCTGGCCCCGGCGGCGAACGCGGCGATGACGGACTCGGAGCTGGCGTACGCGGTGATCATCACCGCCTCCAGCGCGGGCTGCATCCGGCGCGCCTCCGAGATGAGCTCCACCCCGCCCATGCCGGGCAGGTTCTTGTCCGTCACCAGCACGTCGATGCGCTGGTCCCTCAAGAGGGTGAGCGCCTCTTCCGCACTGCCCACCGGGAACACGACGAGGTCCGCCTCACGCCCCAGAAGGCGCACGCAGATGTCGAGCACCACGGGCTCGTCATCCACCAGCAGCACCTTCGAGGCGAGCGTCCCCCGCCCTTCCCCTTCACCTTCACCGGTCTCGAACGGGAGATCCATGAATTGGGAGGATCGCACAGCTCACGTCCAACTTCGAGGGTGGGAAGAGGCCAGCGTGTCTATGCTCGCGCAGTGAGCTTCGAAGACGCGCTCCGGGAGAACCGGGTGCCACCCCTGCTGGGGGACGTGCGGTTGTTCTACGACGGGGGTCGGCTGGTGGGCGAGTCGCTGCCGCCGCCCTGGACGCTGCGGGTCCTGCCATCGCTGTGCCTGGGCCTGGCCGGGGTGAGCGCCGCCCTGGGCACGGTGATGCTCGTGCTGGATTCATCCCGCGTCCCCGGCGTCGCCGCGACCCTGCCGCTCGTCCTGGCGGGGGCGCTCGTCTTCGGCGCGCTCGTGCTGGAGGCGCGGCTCAAGCGCCGCCGCTTCGTCCTGCACTTCAAGACGGAGTCGCTGCGCCTGGAGACGCTCGCGTGGGCCCCAGGGGCCGCACGCACGGAGACGCTGCCCTTCGACGACGTGCGGGCGGTGCACATCGTCCAGCCGCCGGGCGGACGCTATTCACTCGTGGTGGAGTACGGGCCCCTGGAAGCACCCCGACGCGCACTGTTGGTGCGGGACGTGCGGCCCCAGGAAGGTGAAACCCTTCACCGGGTGTGGCGCCTCCTGCACAACGCCTTCGGGCTCAAGGGGGCGGGGCTCGCCGGAAGGTGAGCTCGATTTCGGTGCCCTCGCCCGGCGTGGACGTCAGGCGGAGCTGGCCTCCGAACTGCGTCACCAGCTCCCGGCAGATGGACAGGCCCAGGCCCGTGCCGATGCCCACGGGCTTGGTGGTGAAGAGCGGCTGGAACACGCGCTCCTGCAACGCGGTGGGGATGCCGCACCCGTTGTCCACCACCGACAGCACCACGTCCGACTCGGTCGCCGCCCACCGCACGTCGATGCGGCCCGTGCGGCCCGTGCCCTCCATGGCCTGGGCCGCGTTGACGATGAGGTTGAGCAGCACCTGGCACAGCTTCACCGGCCCGAAGATGATGCGCACGGGGTCACCGCTGCTCGACAGCCGCGCCCGGTCCCTCACTTCCGCCCGCGCCAGCTTCACCGCGAAGGACACCACTTCGGCCACGTCCGCGGTGGTCTCCAGGTCCTCGCCGCGCGCCTGCGTGCGCAGGCCCAGCGCCACCTCACGCAGGTGGCCCGCGCCGTCCGACAGGTCCTTGATGAGCGACGGCAGGTCCTCGATGGTGGAGGACACTTCGTCATCCGGATCCGTCGCCAGGTGGCGCGACACGTACTGCACCACCGGCTGCATGTCGCGCTGGAGCGAGGTCACGTTCTGCGTGAGGTAGCCCACCGGGCCCATGAGTTCGTGCGCGATGCCCGCGGTCACCTGCCCCAGCGTGGCCAGACGCTCGGACTTCATCATCCGGCCTTCCACCTCGCGGATGCGCAGCTCCAGCCGGGCAATCTTGAGCGCGTCCTCCAGCGCCGCCAGCAGCTCCGCGCGGTCCCACGGCTTGACGAAGTAGCGCGTCACCTGTCCGCGGTTCACCGCGTCGATGACGGCCTGCATGTCCGCGTAGGCCGTGACGAGCATGCGCTTGGCGTCCGGCGCGATGGTGCGGGCGCGCTCCAGCAGTTCCACGCCCGTCATCCCCGGCATGCGCTGGTCCGACAGCACCACGCCAATCTCCCCGCGCCGCTGCTCCAGCAGCGCCAGGGCCTCGTTGGGGGACGAGCACCGGAAGATGCGAAACTTCTGCCCGAAGTTGGCGTCGAACACCCTCAGGTTGAGGGCGTCGTCGTCCACGTACAGCACGGCGGGCAGGTCCGAGGCGTTCATGGAGCTCCTCCAGACCGTGGCTTCCTCATCCGGAAGGCAGGCTGGTCGCGCCGAAGATAACGCGCCCATCCGACCGCGCGCCCGTGGGTACCTTCTACCCAGGGCCGGAAGGGAGCGTTGAGCGGCAATCCGGGGGCAACCCCCGACTTCAGGCGGCGGTGTCCTCGAGGGCGTGGGCCACGGTCTCCACCGAGGGGAAACGTCCCCGAGGCAGCGCGCCCAGCAGCGACACCACGTGCGACGGCGCCTCATTCTCGCGCGCCACCCACGTCAACTGTTCGGCAGTGAGCGGGAACACCGCGCCTTGAAGCGCCTGCTGCAGCGAGTGCGCCAGGGACACCGACGGAACCAATGGAACCGGCGAAGGCTCCACTTCCCGCAGTCCAAGTCCCAGGCGCTCACGAGTCATGTCGTCGTTCATTGGCTAAGAAGTTAAGCAGCGAACCGGGTCGCCTGCCGATCTTTTTTCGCCATCCGAAGGGAGTCAGGCGAGCAAGCCCTTCCCACCCACATCCCCCCGGGTGGCCACTTCAGCGCGGGCATGCCACCGT
>NZ_RAWI01000315.1 GCF_003612125.1 Corallococcus praedator
CGGTGGCGTAGGCCCCGGTCGTACCCCGCTGGGGAGTCGTCTCCTTTGAATGCGCGGCGCCCTGCCCCGTCCATCAGGGCAGACACGCTCTTGAAGGAGACACCCCATGGCGAAGTGGCTGCTGGCAACGATGGCGCTTTCCCTCCCGGCCCTGGCCCACGCAGGCGACTTCCGCAAGCCCTCCGAGCAGGGCCGTGACCGGCAGGAGCTGCGGCAGGACCGGCGCGAGACGCGCGATGACCGCCAGGACCTGCGCCAGGTGGAGTCGCTGCTCGCCCGGTACGACTCGGCCCGCGGCCGCTACGCCCGGCGCGACCTGATGCAGGTGGAGCAGGACCTGCGCGACTACGTCGCGGCGGAGCTGAACGAGTCCCACCGCGAGCTGGCCCAGGACAAGCGCGAGGCACGCGGCAGCACGCGCGAAGTGCGCCATGACGGCTACCGCTCGGATGACCGCGACGACCGCCGCGACGACGTGCGCGACGCCCGCCAGGAGTCCCGCGCCCTGCGGCAGACGCGCGGCATCGCCCAGGAGCTGAACGGGCTCTATGGCCGCATGGACAGCGGCAGCGTGATGCGCAAGCGGATGCTGCTGGCGGACCTGGTGCAGCTGGCGCGCGCCGAGCAGTCACAGAACCGTGAGGAGATGCGCGAGGACCGCCGCGAGGCCCGCGAGGACAGCCGCTGGTACTGAGCCAGCGCGGAGGCCGGGCCGGGACGCATCCTCCGGCCCGTCACGCCTCCTCGGCCGTGAACCCCTCCAGCCGAGCGATGCCCAGCTTCTTCATCCGGCTCTGCAGCGTGGACGGCTTGAGCCCCAGCAGCGCCGCCGCGCCGCCGTCGCCGTAGACGCGGCCCCGGGTCAACGTCAGCACCCGCAGGATGTGCTCGCGCTGCACCGCCGCCAGCGTCGCCACCGGCGCTCCTGAAGGCAGCGCCGCCGGGGCTTCCACCGAAGCCACGTGCGCCCCCACGGGAGCACCTCCCACCGGCAGGTCGAACGCATTCGCCGACAGCTCCTGCCCCTGCGTCAGGATGGTGGCGCGCTCCAACGCATTCGCCAGCTCGCGCAGGTTGCCTGGCCAGTCATACGCCGCCAGCCGCGTCAGCCCGGAGGCCGTCACCCGCATCCCGCGCCGGCCGATGCGCCGCGCCTGCTCCTCCAACAGGAACACCGTGAGCTGCGGCAGGTCCTCGCGCCGCTCGCGCAACGGCGGCAGGCGCAGCGGGAACACGCTCAAGCGATAGAACAGGTCCTCGCGGAAGCGCTTCTGGGCGATCGCCTGGTGCAGGTCCACGTGCGTGGCCGCCAGGATGCGCACGTCGGCCTTCACCGTCTTGTCGCTGCCCACCGGCTCGAACGCCTTCTCCTGGAGCGCGCGCAACAGCTTCGCCTGCAGCTCCACGGGCAATTCGCCAATCTCATCCAGGAGCAGCGTGCCCCCGTTCGCCATCTGGAAGCGGCCCGCCCGGTCGCGGTTCGCCCCGGTGAAGGCGCCCTTCACGTGGCCGAACAGCTCGCTCTCCAGCAGGCCCGCCGGAATGGCCGCGCAGTTGAGCGACACGAAGGGCTGGTCCCTGCGCGAACTCCAGCGGTGGATGGCCCGCGCCAGCCGCTCCTTGCCCGTGCCCGTCTCACCGGTAATCAAGACCGGCGTGTCCGTCTCCGCCACCTGCCGCGCGCGCCGGGACAGGTCCCGCATCACCGGGCTCAGCGACGTCTCCAGGATGCCTTCCGAGTCCCCGCCCAGCTGCGACTCCAGGAGCCTGGCGCGCTCGTGGTCCTGGCGGTGCAGCCGCTCCACCACCACCTGCTTCTCCGCGCCCTGGAGCGCCGTGGCCAGCATCTGCCCGTACACCTCCACCAGGTCCACCACCGGCTGCGCGTACGCGACGCACTCCGCGCGATCCAACGTCAGCACGCCGTAGCAGCGCTCCCCCGCGCACAGCGGCACCACCATGCACGAGTGGCCCGCGGGCAAGTCCAGCACCCCGTCGAACGGGTCCCCATCCCCGTGCGCGTGGTCCTCTTCCGTGAACGCCCGCGCGCGCCGCGTCTCCAGCGCCTGCCGCAATGATGGGAAGTCCGACAGCTGGAGCGAGTGCTTGCGCACCGCCTGGTTCGCCAGCGGCCCACGCGCAGCCACCGCCTCCAGCTTTCCCTCCTTGAGGAGGAACAGCGTGGCCAGGTCGAAGGGGACCACCCGCGTCAGCCAGTCCAGTCCCCGACGGAGAAGTTCCCCCACCCCCTCTTCGGTGGTTGCCAGCTCGACCAGCTCCCGAGCATCCTGCGTCACTTCCGGGTGGCGCCCCATCAGTTCATCCGGCATGTGTTACCGATAATAGCGGCCCACCGAAATTGCAGTGGCGACAAGCACCGGGATTTCGTTATTCACCCTCCCGGCAGCACCGCCCCGCCGGTGCGGATTCGAGGGTCTGACGCAAACCCCTGGAATCATAGAAGTTGAAGCACTGGCACGGGAGCTGCTTTACACCGTAGCAACCACAACCTCTGGGGTGGACCACGATGGCCCGCCCCCCATCCCAAGGAGTCGAATCCATGCTGACCGTCGGCGACAAGCTTCCGAACTTCAAGCTGAAGGGCACCGTGAGCCTGGAGAAGGGCAAGGAGTTCCAGGACATCACGAACGAGACCTACAAGGGCAAGTGGCTCATCCTGTTCGCGTGGCCGAAGGACTTCACGTTCATCTGCCCCACGGAGATCGCGGAGTTCGGCAAGCGCAACAAGGACTTCAACGACCGCGACGCGCAGGTGCTGGGCCTGAGCACGGACAACGAGTTCGTGCACCACGCGTGGCGCACGCACCACCCGGACCTGAAGAGCCTGCCCTTCCCCATGCTGGCGGACGTCAAGCGCGAGCTGTCCGCCGCGCTGGGCATCCTGCACAAGGAAGAGGGCGTGGCCCTGCGCGCCACGTTCATCGTGGACCCCGAGGGCATCATCCGCCACGTGTCCGCGAACGACCTGTCCGTGGGCCGCAACGTGGGCGAGTACGTGCGCACGCTGGACGCCTTCCAGACGGACGAGCTGTGCCCGTGCAACTGGCAGAAGGGTGAGGAGACCCTCACCTCGAAGCTGGCGAAGGCGGGGTAACCCACCATGGCCTCGCTCGAAGTCGTCCGCAGTGAACTCGCGGATGCCCACAAGGACACCCGCCTCAACCTCTCCGCCGTCCTGGAGAGCACGACCCTCACCCCGGAGCAGCGTTGGGGTACGGCCGTGGCATGCGCCTTCGCCGCTCGGAATGACCGGCTGAAGGAGGCGATGCTGAACGAGGCGAAGCAGGCGCTGGGTGAGAAGTCCGGGCCGGTCATCGAGGACGCACGTGCGGCGGCCTCGCTGATGGCGATGAACAACGTCTTCTACCGCTTCCGCCACATGATCGGGAAGGAGTCGTACTCGACCAAGCGGGCGGGACTGCGGATGAACCGGCTCGCGCAGGTGCTGACGAACAAGGTGGACTTCGAGCTGGTCTGCCTCGCGGTCAGCGCCATCAACGGCTGCGAGATGTGCATCCAGTCCCACGAGAAGGTCGTGCTGGATGGCGGCCTCACCGAGGAGCACGTGCACGACGCGGTTCGCATCGCCAGCGTCATCCACGCGGCGGCGGTGGGCCTGGAGTCGTAAGGGTCCGCTGCGCTCCGTGACATGAAGTTCCTGGCGCCCTCCGGTGGAAACACCGGGGGGCGCTTTGTTTCCACCCCTCTCTTCGAAAGGCACGAGTCCCCCATGGCCCTCTACAAGAGCCCGAGTCCCCTCTCCGAGCAGGCCCGCACCGCCATCTCCGCCACCCTCAACGAGCGGCTGTCGGACGGGTTGGACCTGCACTCGCAGATCAAGGTCGCCCACTGGAACATCAAGGGCCCGCAGTTCGCCGCCCTGCACCCGCTGTTTGAAACCTTCGCGGTGAGCCTCGCCAACCACAACGACTCCATCGCGGAGCGCGCCGTGACGCTGGGCGGCCGGGCGTACGGCACCAGCCGCCACGTGGGCACGCACAGCCGCCTGCCTGAGTACCCGCAGGAGACCTCCCGCGACCTGGAGCACGTGAAGCTGCTGGCCGAGCGCATCGAGGTGTACCTGGCCGGCCTGCGCGACAGCCGCAAGCAGGTGGAGGGGCACCAGGACACGGACACGGTGGACCTGTTCACCGGCATCATCACCGAGTTCGAGAAGCACGCCTGGTTCCTGCGGGCGTCCCTGGAAGGCTGAAACAGGGAGGCTGCACCGAAGTGGGGGGCGCGCTAGCGTGCCCCCCGTGAGCGACAGCGTCCCCCTGCATGCCTTCCGCACCGTGCCCCGCACGGGCGTCATCTTCGTCACCGCCGAGGCCACCCGCCGCGGCTACCGTCCCGGCGACCCGGACTGGTGCAACCTGGGCCAGGGGCAGCCGGAGACGGGCGACCTGCCCGGCGCCCCGCCCCGCGTGAGCCAGGTGACGGTGGACATGGCGGACCAGGAGTACGCGCCCGTCGCGGGCCTGTGGGAGGTGCGGGAGGCCATCGCCAGCCTCTACAACCGCCTCTACCGCAAGGGCCTGCCCAGCCAGTACAGCGCGGAGAACGTGTGTCTGTCCGGCGGTGGCCGCGCGGCCCTCACCCGCGCCGCGGCCAGCCTGGGCAGCGTGAACCTGGGCCACTTCCTGCCCGACTACACCGCGTACGAAGAGCTGCTGGACGTCTTCAAGGCGTTCACCGCCATCCCCATCCTGCTGGAGGGCTCGCGCGGCTACGCCTTCACCCACGAGGATCTGCGCCGCGAAATCCAGGGGCGCGGCCTGTCCGCGCTGCTCTTCTCCAACCCATGCAACCCCACCGGCAAGCTGGTGCAGGGCGACGAACTGGCGCGGTGGGTGGGCGTCGCGCGCGAGCTGGAGTGCTCGCTGCTCATCGACGAGTTCTATTCGCACTACATCTGGACGGGCCGTCCGGGCGTGCTGCCGGTGGAGAGCGCCGCCCGCTACGTGGAGGACGTGAACCGCGACCCGGTGGTGCTCTTCGACGGGCTCACCAAGAACTGGCGCTACCCGGGCTGGCGCATGACGTGGACGGTGGGGCCGAAGCAGGTCATCGACACCGTGTCGAGCGCGGGCAGCTTCCTGGACGGCGGCGGCAGCCGGCCCCTGCAGCGCGCGGCGATTCCGCTGCTCCAGGAGGAGCCGGTGGTGGCGGAGACGCGCGCCATCCACGCCACCTTCCGCGAGAAGCGCGACAAGTTCCATTCGCGCCTGGAGCGGCTGGGCATCCGCACGGACCGGGCGCCGGACGGGACGTTCTACGTCTGGGGCAACCTGTCCGGACTGCCCGCGCCGCTCAACGACGGCATGGCCTTCTTCCGCGCCGCGCTGGAGCACAAGGTCATCACCGTGCCCGGTGAGTTCTTCGACGTGAACCCGGGCAAGCGCCGCGCCCGGGCCTCGCGCTTCCGCAGCTACGTGCGCCTGTCCTTCGGCCCCTCGTGGGAGACGCTGGACAAGGCGCTGCAGCGGCTGGAAGCGCTGGTGCTCCAGCACACGCCCGCGACCTGAAGCCCGGCAGCGCCGGCCCCGGTCAGGACTCCGGGGTCGGCACGCTGCGGAACTCCGCCGTGGCCATCACGTGCACCTTCTTGCGGTGCGACAGCGGGAAGCCCAGCGCCACGCGGCCCTTGGTGTAGCTGCCACCCGGATACATCGGCACGGAGGAGCCCTCGTCACCGGCGTTGTAACCCCCGCGCCCGGTGGCGAAGAGGTGCGACTCCAGCGTCTTTTCGGAGAAGCGGTGCAGCCCCGCGAGCTTCACGCCCAGCCCGGCGGCCACGCGGCGGGCCTTCTTCACCGACTCGCGCGCCAGCGCCTCCAGCCAGTCCTGGCGGAACTCCAGTTCGCGCGAATAGCCCCACTTGAGCTCGCGCAGCGTCGCCTGCTTCAGGGTGCTGAAGGCCGCGAGCACGTCCCCCAGCCGCTCCACCTGCTCCAGCCGGATGCGCAGCATGTACACCGCCGAGGACGAGCGCGTGAGCAGCCCCTCCGACATCTCCGCCTGCACCGACTGGAGGGTCACGGCCGTGCGGGGCACGCCCAGCTCCTCCAGCGCGCGCACCAGCACCACCACCTCCCTCGCGTTGGTGAACGCCGCGTTGCCGGTGAAGAAGGCGGACGCCTTCACCTCCACCACCGCGTCCACGTGGTCCGCTTCCAGCTCGTGGTCGGCGGACAGCTCCACGACGATGATTCCCGACTCGGTCCCGGCCTGCTCCGACATGCGCCCCTCTTCGTTCCCAGCCACACGCGTTTGGAAGGGCGGGAGTATAGGCTGCCCCCACGACCATGCGACGCATCCCGTCCCGGCTGTGGCTGTTGTGCGCCCTCTACTTCGTGCAGGGACTTCCGTTCGGCTTCCAGGTGACGGCGCTGCCCGTCTACCTGCGCACGCGGGGCGTCTCGCTGGCCGCGCTGGGGTTCGCCGGCGCGCTGTCGCTGCCGTGGATGCTCAAGGCGCTGTGGGCCCCGCTGGTGGACCGCTACGGCTCCCAGCGCGTGGGCCGGCGCCGCTCCTGGATATTGCCCATGCAGGCGGGCCTGGCCCTGGCGTGCGTGGGCGCCGCCTTCGCCGCGCAGCGGGACTCGCTGCCGCTGCTGCTGGGGCTCATCTTCGTGATGAACCTCTTCGCCGCCACCCAGGACATCGCGGTGGACGGCTTCGCGGTGGACCTGCTGCGCCCGGAGGAGCTGGGCCCGGGCAACACCGCGCAGGTCGTGGGCTACAAGCTGGGCATGCTCACCGGCGGCGGGCTGCTCGTGTGGGCCAGCTCGCGCATCGGCTGGTCGGGCCTGTTCCTGGTCATGGCCGCGCTGTGCCTCACGGTCTTCACCGTCGTCCTCTTCGTGCGCGAGCCGCCCCCGCGTGAGCAGGAGGGGCCCGCCGGGCCGAAGCTGGACTGGCCCGCGCTCTTGACGCGCCTCAAGTCCGCGCTCACCGTGCCGGGCACCGGGTGGCTCTTGCTCTTCATCGGCACGTACAAGCTGGGCGAGTCCATGTCCGACGTCCTCTACAAGCCCTTCCTCGTGGACGCCGGCTACACGCCCGCCCAGATTGGCCTGTGGGTGGGCACGTGGGGCACCGCCGCGTCGCTCATCGGCTCCACGTGTGGCGGGCTCATCGCCGTGCGCCTGCCGCTCCTGGGCGCGGTGGCGCTCACCGGGACGCTGCGCCTGTTGCCCCTGGCCGGACGGTGGCTGCTCACGCAGGTGGGCGTCAGCGACGCGGGCGTGCTGGGCGTCACCCTCACCGAGGAGTTCTTCGGCGGCGCGCTCACCACGGTGATGTTCGCCTTCATGATGTCGCGCACCGACCGCCGCATCGGCGCCACGCACTACACGCTGCTGGCCAGTGTGGAGGTCGCGGGCAAGGCCCCCGCCGGGCCCCTGGCGGGACTGCTCGCGGATCCGAAGTTCGGAGGCTGGGGCTACCCGAACGTGTTCCTGCTGGGCGTCGCGCTGTCCGCCGCGTTCCTCGCGCTGCTCGCGCCCCTGCGCCGCAACAGCCCCGCCCCCACGACCCAGCCCGTGTCGTGAAACATTTCCGTCACGCCCGTCGCCGTTCATCACGGACGTGTCACGGGGCCGCGTGTCACCGGAACCTCACGCCGGACCTGTCAGGGGCGCGTGGCACTTGCCACCGCGCCGTCTGAAGTTCCCCCCGAACGCGGGCGCCGGTCCCCCGGCCCCGCGAGTGAAGAGGTTCTGGTTCCCATGATGAACAAGTCGATGAAGTCGCTCCTGGGCGGGCTCGTCCTGCTCACCGCGCCGACGGCGCTCGCCACGTCCACCACCAGCATCCCCGCCTTCGAGGCGAGCATCACCACCGCGCGCGGCACCACCAGCCCCGGCGGCGCCACCGTCATCCGCTCGGAGCTCAAGACCGCGCTCAACGCGTTCCTCAACGACACCGGCGGCCCCACGGGCGTGGACAGCGCGGAGCGCGCCTACCTCACCACCCGCCTCAACGACACGCTGTTCCAGCAGTCGCTGACGGGCACCGCGGCGAAGTACTTCGCGGACTTCTACGAGCTGAACGACGCGAACCCGGTGGCCGCGCCCCTGTACCTGAGCCCGGTCGCCGGCACCGCCGCGTCGCTGTACGGCGCCACCGGCCCGCTGGCCAACGCCTCGCGCATCCAGGAGGGCTAATCGCCAACGGGCAGGGCGTCGCGAACCAGGCCACCCAGGGTGAAGCGTTCAGCTCCTACTTCGGTCCGCAGAGCAGCATCTTCGAGCCCTTCACCGTGAAGGAGCTCATCGCGCGGCTCAGCGGCAACATCTTCTCCGCCACCCCGACGGTGGACGAGGTGGAGGGCGCGACGGCCTTCATCACGGCCATCTCCCGCAACAGCAACCGCCTCTACGTCACCGGCTGGAGCTGCCGGGGCTGCGGCGCGCCGGGCTACACGGCCGGCTACGTCATCGCCGCGGTGAGCACCGACCGCCGCTTCGTGCGGATGGTCTCCGTGATGACCACCTCTGACTGATGTGAAGTCCTGACGCACCGCCGCAAAAGCACCCCGGGGCACGGCTGTGCTCCCGGGGTCGCTTGCGGTCCCCGCCACCTCTGTCATTGATTCGCGCCACGGTCCGGGTGGGCGGAGCGCAGGCTCCGGCCCGGCTCCCACGAACCCCTGGAGGAAGCGACATGGCGGAGATGAAGACGTACGCGGGTGCATGCCACTGTGGACAGGTCCAGTACGAGGCCCGGACGGACCTGGCGCAGGTGGTGAGCTGCAACTGTTCCATCTGTCACAAGCGCGGCCTGCTCTTGACCTTCGTCCCCCCGGAGCAGTTCAAGCCCCTGGCCGGCGTGGACAACCAGAAGCTCTACCAGTTCAACAAGAAGGTCATCGACCACCTCTTCTGCTCCAACTGCGGCGTGGAGTCCTACGGCACCGGCGTGGGCCCGGATGGCAAGCGGATGTTCGCCATCAACGTGCGCTGCCTGGACGGCGTGGACCTCTCCACGCTCACCCCCATGCCCTACAACGGCCGGGACGCTTAAGGCCTGCCGCGCGGCCCGCCGCCTCAAGCGCGGCGGGCCCGCCACATCAGGCCGGCGGCGAGGACCACGGCCGAGGGCGCGGCCCAGGGAAGCGACCTCTTCACGCGGTGCTCCCAGACGTCCACCCGGTCCGCCAGCAGCAGCAGCACCCAGTGCCCGGGGTGGTGGTCCGGCTTCGCATAGGCGGCCCTTCGCAGCAGGCCACTGAGCCCCCGCGGAGGCTGGGCGGTGCCGAACACCGGCGGCATCTGCTTGCGGCCCGCGTGCTTGTACACCGGCACGTCCGCATGCTGGGACGCGATGGGCACCCGGGCCCCCGCCAGCGGCTGCGGCGCCGTCTCCATCGGGACGCCCGGACGCTGGGACGGATCCAGGTCCACGGCGATGTCCGTCGGCTTCGGCTTCGACTTCGCACGGGGCTTCGCGGCGCCTGGCTTGCGCGGTGTCTTCTGGGGCATGGACGTGCCTCCTGTTTTTCGGTGGGGTTCAGCTCAGGCGTGACCGTGGGGCATGAGGACGCACTTGATGCAGCCGTCCTGCTTGTCGGAGAACAGCTCGTACGCGTCCGGCGCCTCCTCCAGCGGGAAGCGGTGGGTGATGATGGCCTTCGGGTCGATGCGCCCCTTCTGGATGTGCTCCAGCAGGTGCGGCATGTAGCGCCGGGTGTTCGCCTGGTTCATCCGCAGCGTCAGGCCCTTGTTCATCGCGGTGCCAATGGGGATGAAGTTCCACGGCGGCCCGTACACGCCGATGATGGAGATGTTGCCGCCCTTGCGCACGCAGTTGATGCACCACTGGATGACGGTGGGCGCGCCGGCCTCCAGCTTCAGCCCCAGGCCCAGCACGCGGTGCGCGCGCGAGCCCTCCGCCTCCATGCCCACCGCGTCGATGCAGACGTCCGGGCCCCGGCCTTCGAACAGCTCCTTCAGGTGCAGGACGATGTCGCCCACCCGCTTGAAGTCCACCGTCTCCACGTTGGCGAACCTCCGCGCGAACTCCAGGCGGTACGGCAGGTGATCCACCGCCACCACGCGGCCCGCGCCCATCAGCCACGCGGACTTCATCGCGAAGAGGCCCACGGGGCCCGCCCCGAACACCACCACCGTCTCCCCGCCTTTTATCTCCCCCATCTCCGCGGCCTGGTAGCCGGTGGGCAGGATGTCGCTGAGGAAGAGGACGGACTCGTCGTCCATGCCGTCCGGAATCTTCATGGGCCCCACGTCCGCGAAGGGCACGCGCACGTACTCCGCCTGCCCGCCGTCGAAGCCGCCGGTGGTGTGCGAATAGCCATACACGCCCGACGCCACGTCGCTGCCCGGGTTGCTGTTCTCGCAGTTCCCGGTGAGGCCGCGCTGACAGTAGAAGCAGGTACCGCAGGAGATGTTGAAGGGCACCACCACGCGGTCGCCCTTCTTGAGCTGAGACACCTCGCCGCCCACCTCCTCCACCACGCCGGTGAACTCGTGGCCGAAGGTGCAGCCCACGCGCGTGTCCGGCACCAGCCCGTGGAGCAGGTGCAGGTCCGAACCGCAGATGCCGGAGCGGGTCACCTTGAGGACGACGTCCTGGGGATGCTCGATGCGCGGATCGGGCTTCTGCTCCACCTGGACGCGGTAGGGACCTTGATAGGTGAGTGCACGCATGCGCGTTGATTCCTCCGTCCCCTAGGGGTGAGGACGGCCGCGCGCCACGACAACGGACGGTCTGCCCCGAGGGCCAGCTCGCCGGGCGGTCCTACAACGGGGCGAAGGTGCCCACGGGCAGGTCCGCCGCCCGCCACAAATACCAGCTCACCACCGTGCGGTACGGGCGCCAGCGCTCGCCGTAGGCCAGCAGCGCCTTGGGCTTGGGCATCTCCTTCAGGCCGTTCATGACCATGAAGCCCTTGCGCACGCCGTAGTCGTCCACCGGCAGGATGTCCGGCCGGCCCAGGCGGAAGATGAGCAGCATCTCCACGGTCCACTGGCCAATGCCCCGCACCTGCGTGAGGTGCTCAATCAGGTCCGCGTCGGACATGCGGCGCACCCGGGCGAGCGGCGGCACGGTGCCATCCACCGTCTTGCGCGCCAGGTCCTGGATGGCCAGCAGCTTGTTCGCGGACAGGCCTGCTTCGCGCAGGCTCAGGTCCGGCAGCGCGAGCAGCCTCTCCGGCGTGAAGCCCTTGCCCTGCCCCACCC
>NZ_RAWI01000316.1 GCF_003612125.1 Corallococcus praedator
GTCGCGCCCCACCCCAATCCCTCTCGGTTTGTGATTGTCCGAGAAGAGAAACGGGCCGGTCCCCCGCCGCGAAGGAGGGGACCGGCCCGGAGCGTGGCCCGCAAAGCCGAAAGGCCGGCCCCCACCTCGCGGTGAGCACCGGCCTCCGGACTGAGCGTCACGCCAACTTCAGCGTGAAACTTAGTTGATGAGCGCAGCCTGCGCGTGAGCGAACAGGTTCTGCACGTTCTGCTGCGCGGGCTGGGAGGCCAGCGCGCCGACCTTGTCCGCGCCGTCCTTCACCGTCGTCGCGATGTCCGCGATGGACTTCACGGTCGGGGCGAACTTGGTCAGCTGGGACAGACCGGCCAGGGGGCCCTTGGAGAGCAGGGACGCGCCGGAGTCGATGAACTTGTCGACGAACGGCTTCGCCAGCTTGCCCAGGCCGAACGGGAGCTTGTCCAGGAGGCCGCCCGCCAGACCCTTCAGGCCGCCCGTGATGGCGCCCATCGGGTTCTGCACGAAGCTGAGGGCCTTGCCCGCGATGTTCGCGACGCCGCCGGCAACCTTGCTAACCGTCTTCGCAACGCTGCTGACAATCTTGCCGATGCCGCCCATGGTAATACCCCCTGCTTAAGTCTGGTTTGGAGAGTGTGCGCCGAAGTGAAGCTACAAAAGGATTCTCGGAGGGAGGAGGAAAAGGTTTCCTCCTGAATTTCCGATCGAATTTCACGGGGGATGCGGGCTGCCGATTTCAGCCCCGCGGTCCGCCGCCACCCTTCTTCATCTGCTCCAGCAGCTCCTGGCGCTTCGCCTCGTCCTGGGGGGCCTTGGCGGTGTCGCCCGTGGGGTTCAGGCTCGGCTTGCCGGCCGCGTCCCCCTTGGAGGCCTCGAACTCCGACTTCGCGAAGGGGTTGCCCTGGCCGGGCAGCTCACCCTTGGCGCCGGCGACCAGGAACTCGCCGACCTCTTCCACCGTGTGCACGGGGAAGCCGTTCGCCTTGAGCTCCTCGTCGGACACGACGTTGAGCATGGGCTCCTTGTCCTTGTCCTGGGCGTACTCGAGCACCAGCTCGACGTAGTCCTCCAGCTTCATGCCCACCGCGTCCGCGATGCGCTTCGTCTCGGGATCCTTGAGCAGCTCCGCGCGGACGACTTCCACGGGACGGGACAGACCGCGCTTCTTGCCAGGGCTTTGCTGGGTCATGTGATTTCGCTCCAAAAAGGAGGGGAGATGAGGACGGAACGACTCTAGCCCATCTTTCCAGTACTACCCATTCCCCGGCCCTGGACGTCCCCCCCCCCTGTGACAAGCCCTTCGTGCCGGGGCTCCCACGTGCCTGGCCGCTGCTCCAGCCGAGGGCCGTGACTACCTTGGGCCCAATCGAACAGGCCCCTTCCCGATGAAAAGAGGCTGCGGATGGCGACGTCGAAGCGTGGGTTGGTGGAGCAGGTGAAGCGCGCGGTGGCCCGGGTGGGCACGCGAGGGGCGCGGGCGCTGGTGGAGACGGCGCTTGGGACGGCCTCGGCGACGGTCCGGACGGTGGACACCCTCCAGGCGAAGCTGGGCAGGAAGGTCTCTCCCTCGCGCCGCAAGGCCACGACGGTCCGGAAGGTGGAGGCGGCGCAGCCCACCCCCTCCACGCGCAAGGCGGCTCCCGCGCGAAAGGCGGCTCCCGCGCGCAAGGCGGCGGTCCGCAAGACGGGAAGCAAGGTCGTGGCGGCGCCCGCCGCGGCGAAGCGCCGCACCGCGAAGAAGGGCCCGGCGGTGAAGACGTCCGCGCCCCGGGCGAAGCGGGCCGCCGTGAAGACGGCCGCGAAGCCTTCGCGCCGCAAGTAGCCGCGAAGGCGTTGGAGGCGCCCCGGAGCCCGGTTCAGCGGACCGCGTTGCGGGGCGCGCTCTTGCGCGGGCTCGGCGGGACCTTGCGCTTGGGCACGGTGCGGGTGACGGAGCCGGGACGCCGGGCGACGGCGGCCGCGCGCTCCTGCTCCTCGGCGGCCTTCAGCGCCGCGGTGCGCTCGGCGAGCTGTTCCGCCTGCTGCGCCCAGCGCCGCTTGAGGACGTCGCGCAGGCCGTCGGTCTGCAGGTCCACCTGCGCCTGGTGGAGCCGGTAGTGCAGGTCCTCGCGCAGCGTGCCGCGCCCCAGGGCCGCGCTCGCCGTGCCCGACACGCCCACCACCACCTTGGGTCGCTCCTCCTGCATCTGCAGGCAGCGCAGGATGAGCCCCTGGGCGTCCAGCGGCAGCTTCGCCACGTCCGCGATGAACAGCACGCCGTTGGGCTGCCGCAGCGCCCCCGCCAGCTCCGCCGCCTGGCGCACCTCCGTGAGGGGGACGCCGAAGTGGAGCGCGGCTTCCTCCGCCCAGGCCCTGCGCTCGTCCTCCGTACCTCCGTGGATGAGCAGCGATGCACGGTTGGAGACGAGGTCTTCTTCTCGATAGCCTCGAAGAGCCACGGATGCCCTACCCTTCTGGGAAAACGGGTCCTCGCAAAGTCTAACGCCCTCACGGGTCGCCTGTTCAATCCCTTACTTGGGAGAAATGAGCACGGACCTGTTTCGCGAGGAGCGGAAACCTGGACATCCGTTCATCGGACAAGGGGACCGCGCGGCCTTCCCTCCGGCATCCCCGTACGGTGTACGGCCCCGACTCAGGCGGTGGGCACCACCATCACCGGGCGGCGGCAGCGGACCACCAGCTCGTGCGCCACCGCGCCCTCCAGCGCGTCCGGCACGATTTCGTGACGCTCGGACGTGCCCACGCACACCAGGTCCACGCCCTCGCGCTCCGTGGCCTGGCAGATGGCGAGCGCGACGTCCTCTCCGCTGACACCCTCCACGCTCCAGTGCACCGACAGGGCGACGGCGTCCCGGGGCACCTGGTCCCAGAGCCGGGCGAGCACCGCGTCCCTCTCGCTCGCAGGCTCCGGGAGCACCCCGTGGAAGTCGCGCGGGCCCCGCTCGCGGCCCCGCAGGCGGTGCACGTGCAGCAGGTGCACGCGGCCGCCTGGGCCCACCAGCGTGCACGCCTGCGCGATGGCCTGCCCGGAGGCGGGGGTGAAGTCCACCGGCACCAGCGCGCTCCTGGGCGGAGGCAGCCGGCGCGGCTCGCGCAGCATGGGCGGCACGCACGCCACTGAACGCTCCGCGTGGCGCAGCACGCCCTCCGACACGGAGCCGTGCCACAGCCGCTGCACCCCGCCGCGCAGGTGCATGCCCACCACCGTCAGGTCCACGCCCTGCGCGTGGGCCACGTGCAGCAGGTGGTCCGCCGGGCGGCCGTAGCCGGGCTCCAGCACCACCTCCACGCGGCCCTCGCCCTCCAGGTCGCCCAGGCGCTCGCGCACCTCGCGGTGCAACACCCGCTCCACCAGGGGGTCCAGCGACTCGATGTCGCGCTGCTGGGGCCCCAGCAATTCCACGTGCACCGGCGTGTGGATGCCCAGCCGCTGGCGCTCCTCCGCGGGCGAACACACGTAGGTGGCCAGCACGTCGCAGCCGCCCATGCGCCGAAGTTCACGCAGGAAGGTGAGCGCCGCGTCGGACGTGGAGGAGCGGGGATTCACCCCCACCAGCACGGTCAGCCGGCGACGGCCCCGGGCCCAGTCCAGCAGCGCCGTGTCCTTTCGCACCACCAGCACCGGGGCGCAGCCGTGACGGGCCAGGCGTTCGGGCAGGGACGTCTTGCGCCAGGCGGACGTGCGCCAGCCCTCCGCGGCCACCACCACCAGCCGGGCGCTGCGGCACTCCTCGCCCCCCAGCAGCGTCTCCACGGAGGCGCCCCGCTGCATCCGGGGTTGCACGGTACCCGCCAGGGCCCGGAGGCGGGCGGACTCCGCCGCGAGGCAGGCCTCCACGTCGGACGGGGCGCCCGGGGCCTCCGCGTCAGGGACCTCGTCGTCCACGCCCAAGAGGAGCAGGGGCTCGCCCAGTCGCCCGGCGAGCGTCGCCGCCACGGTCGCCGCGTGGGCGGCTTCGGCGGACAGGTTCGTTGCGCAGATGATGGCCATGGCGGACCCCCTGGAGGAAGCGATGCCCGCTGGGCTTCCCTGCCGGAAGATGCGCACGCCTTCTGCCCGGTGGCGGCCCGGCCCTCATGCCGGCCTGCCTGCCCTTCAGGAACCGGGGCCGGGTGGCTTGCGCGTCCCTACTTGCGCAGCAGTTCCTGGTGCCCGTCGTGGTTGGTGTGGTCCTGGTCCTCGCCCACGCCACCGCGCCCGTTCTCCCGGCCGAAGGTGGCCAGGAACACGCCCTGCGAGTTGCTCGCGTACTGGTATGCCCGCCCCCAGGGATCCAACGGCACCGCGGGCAGGTACTGGGGCACGAGCATCGCGTCCAGCTTGCCCTCCTCCGGCAACCGGCCCTGGTGCTCACCCCGGTAGCGCTCCAGCGCGTCCAGGATGACGGCGAAGTCGGCGTGGATGCGGTGGGCCTGTTCGTTGTCGCGGCGGTGGAAGGCGGTGAGCACCACCGCCAGGATGAGTCCCACGGCGAACACCACCGCCACCCAGGGCAGCGGAGAACGGCGGGACTTCTCGGAGGCGTCGGGGGCGTGGGACGAGGCAGCGGCCATGGCGCGCCCACCCTACCGCTCCCGGCCGCGCCGGTCATGAATCGACTTCGACGAAGGGACGCGGCGTCAGAGGGCCCGGTACAGCGGCACCGGCTGCTGCTTGCCCTTCAGGCGCACCGGGGGCAGGTCCTCGAAGGCCGTCTCGTTCGCGTTCACCAGCTCGCGCGTGCGCTCGCCCACCAGGATTTCCCCGGGCCCGGCCAGCGCGCACAGCCGCGCGGCCACGTTCACCGCGTCGCCGATGCAGGTGTACTCGGCCCTCAGCGCGCTGCCGATGTTCCCGGACACCACCACGCCCGAGTTGAGCCCCACGCCCAGCTCCAGCACCAGGGGCCGGCCCTCGCGGCCGTGGGCCACCCATTCGGACTCCGCCACCGCGCGCAGCTCCACGAAGGCCTCCATCATCATCTTCGCGCACTGCAGGCCCCGGAGCGCGTCGTCCGAGCGCCCCACCGGCGCGCCGAACACCGCCATCAGCCCGTCGCCCAGGAACTTGTCCAGCGTGCCGCCGCAGGTGAGCACCGCGTCCGACAGCCGGCCCAGCACCTGGTTGAGCACCGCCACCACCTGCTCGGGCGGAAGGCTCTCCGCCAGGCCCGTGAAGTTGCGGATGTCCGCGAACAGCACCGTCACCTCGCGCTTCTCACCGGCGAGCACCGCCGCGTCCGCGCTCTTGAGGATCTCTTCCACCACCGCGTCGGACGTGTAGCGCGCGAACAGCTTGCGCATGCGCTCCGTCTCGCCCGTGCGGCGCACCACGCTCTCGATGCGCGCCGCCAGCTCGTCCATGGACGCGGACTTGTTCACGTAGTCGTCCGCGCCCGCGCGCAGGCCCCGCACGCGCTCCGCCTCCCGGTCGTTCGCGGTGAGCACGATGATGGGGATGGCGCTGCGAGGGCCTTCCTTCAGCCGCCGGCACAGCTCCACGCCGTCCAGCCCCGGCATCTCCAGGTCGCTCAGCACGATGGCCGGTTGCAGCCTGCTCATGCCCTCCAGCGCCTCGTAGGGATCCTGGAAGCAGAGGACTTCATAGCCCAGGGCCACCAGCCCCTCCTGCACGAACGCGCACGCGAGCGGGCTGTCGTCCACCACCACCACGCGGCGGCGGCCCTCCATCGCGGGCCGGGGCAGGTCCTGCCGTCCGGCGATGCGGTTCTGGAGGCCCAGCGCTTCGTAGATCTGCTTGTACGTGCAGTGGCCCTGCTCGACGAGGATCTCCCCCAGCCGACGGCCGTCGCGGCGCTGCCGCGTCAGCGATTCGCCCAGCTGCGCGAGCGTCACGTACTTGAGCCCCACCAGCAGCTCACCCAGCGGCGGCTGAGCGGGTCCCTTCTCCTGGTTCAATCCCAACGCCTCCCCCAACGCGTCTTGAATCTGCTCGCGCGACACGTAGCCCAGGGAGATGAGGGCCTCGCCCACGCGCTGGCCGGTGAGGGCCTGCAACGCGAGCGCTTCCTGCACCTGCCCCGGCGAAACCACGCCCAGCTTGAGCAACAGGTCACCGAAGAGGGGGTTTGAAGCACTCATGCGGCAACCTCCACCCCCAGACCACCACGCCCCGGGGCGAGACACGGACGGCTCGGCGCACGCCCTGTCCCACAGTGTAGCCCAACCCCGTCCTCCAGCGAGCCTCCCCCCTGCCGGGCCCATGCCCCCCGCGCTTCATGGGACCGAATCATGACGGGTCCGTCTGACTTCCGACGGCCCACCCCGCCTTCCGGGTGGATTGAGACTCCAGACCCATTGCCCCGGTGACGCGCGGCGCTCACTTCCTGAAGAAACGGGAGCCCTGGCGCACCCCGCCTTCACGCACGGTGGAGGCTTGCGTCAGTGTTGGAAGACCCGGCTGAAGGCCAGGACGATCTCCAGGATGATCAACGCGACGATCATCACCTCCAGGATGTGGGAGCGGTCGATGTCCACCTCGCCCTTGAGCAGGCCATACGTCTGGGCCAGGAGCTGCTGCTTGCGCGTGACGGAGCCCTGCCACGCGGGGATGCGCATGCGGCGCACGGCGCCCTCGTAGACCTTGGCCAGGTAGAAGTCGCCGATGATCTTCAGGCTGTTCTCCACCCGCTCCACGAACTCGTTGAGGTCCACCAGCGTGCCCAGCGTCTCGCGCGCGAGGTCGCGGTAGGGGCTGCGGAACAGCGTCAACCAGCCCCGCTTGCGCGCCTGCACCTCGTCGTGGATGCGGGCGATGTGTTTGTCCAAGCGCTCGTCGTAGTAGCGGAACTCCAGGAGCTGCGCGTTGGCGATCTCCAACAGGTCCGGGATGTCGCGCGAACCGGACGGCTCGTAGACGAACGCGCTGTTCCAGTCCACGACGACCAGGTCGTTGACGGTGTAGCTGAAGCGCACCTGGGTGACGGCCTCGCGTTCGCGTGGGGCCAGGTCCAGGGTGCCCACTTCGCCCAGCAGCAACCGGGCGATGTCCGCGCGCTGGAACAGCTCCTCCGCGGTCGGGGTGCCCTGGATGCGCTCGGCGAGGATGACGGTGTAGCTCTCGCTCTGGTCCCACAGGTGCGGCCCCTGCACGGCCGAGGCGATGGTGCGCCGCACGCCCTCCACCAGCTCCCGCGCCAGGTCCTCCAGCGCCTGGCTGTCATAGAGTTCGTCGGCGACGTCGGTGAGCTTCTCCCAGGTGGTGCCGGGCGTCACCGGCACGCGCAGGATGATGGACGCGGCGCCGTGGTCGAACAGGCGCGCGGTGGCGTCCACCGTGACGGGACCGCCGCGCATGGCCAGCGCCTTGCGGCCCAGCTCATAGGCCACGGGGGGATTGGGAAGCTGGATGTACTGGCTGTTCTCACGCGACAGCTTCAGGCGGCGCGAGTCCTCCGACAGCGCCTTGCGCGCGCGCTCCAGGTCGATCTCCTCCGCGATGTCGAACGTGCGGTAGCAGAGGATGTGGGCCTGTTCGAAGAGCAGCGGGAGTTCCGTGGACACGGACATGGTGCACCCAAGCCTACTCCTCGACGTCCTCCCACAGGACGCGAAGTTCCAGTGCGAGCGCCTCGAAGGGCTCCGCCCGGACGACCTCTTCCTCCTCATGGGTTGCCAGCAGGAGGTAGTGCGGCCCCTCCAGGCGGAAGACCTCCAGGGTTCGCGCGAGCGGGTCCACCAACCAGACGTGTTTCACGCCCTCCCGCGCATAGGCCGGCAGCTTCCGGACCCGATCCAGGCGGGCCGTGGAGGGCGACAACACTTCACACAGCCAGTCCGGCGCCATCTTGATGCCCACGACATTGGGCAGCTTCGGCAGGCGCTCCCTGCGCCACCCCACGACGTCCGGCACCAGGACATCCCCACCCAGGTGCAGCTCTGGTTTGAAGATGAAGCGCCATCCGCCCGGTCCACCCCTGCCACGAGCGAAGGACAGGTACAGTTCGCCTGCGAGGTGGAGTGACACGGTGCCGTGCGACGCCGCAGGTCTGGGCGTCGCGTACAGCTCCCCGGCGACAATCTCTCCCACCACATGGGGTGAAAGCGCTTCGAGGTCGGCGTAGGTCGCGGGCTTTCGGGTCATCTCGGAAGCAGCCAATCCATCAGGTAGGGCCATGCGCGGACACTCCCATGGCCCTCTGACACGCGTCCCACCGGAGGCCCCCTGGCGCCAGGCGTCCGGATGTTTCACGGGCGGCTCAAGTCAGTCCCCACCGCCCTCCGGCAGGGTGATGCCAATGCCACCGGGCCCCCGCGCGTCATCTGGCAGATTGCCAATATGACCGGGCGTGGGAACAGGGCGGTCTCCGGCCTGACGCTTGTTCTTCTGTTCATCCTCCGGAAGCTGCGGTTCCTTCCGGGGGCTTTCGTGCTCGCCCATGGGAGACTCCTTCGCGTGGTGAGAGGGTTTGACCTCTCTCAAGCTAGGGAGCCCGCGCCGTGTCCGGCACCCCGCCGCCCCCTGTCCGCGGGGCATGCAGGGGGCCAGGAGCCCTATGCCGGGCCCCGGGGCCGTGAGGGCGGCGCCAGGGTCGTGCGCACGTCCCACAGCTCCGGGAAGAAGCGCAGGTCCAGTGCCTTGCGCAGGAAGCCCACGCCGGACGAACCGCCCGTGCCCTGCTTGAACCCGATGATGCGCATCACCGTCATCATGTGCCGGTAGCGCCAGAGCTGGAACCGCTCCTCGGTGTCCACCAGCTTCTCGCACATCTCATACGCATCCCAGTGCTTCTCCGTGTCCTGGTAGATGCGCCGGAACACCTCCATCACCTGGGGGCTCTTCTCATACGGCTGACGCCAGTCGCGCTCCACGTGGCTGGCCGGGATGTCATGGCCCTTGCGCGCCAGGTGACGCAGGAATTCGTCGTAGATGCCCGGCGACTCCAACAGCCGCTCCAGCTCCGCGTGAACGTGCGGCACGTGCTGGAAGGGCCCCAGGGTGCTGGCGTCCTTGTTGCCCAGCAGGAACTCCAGCGCCCGGTACTGCGCGCTCTGGAAGCCCGACGCGTGACCCAGCGTGTCGCGGAACTCCAGGTACTCGTTGGGCGTCAGCGTCTCCAGCACGCTCCACTGCTCGAAGAGCATCCGCTGGATGTGCGCGACGCGCGCGAAGATCTTGAAGGACGGCTCCAGCCGGTCCGCCTGGATGTAGCGGATGCAGGCGGACAGCTCATGGATGAGCAACTTCATCCACAGCTCGCTCGTCTGGTGCTGGACAATGAACAACAACTCGTCGTGGTGGGGAGGCTGGGAGCGGGGCACCTGTGCGGACAACAACCGGTCCAGCTGCAGATAGTCACCGTAGGTCGTCCGGCCCGCGAGGTCCGTGACGATTCCAGGCTCCAGGTCGCGTTTGTTCATGGCCCGGGCATTCATGCGCACCAACCCCCTCGCGGCGCAAGCACATCCTCCGCGCGGATAAACCTCCCACGCTCCCGTTCGGGAGTGTGGTTCACCTACCTCTGCCCGGGCCGGGGCAACGTACTGCTTAAGCGTTCTTCTGAGCGGCTTCTGCCAGCGCCTTGGAGGCGGCGCGGCCACGGGGCAGCTTGATGTCCTCCACGCTGTTCGGGTTCGCGTAGTCGCTCCAAGCCTCCGGGCGACGGTTGGTCTTCTCCAGCATCCGCAGCTTCTGGTAGTGCGCCGCGCAGTAGCCCTTGGTGCGGCTGGGCTTGCCGCAGCCCTTGATGGCGCACTCACGCGCGCCGCCGTCCGCCGCCGGCTTGCGGCCGCGACGCTTGCCACCCACCGAGGCCGCCGCCACGGGCGCGCTCACCGCCGAGCGGGCCGGACGACCCACGGGGCGACGCCCCACCTTGCTGGCCGCGGGCGCCTGCGCGCCGAAGAGCGGGCCCACCACCTGCGCCAGGGGCGCCAGACGCTCGGCGACGCTGCGAAGCGCATCCAGGTCCGCCGTGCCCGCCTCCAGACGAGACACCACGTCGCGCAGGGGCTTGAGCTGGACTTCAATCTCGTTGCGAATCATCTCGCGGAACGCCTTGTCAACTGACATTTCGAACAATCCTCGGTTTAGGGGGGAGCATTGCCTTGAGCGTGAACCGGCACGCCGGACTATCAATACCTCCCAGAAAGGCAATTGTCGAAGGAAGCGATAAAAAGTTGTGACGGGAGTGCGTATCACCGGCGTCCGCGGGCCGGAAAACGGGCCCGGCCGGCGCTTTCACGCGGGTCCTTAGGCATCCCAATGCAGGGCTTCCAACAACGCACCCTGCCCCGGGGCGGGGGTGCGTTGCGAGCGCTCCAGCAGTTCCTCACACGTGAGGGCGAGGTCGTGTTCCAGGGTCTCCAGTTCCTCGGAGTCCAGGGCGGTGGTCAGTCTGGGCAGCAACAAATGCTCCGTGGCCTGCACATGCGCGACCAGCAAGTCCTGCAGGGTGAACAATCGCGCCTGCCAGTCCTCGCCGCGTGGCGTCAGCTCCTGCAATTCCTCCATCAGCTCGCGCAGGGTGAGGTGGTCCTCGGCCTCCTCGCGGGCCCGGACGCGGCCCTCCACGCGCGCCACCAGCGGGTAGACGTGGCGTTCCTCCAGGCGGGAATGCAGGCGCAGCAGGCGGGAGAGGTCCTCCTGCCGCGACAGCAGCTCCTCCGTGTCCGGCTCCATGTCCAGCCGGTCCAGCAAGGCTTCCAGCGCCCGGTGTTGCTCCACGAGGATGTCGAAGGACCCCGCCATGGCCCAAGCATCAGCACGCCCCTGGAGGCAGACAACCGCACCGGTCCCTCGCGGACCCACGGCCGTGAAAGCCAGCCTGCTGGCAGCCAATTCCCAGTTGCGGGGGCGCTGACATTTCCCGGGGAAACGCCGATGACAGCGGCTTGAGCCCCTGCCCGGCCGGTTGCCCCGGCGCTGCGCGAGGGCGGGGGAGGCTCCATCTTGGCTCCACCGTGGAAAACCCACTCACCCGTGTCCGTCAGGCCGTCTTCCAATTCGCGGAAGCCGGCGCCGCGCTCTCCGCGCGCTATCACCGCGCCCGTCTGATGGGTGCCGAACACCTGCCCCGCTCAGGCCCCCTGCTGCTCGTGGGCAACCATGGTGTCTGGGGATACGAAACCCCGGCCTTCTTTCACCTGCTACATGCCGCTACAGGACGCTATCCCCTGGGGCTCGCGGAGCGGGGTTTCTTCAAGATTCCCCTCGTGCGCACGGTGCTGCCGTGGCTGGGCGGGGTGGAGGGCACGCCGGAGAACGCGCTGCGCTCGCTGGGGGC
>NZ_RAWI01000317.1 GCF_003612125.1 Corallococcus praedator
CAAGCGGCTCACCGCGGGCGTGGAGGCGTTCGAGGCCTTCAACCAGGTGCAGACCCACCTGCTGGCCCTGGCGCACGCGAGCGTGGAGCGCATCGTGTTGGAGCAGTTCCTGCTGGGCGTGGCGGCGCTCGCCCGCGAACTCTACGAGGAGATGGGGGTCCGCATCGTGGTGCTGGAGCAGGTGATGCACACCCACCACGAGTACCCCACCTACGACATCGACTTCCGCGTGTTCCGCTGCCAGTTGAGCGACAGCGGTTCGGAGATCCACCACCTGCGCGTGCATGACCACCGCTGGGTGGCGCTGGAGGAGATGGGGCAGTACCGCTTCCCCGACGCGGACGCCAAGACGCTGGCCCGGCTGCTGGACCTGGACCACTGACCGTGCGCCCCTCCTCGCGCCTGTTCGCCGTCGCCGGCCTCCTGCTGGCGTGCGCCTGCTCCAGCTCCCGCCCCGTTCCTTCCGCCTCCAACGCCCCCGACGCGGGCATGCAGCAGGTGCCCGCCACGGGCATGGAAGGCTGCGTGCTCTACGCGGACGGCCGAAAGACGGGCACCGTGCCCCGGCAGGTGCCGGAGCTGTCGGGCCTGGCCGCCAGCCAGCGTCACCCCGGCATCTTCTGGGGACACAACGACTCCAACAACGCCTTCGAGCTGTTCGCCCTGGATGAGGCGGGCGCGGTGAAGGCCACGCTGACGCTCACCGGCGCGGATCCCCGCGACATCGAGGACGTGGCGGTGGGGCCGTGCGAGCCGGGACAGAAGGCCACCTGCGTCTTCCTGGCGGACACCGGCGACAACTTCGAGCGCCGCAAGGAAGTGCGGCTCTTCCGCCTGCCGGAGCCGGAGACGCTCGCGGACGCCACGCTCCCGGTGGAGGCGCTGCCCTTCACCTATGTGGATGGCGCGCACGACACCGAGTCGCTGATCATCGACGCGCGCTCCGGCCGCATCGCGGTGCTGACGAAGACGCGCGCGTCGCTGGGCGACCTGTACGCGGTGGAGGGCCTCAAGCCGGGCGGCTCCGGCAAGGCCACGAAGCTGGGCACCCTGCGCGTGCCCGAAGACGTGGACCGTTTGACGACCGGCGCCTCGCTGCACCCGTCCGGCGAGCGCCTGCTGGTGCGCACGTACACGCGCGTCTGGGAGGTCCGCAAGCCGGGGGCGAAGCGCCTGGAGGACCTCATCCAGGCGCAGGTGGTGGAAGTGCCCGGCGCCAGCCAGGCCCAGGCCGAAGCCATTACCTTTCTACAGGATGGGCGCGGCTACCTGCTGGGCAGTGAGTTCACGGGGGAGCCCCTGGTCCGCGTGGATTGCCGCTGATCCAACACTTCGGCGCGCCTCAGTTGTCATCCCGTCACGACCGGCGGTTGACGGCTTGGCGGAGGTGACCATCTTTGGCCGGCTAAGGGAACCGTCACACGACATGTCGTCTGTGTGTACGGGGGAGGGGGAGGGCGAGCGTGCCGACGATGAAGCCACAGGACCTGCCGCCGGGGATGGGCCCGCGCGGAAAGAAGAGCGACAAGCCAACACCCACGAAAGGTGGGTTCAAGTTCGGCTCACCACTGGGCTACATCCTCCTGCTCGTCCTGGGGTTCCTGCTGTTCCGGAACGTGTTTCAGGACGCGGGTGTTCGCCGGGTGTCGTACAGCCAGCTGCGCGACGCGGTGGAGAACGGCCAGTTCAGCCGGGTGCAGATCTCCAACGAATGGGTGAAGGGTTTCCTCAAGGACAACGCCCAGCCACCTCCGGCTGACAAGGGCACGCTGCGCAGCGAGCCCAGCGCCCTGCCGTGGATGGCCTACCGCGTCCCCGGGGACGAGGGGCTCGTGCCCCTGCTGGAGCAGAAGGGCATCCAGTTCGAGGCGGTGCCGCAGTCGAGCTTCAGCGAGGTGTTGTGGATCTGGCTCATCCCCATGGGCCTGCTGATCCTCTTCTGGAGCTTCATGATGCGCCGGATGTCCGGCGGCATGGGCCAGGGTCCGCAGAGCGTCATGAGCTTCGGCAAGACGCGCGCGAAGGTCCAGGCGGAGAACGACACCGGCGTGGGCTTCAAGGACGTGGCTGGCGTCGACGAGGCCGTGGACGAGCTTCGCGAAATCGTCGAGTTCCTCAAGACGCCGGAGAAGTTCCGCCGTCTGGGTGGCCGCATCCCCAAGGGTGTGTTGCTCGTCGGCCCTCCGGGCACGGGCAAGACGCTGCTCGCGCGGGCTGTCGCCGGTGAGGCGGGCGTTCCGTTCTTCAACCTCTCCGGTTCGGAGTTCGTGGAGATGTTCGTGGGCGTGGGCGCGGCCCGGGTCCGCGACCTCTTCGCCCAGGCCACCGCCAAGGCGCCGTGCATCATCTTCATCGATGAGCTGGACGCCATCGGCAAGAGCCGCAACTCAGGTGTGGCCGGCGGCCACGACGAGCGCGAGCAGACGCTGAACCAGTTGCTCGCGGAGATGGACGGCTTCGACAGCCGCGCGGGCCTCATCATCCTGGCGGCGACGAACCGTCCGGAGATTCTGGACAGCGCGCTGATGCGCCCGGGCCGCTTCGACCGGCAGGTGCTGGTGGACCGTCCGGACAAGCGCGGCCGTGAGCAGGTGCTGGAGATCCACGCCAAGGGCGTCAAGCTGGGCACCGACGTGGACCTGAAGCAGATCGCCTCCCGCACGCCGGGCTTCGCCGGCGCGGACCTGGCCAACGTGGTGAACGAGGCGGCGCTGCTGGCCGCGCGCAAGAACCGCGACGCGGTGATGCGGGCGGACTTCGAGGAGGCCATCGAGCGCGTGGTGGCGGGTCTGGAGAAGAAGAACCGCCGCATGAACGAGCGCGAGAAGGAGATCGTCGCGCACCACGAGGCGGGCCACGCGGTGGTGGGCTGGATGCTGCCGTACGCCGAGCGGGTGACCAAGGTGTCCATCATCCCGCGAGGCCTGGCGGCGCTGGGCTACACGATGTCGCTGCCCCTGGAAGATCGCTACCTCATGTCCGTGGACGAGCTGCGCGACAAGATGGCGGGGATGATGGGCGGCCGGGCCGCGGAGGAGCTCTTCATCGGCGAGGTGTCCACGGGCGCCTCCAACGACATCAAGCAGGCGACGGAGATCGCCAAGATGATGGTCCGCGACTACGGCATGAGCAGCCTGGGTCCGGTGGCGCTGAGCGGAGACCAGGGTCCGGGCTTCTTGAGGAGCGCGGGCCTGCCGGAGTCGCGCAGCTACTCCGAACAGACGGCCCGGATGATCGACGACGAGGTCCGCAAGATGGTCTCCGAGGCGCTGGACCGCGCCCGCGAGGTCCTCAGCGTGAATCGCGAGAAGGTGGAGGCGCTGGCGGCAAGGCTCCTGGCGACGGAGGTCATCGAGGAGGAGGCGATGACGGCCATCCTGGGGCCCAAGGTGCTGGCGCGGCGGGGCCTGCTGCATCCGGAGGCGCGCACGGTGATTTCGGCGCATCCGGTGGGAGGCAACGAGTCTGAACCGGTGGTGCCGCCCACGCAGCACACGCAGGGCAAGTTCGATTCCTGAGTGCTTGCCTGCCCTCCGGGCAGACCTTCGCCCACCGGATCCACCGCCAGCCTGCGGTGGCCGGTGGGCGAAATTACTTTTGGCAGACAAGGAGGCGTCGCCGTGGAGAACCGCATTGGGAAGAGCTACGTCGCGCGGAAGTCGTTGTTCGCCAAGGGCCTCAAGGACGGCCGACTCACGGTGCAGGAAATCGAGGAGGCGCTGCCTCCGGGGACGCTGACGGCCGCCGAGCGGTGGCTTCTCTACTACTCGCTCCGGGCCGCGCAGGTGGAGATCATCGACGAGGTGACGGGACAGGTGGATCACGGCTTCATGGCCGAGGCCCCACCTTCGGCTCCTTCCAACCACTAGCCGCGTTGACAGGGGCGCCCTCGCGGTTAGGTTCGCGCCGCGTATCAAGGTCCGCTCTTTCAACCCCCTGGTGCAGGTTCGACAATGGACGGCAAGCCCCGCAGCGACGAGACCCCGGAGACGCAGTCCCCCGCCAACGAGGCGGGGGAGGCTTCCCCGACCGACTTTCCGGAGGACCGCGAGGCCGCATCGGACGGCGAGGTGACGCGGCTCCAGACGGAGCTGGAGGCGGCTCGCCGCCGGGTGAATGAGCTGGCGCGCGCCTACCAGGACCTCAACAAGGACCGCGAGGAGTTCAAGCAGCGGCTGACGCGCGAGCGGGAGCGGATGATCGACGTGGAGCGCGGCAACGTCGCCGGCACGCTCCTGGAGGCCATCGACGAGCTGGACCTGGCGCTGGCCTCCAGCCACCAGGACACCTCGCCGCTGGCCCAGGGCGTGCGGATGATCCGCGACAGCCTCCTGGCCAAGGCGCAGGCCACCGGCATCGAGCGCATCCAGATGGTGGGCCGTCCCTATGATCCCAACGTCGCCGAGGCGGTGGACATGGAGATCACCCCGGTGCAGGACGACGACCAGAAGGTCGTGGCCGAGTTCCGCGCGGGCTACCGCCTGAAGGATCGCATCATCCGCCCGGCCCGGGTGAAGGTGGCCCGGTACGTGGCCCCGGCGCAGGCCTGAAGGGCCGTCCCCAGGCGCTGGGGCGAAGTGCTGGCGAGGCTCTGGCACCGCTTCTTCTGACGCTCCCAGCGAACCTTCCGGGGGCTGGCCCCCTTCCTGGCCTCTCATGCGCCGGGAAGGGTGGTGCCGGGCGGTCTGTTGGGGCCTGACGCCATGGCCCGCCGTGTAAGCTGCCGCCCCGTGTCCGTCCGACTGTTCAGCCTTCTTCTCGCGGTGGCCTCCGCCCCGGTGGCGCAAGCCGCCGAGGATCCGCTCCCGCCCTGGCTCCAGGCCCGGGTGCGCGAGCACACCGCCTACTTCGCCGCCCCACCGCCCCCGTCGTCCGCGACCGAGGGCACGGCTGGTGTGTCCGCCCTGTGGCGCGAGCGCCCGGCCGGGAGCGCGGGCGTTCCGAACTTCGTGCCCCCCACGTCGCTGGCGCCGCTCATCCGCGCGGTGGAGGCGGGCGTGGTGAACATCACCACCGTGGGCCCCGGCGCGCTGCCGGGCGCGGTGAAGCGCTCCACCGGCTCCGGCTTCGTGCTGACACCCGACGGGTTGGTCGTCACCAACAACCACGTGGTGGCCAACGCCCAGGGCCCGGTGGTGAATCCGTCCGGCTCCGGCGTCACCCCCGACAAGGGCGGCCCGCGCGAGGTGCCCCTGCAGCAGGTGTCGGTGCGGCTGGCGGACGGCCGCGAGTTCCCCGCGGAGGTGGTGGGCCGCGACGCGTCCACGGACGTGGCGCTCCTGCGGCTGAGCGGCGCGGGGCTGGGGACACTGCCGGCGGTGTACCTGGGGGACTCGGACGTGCTGGAGGTGGGCGACTGGGTGGTGGCCATTGGCAACCCGTTCGGCCTGGACCACTCGGTGGCGCACGGGATGATCTCCGCGAAGGAGCGCGTGCTGGGCGTGGGCCAGTTCGACGACTTCATCCAGACGGACGCGCTCATCAACCCCGGCAACTCCGGCGGCCCGCTCTTCAACATGCGCGGCGAGGTGATTGGCGTGAACACCGCCATCATCAGCGAGGGCCAGGGCATCGGCTTCGCGGTGCCCATCAACCTGGTGAAGGACCTGCTGCCCAACCTGCGGGAGAACGGCAAGCTGGAGCGCGGCTGGCTGGGGGTCGTCATCAACGAGGATGGCGAGGACTCCACCACCACGGCGCCGGTGGTGAAGGACGTCTACCGGGGCAGCCCCGCCGCCGCTGCCAACATCCGTCCCGGGGACCGGCTGGTGGCGGTGAACGGCCGGCCCATTGGCAGCTACCTGCAGCTGCTGCGCAAGGTGGCGCTGCTCGCGCCGGGCACGGAGGCGAAGCTGACGCTCTTGCGCGAGGGCGGCACGCAGGAGGTCGCGGTGCGGCTGGTGGCGCGCCCGGCGCAGGAGGCCACGGAGGGCCTGACGAACCGGGGGGGCAGCACCGCGAACGACCTGGGGCTGGTGCTCCGGGATTTGACGCCGGAGGTGGCCGCGCCCCTGGGCTACGAGGCGTTCCTGGGCGCGCTGGTGTCCGGCGTCGTCCCGCGCGGCCCGGCGGAGCAGTCCGGCCTGCGCGCCGGCGACGTCATCACCGAAGTGAACCGTCGCCGGGTGAAGGACGCCGCCGGGGTGAAGGCCGCCCTGGAGCGGGGCAGCGCGGGGGCCAGCATCCTCTTGCGCGTCCAGCGGGGCGACGCGCTCCAGTACATCGCCATCGCCCGCTGAAGCCGGGGACGCCCGGGGCTACTTCTTCGGGGCGTCCTTGCCGTTGAGCCACAGGCCCATGTGCCCGCCGCTGCGGCCCTCGGTGAGGAGCACGGACTCGATGCGGGCGTTGACGCCGTAGTTCTTCCCGCCGCCCTTCTTGGGCAGCGTCCACACGCTCTGCGGCGTGAAGACGACCTGCGCGCGCACGCCCCGCGTGGAGAACAGGCGGCTGAAGACGCCGCCATTCCACCCGTCCGGCGCCGTGCCGCTCACCGTGAGGTAGCTCATCACCGGGTTGCCCTGCGCGTCCGTCTTCTTGGGCGCCCCGTGGGTGAGCGCGTACTTCCCGCCCCCGAAGAAGGGCGTGATGTTGATGGTGTACTCGTTGGTGCCGGGGTTGAAGTCGCCCCCGGACAGCATGGTGGCGTCGTCCTCCGTGATGATCATGTAGAGGCGCTTGCCCGTGTACTTCTTGCGGAAGGCCTCCGCGTTGGCCTTGCACTGCGGGTCCACGAAGGCCCCGTCACACTCGCCCACGTACTTCTCCAGGAAGGCCCCCAGGGCTCCCAGGGGCTCGGACTCGTCGCGCAGCTTCGCGAAGCGCGAGTCCACGTCGGCCAGGGCGAGCGTGGGCACAAGGAGGGCAAAGGCGGCGGCCAGGAAGCGATTCACGGCGGGAACTCCCAAGAAGAGGGGGATGACGACCCGGAGGATGCTGCCACTTCCGGACGCGCCGGGGGCAGGGCTTTCCCATGGGTGGGGCTTGGTGGGGTGGGGTGGATGTAGGTAGATAAGTTGCCTACATGTAGCCACCATGTAGTTTGTCCCTGTCACCCCCTGTTTCGGAGGCTCTCCCCGCCATGAACACCCAGCCGCAGGAACGTCGTAACCACCTCCGATTCGACAAGATCTTCACCGTGTACCTGTCCACGCAGGACGGGATGATGCGGGGCATCGGCCGCAACATCAGCGCGCGGGGCATGTTCATCGAGGTGCGCGACTCGCTGGGCCTGGGCGAGAAGCTGAAGGTGACGTTCGCGGGCGAGGACGGCACGGAGATGACGTGCCTGTGCGAGGTGCGCTACCAGGTGGCGCTGGCCTTCGGGCGCAAGGACGGGCGTCCGGGCAACAGCCGTGGCGTGGGCCTGCGCATCGTGGCGTACGAGACGATGGACGACGCGCCGCTGCTCCTGGTGGACCGCGAGCGGGTGATGCACTGAAAGACCGCGGGGCACGGCCCTTCCCCTTCGAAGAGGGAAGACACCGTGCCCCGGGCGTGGGACTCGAAGCGGCTTTGACGCGGATGCCTACTGCGAGAAGCCTTCGAGCAGGTAGTGGGCCTCGATGCGCTTGAGCGCGAGGATCATCGCGGCGCAGCGGCTGTCCACGGCCTTGCCGATGCAGTACGGGCGGCTGTCGTGCATCTCCGTCTTGCGCGGCTGGTTGCGCGAGATGTCGCGGATGATGCGGTAGTTGCGCTTCATGGCGCGCTCGAGGCGCTGATCGACTTCCGCCTCGCTCCAGCGCTCCATGCGCTTGTTCTGGATCCACTCGTAGTAGCTGACCGTCACGCCGCCGGCGTTGGCGATGATGTCCGGGATGAGCTCGATGCCGCGCTTCTGCAGGACGCGGTCGGCTTCCGGGGTGGTGGGGCCGTTGGCGCCTTCGGCGATGAGCTTCACCTTGAGGCGCTCGGCGACGTCGGCGGTGATTTCGCCACCCAGGGCGGCGGGGACGAGGATGTCCGCCTGCACGTCCCAGAGGTCCTTCTTCTCGATGCGCTGGGCGCCGGGGAACCCGATGACGGAGCGCTTGAGGTTCTTGGGGTCCGACACGTAGGCGGCCAGCGCGTTCACGTCGATGCCGTCGCCGTTGAAGATGGAGCCGTCGGCGTCGTTCACCGCGAGCAGCCGGGCGCCCATGTTGCCCAGGATGATGGCGGCGTGGCTGCCCACGTTGCCGAAGCCCTGGAGGACGAAGGTCTTGCCCTTCACGCTCTCGCCGCGGTCGGCGTAGTAGTCCTCGATGCAGAACGCGACGCCCTGGCCGGTGGCCTTGCCGCGGCCTTCGGAACCGCCGATGCGCACGTCCTTGCCGGTGACGATGCCGCGCAGGTTGTGGCGCTCGCGCTCACCGTCGGAGAACTGGCGGTAGAGCAGCGCCATGATCTCCGGGTTCGTGCCCACGTCCGGCGCCGGGATGTCGATGTTCGGCCCGATGAGGCTCTTGAGCCGGTACATGAAGCGCAGGGTGATGGCCTCGATCTCCTCGCGGCCGTACTCGCGCGGATCCAACTGGATGCCGCCCTTGCCGCCGCCGAAGGGGACTTCCGCGATGGCGGTCTTCCAGGTCATCTCCGCGGCGAGCGCCTTGAAGAGGTCCAGGGACACCTCGCGGTGGTAGCGCAGGCCGCCCTTGTAGGGGCCGCGGGCCTGGTTGTGCTGGACGCGGTAGGCCTTGAAGCGCTGCGACTCACCGGGGACCAGCTGGTAGACGAGCCCGTCCGGCAGGCGCAGGTGGCCGTGGCGGATGGCGACGTCGGAGCCCAGGAGGGCGCGGCCGTTGAGGATGATGTTGCCGTTGGCCAGGCGCTCCAGGCCCTCGGTGTTGCGCACCTGGGTGACGGACAGGTCGGCGAAGGACTTGGCCTCCTCGGGCAGCAGGGGGACGAGCCGGTCCTTGAGCTTCGCGGTGACGTAGAAGATGTGCTCGTAGTCGGGCTCTTCGAGCTCCAGACGCACGCGCTTGTCCAGGCCGATGAGATCCGCCGCGAAGTGGAAGATCTCCATCGCCTCCGTGTAGATGGTGCGCTTGGGCGTAGGGGCCGGGGCGCGCATGAAAGTCTCTTCGCTGGCCATGATGGAATGTGCTCCTTGAGGGCCCACCCTGAATGGGGGCCACAGGGGAAAGCGGGGCCCTTATGTGCACAGGCTCAACAGGGGGTCAACCGCTGCGGAGTCCGGCATTTCTCCAAATTGTGGAGAAAAGACGCGCACTTAGCCGACGCGGTGTGTCACTCCACCGAATGCGCCGTGTCATGAATGTCAGGGCTTCTGGATGGAAGAAGCGGCGGTGGCGGCGGGCGGTGAAGCAGGGGTGGAGATTCTGCTTGCGGGCCCAGAACGTGGATGGTACTTACGCGCCGCTTTCAGCCGTCGCGCCGACATAGCTCAGTTGGTAGAGCAACTGATTCGTAATCAGTAGGTCTCCGGTTCAAATCCGGATGTCGGCTCCAAAAGAAGAAGGCCGGTTGCCCCTGGGCAGCCGGCCTTTTTTGTTTTCGGGAAGTGGAACGCGCGAAGGCCTTGAGCCCGCGACCTCGTCGCTGAAGGCTCTCGCGCATGAACCCTCACGACAGCTTGCTGGGGCATCTGGCGTCACGTCTCAGCGCCCATCCTGAAAACGTGGCCACGGAGGCGCTCGCGTTCATCCTGCGCCAGAACGAGTACCTGCGTCAGGCGGTCCTGCGATTCCTGGAGGGGTTGGGGGTTCCTCCGCCACAGGTGGTGTCCTTCTCGGCGCAGCAAAGCGAGGAGAACGCCGCACGTCCGGATCTGCGCGGCGCTGACAAGAGCGGCGCTCCGGTCCTCTTCATTGAAGCGAAGTTCTGGGCGGGGCTGACCGACCACCAGCCCGTGTCGTGCCTTCGGGCGCTTCCGTCAGATAGACCGACGACGCTGCTGTTCATCGTGCCGGAAGCACGGCGCCAGATGCTGTGGCGAGAGCTTCTGGTGCGCTGCAAGGAGGGCTTCCAGGAAGCTGCCGCTTTCGAGAGTGAGCGACAGTCCGTTGCTCAAGTGGGGCCGAACAGGTTTCTCGCCATCTCCGCCTGGAAGCCGTTCCTGGAGAGCCTCCAGAGTGCGGCCCTCTCCCAGGGGGACCGTGTTTCCTCCGAGAACCTGAACCAGCTCCTGGGATTGTGCACGCGGGAGGATACGACGGCTTTTCTTCCGCTGCGTCAGGAGGAGTTGTCGGCAGGCATCGGGCAGCGGATCTTCCAGTTCGGGGCCCTCGTCGATGAAGTCTGTGAGTCCGCCGTCGAGCAGAAGATTTGTGTTCGGGGACCGAGCGGCGGCTCCAAGCTGTCCTATTATCGGACGGTTCGGATCGCAGGGCATGACTTCTACTTTTACCTGAGTCCCTGGCGCTGGCACACGTTGGCAGAAACGCCTTTCTGGCTGGAGTTTCCCAGCGACAGGAACTCCTGGGATGACTTGCTGCAAGCCCTGCATCCACTTTCATTGCAGCCGCCACCGATGATCCTCCGCGATCCAAGCTGGCGGGACACCCCAGTCATTCCTCTCCATCCGAAACTCGGCGTGGAACATCACGAAGTCATCCAGGGAATGGTGGACAGGCTTCGCAACATCCGCGACCTGATTCCGGCATCGCCTCCCTGAAATCCCTTCTGGGTGACGGCACCCCATTCAACGCAGTGGCGGAGGGCAAGGCAGGCCGCCAGGTTGACCTCAAGGCTACTGGTCAGTAGGTTACCTGAAAGTAACCTACTCGTCGGTAACACCACGGCGATGCTGGAGCCCCCATGTACCTGGCCGTCTGTGGCGCCACCTTCCTTGGGACGTACCTGCTCAACATCCTCATGATCACGGTGGGCTACCACCGCTCCGTGGCGCACAAGGCCGTGCGGCTCCACCCGGCATTGCGCAGGGCCGTCATCCTGGGTGGCAACTGGCTCACCGGCCTGGATCCGAAGGCGTGGGTGGTGATGCACCGGCTGCACCACGAGCACTCGGACACGCCGTTGGATCCGCACTCGCCCGTCAACGTGGGCATCCTGGGCATCGGGCTGGAGCAACTGCGCAACTACAAGAAGGTCATCATCGGGCTGCTGAAGGAGAAGCCGGAGTACACCCGCTACGCGAAGGACCTCGAGTTCCCGCTGAGCACGTTGACCCGCTCCGGACTCTGGTTCCTTCCGTATGTGTTGCACGCGGCCATCGGGCTCGCGTTGGGGGTCGGGGTGGGGTGGCTGTTGGG
>NZ_RAWI01000318.1 GCF_003612125.1 Corallococcus praedator
GTGGTGGAACGTAGGGCGGGGGACGCGCCACCTCCGCCGGCCGCGGCGCGTCCCCCGCCCTACGTTCCACCACCCGCGCCGCCGCGTCCGCCACCGGTGATGACACCGTCGGCGCGTCCTCCGGCACCGCCGCCGCCCGCGCCGCCGCCGCCCGCGCCGCCGGCTCCGGCTCCGGCTCGGCGTCCGGTGGTGGCGAGCCCCGCGCCGTCGTATTCGAGCGCGGAGTTCGTGGGTCTGGAGCGGCGCTCGGACGACCGGCTGCACGCGGACGTGCGGGTGACGATGAAGAACACGGGCATCTTCACCGACCACCGCATCATCAACCTGTCGTCGGGCGGTCTGTTCATCGGCACGGACCGGCCGTTGCGACTGGGGACGCAGGTGGAACTGACGCTGCGCTTCGATGATCCGGAGCGGGTGATGACCCTGCGCAGCTCCGTCATCTGGGAGAACTCCCTGGAGGACGGAAAGAACCCGCGCGGCTACGGGTTGCGCCTGAGCGCCTTGCGCGCGGAGGAGCGGGACTTCATCCAGCAGTACGTCCGCCGTCCGAAGAAGCCCTGACGTGCACCAGGCGAGGCTGCACGTCGGGCCCCGAGTCGGGATAGAAGACGGACGTCAGAACAACTGCACCAGGAAGACCGCGCTCATGGCGACGAAGGCCACCATCACCGCCATGACGGACTTCAGCTCCAGGTCCCTGCGGTCCAGCTCGTTCGCGAAGTTCATGATGTCCTCTCCAATCCTCGAAACCTTCCTCCCTTCCTACGGACCCGGCGCGGAACGATTGCCCCGCGGCAGGTGTCCCGCCGCGGCGGCGCGGCATGCGACCAGGAAAGCGGACGACACCCTGATGCCGGTGACGCGATGAGCGCCGGGGATTCCCCCGTCACGCTGGACGGCCTGCTCCAGGTGCTGCCGGTGCCGCTGTTCGTCGTGCGGGGCGACCGGCTGGTGTTCACCAACACCGCGCTCCAGACGCTGCTGGGCCTGGGTGTAGGCGAGCTGCCCTCCATCCTGGAGTTCAGCGCCCGCTTCAGTCCGGAGGAGCGCGCGTGGGTGGAGCCCCTGGCGCGGGCCCTGGCGCGCGGCGAGCCCCTGCCGGAGCAACCGACCTGGGGGCGGATGCGGGGCGCGGACGGACATCAGCACCAGCTGACGCTGATCCACGCGCCGGGACGGGTGCCGGAAGAGCAGCTCGTGATGTTGCTGGACGCCGAGGGCGGGGACGCGGTGCGCAGGCTGTCCACCGTGCTGGTGTCCACCGCGGCGGAGCTGCTGCGCTGCCGGGACGAGACGGCGGTGCTGGAGCTGGCGGTGGAGGCCGTGCACCGGCAGGGCTTCTACGTGGCCGTGATGTTGTTGGAGGGCGACTTCCTGCGCCACGGGCCGCTGCGCCAGGAGCCGGAGAGCGTGGCGGCCGCCGAAAGCCTGTATGGGCAGGCGCTGCACGAGGTGCGCATCCACCGGGAGCGCATGCCGCACCTGACGGAGGTGCTCACCCGGCGCAAGGCGGCCTTCCATCCGGATGCGTTCAGCATGGCCCGGCGGATCCACGCGCCGGAGGTGGCGGAGAACATCCAGCGCATCTATCCCCCGGGGTCGCGTGCCCTGGACGCGCCCATCTTCGTGGGGGATGAGCCCTTCGGCGTGCTCGCGGTGCAGTCCCCCACGTTGACGCCCGCGAACGCCGGCGCGCTGGAGTTGTTCGCGCAGCTCATCGGCGGGGCGCTGGAGAACGTGCGCCACCACCGCGCGGCGGAGGCACGGCTCGCGGAGGTGTCGCGGTTGCAGGGGGAGCTGGTCGCGAGCGAGCGGCTGACGGCGCTGGGCGAGGCGGCGGGCGTGGTGGCGCACGAGGTGCGCAATCCCCTGGGCGCCATCCTCAACACGGTGGCGGTGCTCAAGCGCGAGCCGCGCCTGGGGCCCTCCGGCGCCGCGGCGGTGGAGATGCTGGAGGAGGAGGCCATCCGGCTGGAGGACATCGTGCGCGACCTGCTGGACACGGTGCGCCCGCTGGAGCCCCGGCCGCGCCCCGTGTACCTGGGGGAGCTGGTGCACCGCGCGCTCGGCCAGCTCCACGGCCGGGAGGGGCTGCCCACGCCGCGCGTGGTGTTCGACGAGGCGCCGGACGTGCCGGACATCGCGGGCGACGAGACGCTGTTGCAGCTGGCCCTCACGCACCTGATGCGCAACGCGCTGCAGGCCTCGCCCGCGAAGGGCACGGTGCGCGTGGCGGTGCGCCGCGTGCCGCAGGGCGTGTCGCTGGTGGTGGAGGACGAGGGCCCGGGCATCGCGGGCGTGGATCCGCAGCGCGTCTTCGAGCCCTTCTTCCTCACGCGCGCCAACGGACGCGGCCTGGGCCTGGCCATCGTGCGGCGCGTGGTGCTCGCGCACGGAGGCACCGTGCGCGCCGGCGCGCGGCCTGAAGGGGGCGCGCGATTCGAGCTGGTGTTGCCGCTCTAGCGGGCGGGCCGCCCCGGCCTGCCATCACGGCCCTGCCAGCACCAGCAGGCACGGCAGGCCGCCGTTCTTCACATCCACCGTCCGCGCGCCGTTCAGCCCCAGCGCCGCCAGCAGCTTCGGCTCGTCGGGGATGATGATGGCCTTGCGCCATCCGCGAAACGCGCCGTTCAACGTCGCGCCCAGCGCGCGGTAGAGGTCCGGCAGGTCCAGTTCCTCGCCCACGCGCTTGCCGTAGGGCGGGTTGGCCACCACCAGCCCGGGCCCTTCCGATGGCGCCTTCAGCGTGCGCAGGTCGTGCCGCTCCAACGTCAGCGTCACCCCCGCGCGCTTCGCGTTGCGCCGCGCCGTCCCCAGCGCGCCCGCGTTGAGGTCGTAGCCACGAATCACCGCGCGCGGCTCGCCCAGCACCCGCGCCTCCGCCTCCGCGCGGCGGCGCGCCCACCCCTCCTTGTCGAACGAAGGGAACGACTGGAACGCGAACGTGCGCAGCAGCCCCGGCGCCTTGCGCTGGGACATCCACGCGCCCTCCACCAGGAACGTGCCGGAGCCGCACATCGGATCCACCAGCGGCACATCTCCCGTGTAGCCCGCGAGCCCCAGCAGGCCCGCCGCCAGCGTCTCGCGCAGGGGCGCGCGCCCCACCTCCTGCCGGTAGCCGCGCTGGTGCAGCGGCTCCCCGGAGGTGTCCGCGCTCACCGTCCACCGGTCCCCTTCCCCACGCACGAGCAGCGTGAGGCCCGGAGCACCGCCCTCCTCATCCAGGTGCGGCCCCGCGCGCTGGACCTCCTTCAGGCCCCAGGCCACGGCGGCGGACTCGTACACCACGTTGGGCCCGGGCGCCGCGGAGCGGTGCAGCGTCACCGACATCCGGGGCGGCGTCTTCCCATCCCAGAGGTCCTTCATGGGCAGCGCGGCCAGCTCGCGCACCAGCCCGTCCGCCGTGGGCGCCTTGAACGTGCCCAGGCGCAGGAGCACGCGGCTGGCGGTGCGCAGGTGCAGGTTCGCCGTCTGGTACAGGCCGGGAGGGCCCACGAACTCCGCGCCGCCTTCCACGCGGCGGGGACCCAGGCCGCACTCGCGGGCCTCCGCCTCCAGCGCGGGCTCCAGCCCGGGCAGCGTGGACACGTAGATGACTTCCTCACCCGCTCGGGCGCGCGCGTCCGTCACGGGGAGCGCGTCCGCGGCGCGGCGGTCAGCGCGGCGGCGGCCTGCTCCAACGCGCGCTCCATCTGATCCAGGTCATACGGCTTGGGCAGCAGCACCGCGCGCTCCAGTTCGGGTCCGGACTCCGAGTTCACCGCGCGCGAATCGCCGGAGGCGATGACGATGCGCAGCGACGGGTACTGCCGCACGGCCTCACGCGCCAACGCCACGCCGGACATGCCCGGCAGCGTCACATCCGTGAAGAGCACGTCGATGGGGTCCCTGCCCAGCACCGTGCGCGCGGCTTCCGCACTCTCCACCGCTTGCACGCCATGTCCCATGTCCGTGAGCAATTCGCACGCGGATTCGCGGATGTCCGCGTCGTCCTCCACCAGCAGGATGCGCAGCGGCCCCTTCAGCGCTCCGTCCGCCGCGCGCGGCCCCTCGGCCGCGGGCACGGGCGCGGGCCCCTTCAGCCCCTTGGCCGCCAGCCGCTGCTCGCGCTGGCGCAGCATCGCGCGGATCTTCCGCGCCAGGTCCTCGCGCCGGTACGGCTTGCTCAAGAGGCTCACGCCGGGATCCAACCGGCCGCCGTGCACGATGGCGTTCTCCGTGTAGCCCGACGTGAAGAGCACCTCCAGCTCCGGCAGGAGCGCCTTGGCCTGCCGCGCCAGCTCCGGGCTGCGCACCGGCCCCGGCATCACCACGTCCGTGAAGAGCAGGTCCACCGGCAGGCCGCTCTGGATGACCGCGAGCGCGCTCTGGCCGTCGGATGCCTTGAGCACCCGGTAGCCCAGCTCCGTGAGCACCTCCACCACGGTGCCTCGCACCGCCGGATCATCCTCCACCACCAGGATGGTCTCCGTGCCGCCCTCCACCTGTCCGGAGGGGGCCTCCGCCGGCTGCACCGCCACCTGGAAGCTGCGCGGCAGGTAGATCTTCAGCGACGTGCCGTGCCCCAGCTCGCTGTAGATCTTCACGTGGCCGCCGGACTGCTTCACGAAGCCGTACACCATGCTCAGCCCCAGGCCCGTGCCGCGCCCCTCCGGCTTGGTGGTGAAGAACGGTTCGAACGCCCGCTCCATCACCTCCGGCGTCATGCCCGTGCCCGTGTCGGAGATGGCCAGCAGCACATACTGCCCCGCGGTGACCTCCGGGTGCAGCAGCGCGTAGTGGTCATCCAGCATCGCGTTGCCCGCCTCGATGGTGAGCCTGCCCCGTCCGTCCATCGCGTCGCGCGCGTTGATGGCCAGGTTGAGGATGACGTTCTCCAACTGGTTGCGGTCCACCGACGTGTTCCACAGCCCGCCCGCGATGACCGTCTCCACCTCCACGTCCTCCCCGAGCGCGCGGCGCAACAGGTCATCCATGTCGCGCACCAGCCGGCCCACGTTGATGGACGAGGGGGCCAGCGGCTGACGCCGCGCGAAGGCCAGCAGCTGCGAGGCCAGCCGCGCCCCGCGCTCCACCGCGCCCAGCGCCGTCTCCAGCCGCCGCTGCGCCTTCGCGTCCCCCGCCAGGTCCCGCTGGAGCAACTGGAGGTTGCCGCTCACCACCTGGAGCAGGTTGTTGAAGTCGTGCGCCACGCCGCCCGTCAGCTTGCCCACCGCCTCCATCTTCTGCGCCTGGCGCAGCGCGGCCTCCGTCTGGCGGCGCTCCGCCTCGCTCTGCTCCAGCTCGCGCGTGCGCTCGCGCACCAGCTCCTCCAGGTGGTCGCGGTGGCGCGCCAGTTCGTCCTCGGCGCGCTTCTGCGCCGTCATGTCATGCCCCTGGACGAAGATGCCGGAGACGCGCCCGTCGGCCTCCACGATGGGCTGGTACACCAGGTCCACGAAGGCCTCCTCCAGCGGCCCGCCCGGCACGCGCTGCAACATCACGCGCATGCCGTGGCCGACGAAGGGCTCCGCGGAGGTGAACACCCCGTCCAGCAGCTCGAAGAAGCCCTGCCCCGCCACCTCCGGCAGGGCCTCCCGGACGGGCTTGTTGAGCAGCTCCCGGTGGCCCACGAGCTGGAGGTAGGAGTGGTTCACCAGCTCGAACACGTGTGAGGGCCCCTTCAGGTAGCACATGAAGCCCGGGGCGACCTCGAACAGCCGCCGCAGGTGCCTGCGCTCGCCATCCAGCGTGAGGTTGGCCTCCTGCACGGCCTTGGCGCGCAGGAACACCCCGGCCTCCAGCTGCGTGCCCGGGTCCGACGAAGGGGCGCTCCGCGCGTCAAGCATGGCCTGCTTGAGCTGCTGCAGCTCCGTCACGTCCATCGTGTGCTGGAGGATGAAGGCCACCTCGCCCGCCGCATCCAGCAGGGGCGTGTGCGTGGCGCTCCAGTAGCGGTCCTCCACCACGATGCCCGAGTCCGTCCACCGGGGGACCCGGTAGGGAATGAGCGCCAGGGTGTCCAGGGCCCGCTCATTGAGCACCCGGAAGAATGAATCGCGCAGCATCCGCAGGCTGGCGTTGGCCGGGTCGTCCGGGTCGTTGGGGAACGCCTCGAAGACGTTGCGACCGACCAGGTCCTCCAGCCGGCTGGCCGTCACCCGCAGGTAGGCCGCGTTCGCCGTCACGTACCGCAGCTCGCGGTCCAGCAGCATGTACGGGTTGGGGGAGAGCTCGAAGAGCTTCTGGAAGTCGAAGGGTGCCTGCATCCAAATGACCGGGAGGGTCAGCTCCTCCCGTCCTTTCCTGGGGCCGCGGGACGCGGAAAGGGCGTTCGAACCCAGTGTACGGACAACCCCCAGGGCGCACCGTCCAAAAGGCCGGCCTCCCCTGCCATCCCATGCGCAAGGCCCCCTGGAGGGTCCCCGACTGGACACCACTCAACACCCGCCCCTCCTCCCGCATGCCCATGCTTCCCCGTCCGTCCTGACTGTAAGATTGGGCGGGTATTTCCGACCTCACTATTATTGTGATATGAGATAATTACCGCCCAGGCGGCGCAGTCCCACATGAACCGGCGTGCGCGGCAGGGGGTCGCCTTGGGTTGGGGGGAAGGCCTCCCCTGCCTCCAGCCAGAGCGCTTGCGCCCGGCAGGAGGTCTGTCCCCAATGCTTGCCGTTCCGGAAACGGTGTCGCTGGATGACTCGGAAGCGGTCACCTCTCGCGTGTTCGAGCGCCGGTCGCTGACCGCCGTCGTGAGGGAGCTGTCGGTGGTGGCCAACGCGCGTGGAATGTGGGCCGTGACGCGTCAGTGGCTCATCATCGCGATGTCGGTTGCGTTCGTGGTGCAGGTGGACCGCTGGTGGGCATGGCTGCTGGCCGCGGTGTTCATCTCCACCCGGCAGCACGCGCTCCTGAGCCTGGTGCACGAGGCTTCGCACCACCACCTGCTCACGAACCGGTTCGCGAATGACTTCCTCGCGGACGTGCTGTGCGCGTTTCCCATGAACATCACCACGGCGGGCTACCGCAAGGAGCACGCGGAGCATCACCGGTACGTCAACACCCCGAAGGACCCCTACTGGCGCACCGCGCAGCGCGACAGTGCGTGGATCTTCCCGCGAACACGCTGGGGCGCCGCGCGCGTGCTGCTGGGGGACATGGTGGGCGTCTTCACGCTCTCCCACCTGAAGATCATGATCCCCTGGTCCTTCACGGGCCGGATGATGGGCAAGGGCGGGCCGCCGCCCTCGGGCGCGGAGAAGGTGCGCTACACGCTGTGGATGCTGGGACTGGTGGCCTTCCTCACCCTCACGGGCGGGTGGCTGCACTACCTGCTCTTGTGGTCGGTGCCGTCGCTCACGCTGATGATGATGGCCTTCCGCATCCGCGCGGTGGTGGAGCACCCCTTCACCCCGGCCTCGGAGGACGAAACGCACGAGACGCGGGACGTGGAGTCACCCACCTGGTTCGAGCGCTTCTTCATCGCGCCCTTCAACGCCGGCTACCACCTGTCCCATCACCTCTTCCCGTCGGTGCCCTACTACCACCTGCCCGCGCTGCACGAGCAGCTCAAGCGCACCGGGCTCTACCGCCCCGGAGAGAACCACTTCCGCACGTACCTCCTGGGCGAACAGAGCGCGTGGAGCTTCATGACGTCGGCCGCGAAGAAGTGAAATGCAGCGGTGATGCAGGATTGAATTCCCACGTGTAGCGGCGTGGATGCCTTTCCCCTGGAGGCGCGCATGGAGCGCCTCCAGGTGTGGGAAGGGCCCGCTCCTTCGAACCGTCACCAGGCGCGTTTCATTCACACACCGGCCGCCCGCGAGTCTGTTCGCGCACCGGCCTGGCGTCCTCGCGACGTACCCAAACACCCCACCCCATGGCTTGAACGCCGACCGGCGATCGCGGTGTTTCTAGGCCTCGATCGCCAGGTCCCCTTTGTACGTCCGCCACTTCCGGCGCGACGCCCAGGGCGGCCGGGGGAATTTCCTGTCACGCGCCGCGGGCAGGAAGTGCGGTTCCTCCGACCCCGCCCCTTTTCACCTGGCGAAGCAGGAGCAGACTTGAGAAGGCAGCTCATGGGGTTCCTCGTGGCGTTGGGCGCGGTGCACGCCGGCTGTGGCGGGGCTCCGGACTTCACCTCCACCGCGGGCGATGAGGACTCGCTGGTGGCCTCCGAGGACGCGCTCGCGAGCGCGACCACCCTGTACGACGACGCGTTGGGTTCAGGCTGGCAGGACTGGTCCTGGGCGACGCACAGCCTCACGGCGACGAAGCCTGTGTTCGCCGGCACGCGCTCCATCTCCGCCACGTTCAAGCCGTGGACGGGCGTGTACCTGAACCACGCGGGCGTCCCCACCACGGGCTTCGGCTTCGTGGAGTTGCAGGTGAACCCTGGCGCGACGAACAACCCGGCCCTCGCGGTCTACGCGACCGTGGGCACGTCGCAGAAGACGCCCGTGGCGCTCAACCCGTCCTGTGTGGGCGGCAGCATCAAGGCCAACGTGTGGACGCAGTGCCGCGTGCCGCTCGCCACCCTGGGCGCGGCGAGCGGGAACCTCACCGGCTTCGTGATGATGGAGAACGCGGGCAGGAGTCTGGCCCCGGTGTACTTCGACAACGTGCGGCTCGCGGCGAGCACGACCGCGCCGTCCGCACCCACCGGCCTGAAGGCCACGGGCTCCACCACCGACGTCGCGCTCACGTGGGGCACGGTGACGGGCGCCACGGGCTACAACGTCCACCGCGCCGCCTCGCAGTCCGGCACGTACACGAAGCTCACCGCGTCCCCCGTCACGTCCGCGTCGTACAAGGACACCAGCGCGGTTGGCGGCACGACGTACTGGTACGCCGTCACCGCGCTGAACGCCGCCGGGGAGAGCGCCCGCTCTTCCGCGGTGTCGGGCACGCGCACCGCGCCCACCGGCGTGAGCGTCACCGTCACCCCCTCGAGCGTCACGCTGGCGCGCGGCGGCGTGCAGACCTTCACCGCGAAGGTGACAGGCGCCACCAACACGTCCGTCACCTGGTCCGTGCAGGAAGGCGCCACGGGCGGCAGCGTCACCTCCAGCGGCACGTACACCGCGCCGCAGACGGCGGGCGGCTACCACGTCGTCGCGACCAGCAGCGCGGATCCGACGAAGAAGGCCATCGCGGACATCACCGTCACGGGGCCCGTGGGCAACACCAACAAGTGGGTGTCCGGCTACTACACGGGCTGGAACGCGGATGACTACCCGCCGGAGAAGGTGGACTTCAGCGCGCTCACGCACATCATCGTCGGGCGCGTGACGCCGAACGCGAACGGCACCGTCAACGCCATCTTCGACAACTCCAACGGCTCCGCCATGGCGAAGACGCTGTCCACGCGCGCGCACGCGGCGGGACGCAAGGCCATCATCATGGTGGGCGGCGCGGGCGAGCACGCCGGCTGGGTGGGCGCGGCCACTCCCGCGAACCGGGAGCAGTTCGTCACCAACCTGCTCAAGGTGATGGACGACCACGGCTACGACGGGCTCGACATCGACTGGGAGCCGGTGGAGGAGGCGGACAAGCCGAACCTGCTCGCGCTCGTGCAGCGGCTGCGTCAGGTGCGGCCCAACATGCTGATGACCTTCCCCATCGGGTGGATCAACAACAACTTCAGCGCCGACGCGGAGCTCAAGTGGTACCCGCAGCTGGCGACCTACATGGATCAGGTCAACATCATGTCCTACGAGATGATTGGCGTCTGGGACGGGTGGGATTCGTGGTTCACGTCCGCGCTGACGGGCGAGTCCGGCACCCATCCCACGTCCGTGGAGTCCAGCCTCAAGGCCTGGGTGAACGCGGGCATCCCCAAGGAGAAGCTGGGCATGGGCATCCCGTTCTATGGCCTCGCGTGGCGCAACATCAGCGGCCCGCGCCAGGCCTTCACCAACTGGTCCGACTACGTGGGCGGGGACAACTCCTTCACGTACAAGAAGATCCTCGAACTCTCCAAGACGGGCACCCTCAAGTGGGACGTGGCGGCGCAGGCCAACTACGTCACGTTCAACACGCCCGTGGAGGACGGCACCGTGCGCTGGATTACGTACGACGGTCCGGAGGCCATCCAGGCCAAGGGCCAGTACGCGAAGGCCAACGGCTACGGCGGCACCATCATCTGGACCATCAACCAGGGCTGCACCGACCGCGCAACGGGCGCCAATCCCCTCCTCACCGAGGTGAAGAAGGCGTTCCTCCAGTAGCCGTCGGAGCAGGACGGAAGCACCCGGCCGCGTGGGCACCTGCTGCCCGCGCGGCCGTCTTCGTTTCAGGGGACTCGCTACGCGGACGGCGGCGCGGAGGCGGGCGACGACACGGGGGCGTCCACCGGCTCCGGGGGCGCGGTGTAGACGCCCTGGTATTCCGGCGGAAGCAGCGCGGCCACCCGGCGCATCATCGCGTCCACCAGCGCCTGGCGCGCATCCTTCGCGCCCGCGACCTCCGGCTCCAGGTCCTCCATGCGGAAGGCGGGGCCGAACGTCACCGTGACGTCCGCGTGGAAGAGCCGCTCGCCGCCCATGTCGGAGTCGTTGATGGGCATCAGCTTCTGCGTGCCCGTCAGCGCCACCGGCACGATGGGCACCCCGGCGCGCTTGGCGATGAGGCCCACGCCCTTCTTCGCCTGCAGCAGGCCCGCGGAGCGGCTGCGGCCGCCTTCCGGGAAGATGAGCACCGACTGGCCGCCCTTGAGCAGCTCCACGCAGCGGCGCAGCGCTTCGATGTCCGGCGAGTTCGGCGTGATGTCGATGGTGTCCATCGTCTCCGCCGCCAGCCGCGTCATCACCGTGCCGTGCAGCTTCACGCCGGCCAGGAAGACGACGTGCCGGGGACGCAAGGCACGGTAGAGCGTGAAGCCGTCCGCGTTGGACAGGTGGTTGGCGATGAAGAGGCAGGCGCCCGGCGGCACGTCCTTCAGGCCGTACACCTTCGCATGGGACAGCGTGCCCCACACCGCATGCATCAGCCCCCGCACGACAAACCGGCGGGGCGTGCGCGGCAGCAGCGACATCAGGAAGAAGAGAACTCGAAGCACGCGCCGGCCCACTTCCTTTTCTGGATTCCCCCACGCAACACGGGGCGGAACGGATCCACGTCCACCTGGAGATGTAGTCCTGCCCGCCAGGGCCGGTCAGCGCCCGTCCTCCGGCCCTGGCGGGCAGGACTACATCTCCAGGTGGA
>NZ_RAWI01000319.1 GCF_003612125.1 Corallococcus praedator
CCCTCCCATCCCGGTGAAATCCCGGGAGTGGCGTGCTTCCTTGGAGATTCAAGCAAGCGTGGACGGAGGGAAAGCTGTGTAGCGTTCCGTGGACATGGACGGATCCGCGACCTTTCCCGACGTGACGCTGGCCATCCTGGCCGGAGGGCAGGGGACCCGGCTGGGCGGCGTGGTGAAGGGCCTGCTGACGGTGGAGGGGCGCCCGGTGCTGGAGCGGTTGGTGGGGCTTGGGGCGTCGTTCGGGGACGTGCTGCTGGTGGCGAACGCACCGGCGCCCTATGCGCGCTTCGGACTGCGCACGGTGGCGGACGCGGTGGCGGGCAAGGGCGCACCGGGCGGCGTGCACGCGGCGCTGGGCGCGGCGCGCACGCCGTGGGTGTTCGCGGTGGCGTGCGACATGCCGTTCATCACGCAGGCCGTGGCGCGCGTGGTGCTGGAGGCGCGGGCGGAGGACGTGGACGCGGTGTGCTTCGAGCGCGAGGGACGCTGGGAGCCGTTGCTCGCCGCGTACCGCGCGGAGCTGGTGGCGCGGTGGGGTGACGCGCTGGCGGAAGACCCGTCCCTGCGCCAGGTGCTGTCGCGCTTCCGGACCCGGACGCTGCCCGAAGCCGCGCTGCGCGCCGTGGATCCACGGGCACGCGCGTTGGCGAACGTGAACACGCCGGAGGACCTGGCACGTTACGGCGTGGTGTTGCCGGAGCGGTGAGGAGCGGGCAGGGCATTCGACAGAGTGAGGATGTTGGCTGTCCAGCAGGTTGACGAAGTGGGGGGAAGGATGGACCCTTCCGGGATGACCGGGGACTGGAACATGTGGATCCGCCAGGCATTGGAGGGGCCAGAGGGCGAGCCCTTCCTGCGCCTGCTCAAGGAGCGGCTGCGGTCCGGGAGTCAGGTCGTCGGCGTCCGGTTGGAGAGCCCTGGTGGAGCGCCGGAGTACGTCATCACCCTTTCGCTGCTCAAGCAGTTGTCGGAGATGCGCGTTCCCCACTCGGAGGCGTTCACGGTCTGGTCCTTCGACACAGGGACGCGCATGGTTGACGAGCGGCAGGAACTGGAGCGGTTCGTCCTGCTTCTCAGCGAACGCTTCGCCGCCCTCGCCCGTGAGGCAGGACCCGATGTGCTCGCGTCTGCCCTGGTGAATTACCTTCCCGTGCTGGGTCCTCCGCGTGCCAGTGAGGAAGCACGGCGGAGGATGGGCGCGCGGGGGATGAACAACGCGACGCTGCGCGCAATCACGAAGCTGGAAGCCGTGTTGATGGACGCCGCCCGCTCGCTGGGACGTTCGCTCAAGTACGACGAGGCCACGACAGGTCGAATCCTGGATGGCGCTCTGGCGCAGTGGCTTTCTCGGAAGCCGCGTCCCCTGGATCGGGACGTGCCGAACCCGTCGGCCCCCTGAGCCTCACCAGGTCTTCACCTGGTCGATGAATGTCTGGAAGCTGGGGCGTTGTGCCAGTCTCGTGAGGGCTTCCGGATGCTGGAGCCACTCAAGCGCGATGCGCTTCTGTTCCTGGCTGGAAGGCAGAGGCTTGCCGAAGCAGTCCTTCTTCAGGACGGTTCGTTGGTAGCGCTGCTCCGGAGACGGTTCGGTGAACCGGTGGTTCTTGCTGACGAGGAGCCACGTCTCCAGCGTCTGCACGGGCACGACCACGCAGGAGCGATAGGGGTCCTCGCGCCAGCTTGTGGGAAGGGTGCTGTGCAGCCAGCACACGCGACAGCCGTCAGGATCCGCGCATTCACGAGTGGCATCGTGCTCCGTGAGATGTGGGAGCCCGCGTTTACTGCCTCCGTCGTTGTCGATGGCGACGAGTGCGTGGCGGACGCCCTGCCGCGCGGCTTCCTCCAGGTACAACCCGGCCTGCTTTCGCACATGCCTGCATCCGTTGAACTCGATCTCGCTCTTCCACGCTTGGACGGAGGTGCCGAGGATCCGTTCGAGGAGATAGCGGTAGAGTTCGCCGTCGTAGGCCTGGAACTCACTGGCAATGGCGACCGTGAGCACAGGGACCCTCAAAACGCCGCGCTGAAAGCACCCGTCTCCAGGAGCTCCCCGGGCGGTGCCTGCTGGAGGGCTTCCACCAACTCCGGCACATCGCTCAAACGCTTCACGCGCGTTCCAGTTTCGGAGCGGCGGAAGAGCAGGATGGCTTCGGTTTCGTCGCGGAAGGCGTTGAGAAGGACCGTCGAGTGGGTCGCGATGATGAACTGGCAGCCACGTTCGCGGACGATGTCCTTGAGGAGATCCACCAGCTCACGAAGTCGCTTCGGGTGGATGGACTGCTCGGGCTCCTCGACGCACAGCAGTTGTCCTTTTTCCGCGCTCAGCGCGTGCATGGCCAGCGCGGTGAACGCGAGGACGCCGTCGGAGACATGCTCGGCATCGAACTCCAATCCATCCCTCTGCCGAAACCACAGGCGTTGATGGCCCGGCGTGGGCGCTGGACGGACGAGCACGTCCTTCATTTCGGGCAGGCAGCGGGACAGGAAGCCACTCAGCGCTTCGACCTTCTCCGGCATGGCGCCGCGCCAGAGACCGATGACGGCCGCGAGCCCGCGACCATCCGAGCCGATCTCCGGCTCTGGGATGACTTCGCTGTCGGCCCGCAGTGCGCCAAGCGAGAGCTTGATGAACCGGGTGTTGCGAAAGGGCGCCCACAGGCCGAGGAGCGGGATGGGGGTTGCAACTCCCAGGTTTGACTTGGCGAAGGTGAACGTGTCGCTGTCGCGCCGGATAAGGCCAATGCCTTGGGTATTGGTGCGAATCGTGGCGCCGTTGAAATCGACCTTGTTCCCGGTCGTGTCGAAGGCCTTCTCTTCGACGACGGACAGGTCCGCACCCAGGGTCGCGGAGTACTGAATGCCATCCATCCGCCAGCCGATGATGCAGCGGTTGTTTCCGGAAGGCGGCGTGTGAAGGAGGAAGCCCCCTTCCTGGTTCGCGGCGGTGCTGATGCCGGCCACGAGGCTGTTCTTCAGGAACCGCGCCACGCTCATGAAGTTCGACTTGCCCGAGTTGTTCGGCCCCACGAGCACCGTGATGGGCTCCAGTGGAATGACCTGCTCCTCGCCGAAGCTCTTGAAGTTCTGGAGCGTGATGGACTCGATCATGCCCCGAACCTAGCACCCCCTACTGACAGGGTAAGGCGAGCATCGCACGCCCCGCAGGCCGTAAGGCGCGTCCCCGCGATCGTCAACCCCGGTCCTTCGCGACCTCTTTCGCGACCTCTTTTCGAGAATCAGGACCCGGGGTCAACCGTTGTGAATCTACGTGTCAACGCCACTCCCGCTTTTGCCCGACGACCCCCATATCGTCCGGCGAACGCACGGAGGCCAGACGTCACGAGGAAACTCGAACGTGACAGGAGCGAGTGGAGACCCGTATGCCAGACAGTCCCTCTCTCGTCCTGTTGATCGAGGACGAAGAAGACATTCGCGACGCGGTCAGCACGCTGCTGGAGATGGAGGGCTATCAGGTCGCGCAGTGCGTACATGGTGAGGATGCGTGGGCCTGGCTCAAGGCCAACCCGCCTCCGGCGCTGGTGCTGTTGGACCTGATGATGCCGGTGCTGGATGGCCAGTCCTTTCTCTTACGGTTGTCGAAAGAGCGGATGCTGGAGGGCGTGCCCATCGTCGTGTTGTCCGGCAGCCCCTTCCAGCCTGGGGGCGCGGTGGACTACCTGCGCAAGCCTGTGTCGGTGAAGGAGCTGCTGGAGATGGTGCGCCGCTTGCTGCCCTCTCCGGGACCCGGACCGAAAGGACCTCACACGTCATGAAACATGTGTCGTGGGGACAGATGGGGACTCGCGGTAGGGCGTGACCTGTGGAATGGTCCGGTCCGGCGGACTCCCCCTCTGCCTTTCAAAGGACGAACGATGCCGCGCGGAACACTGGACCTTCCAGAGGACATCGCACGCGACCTGACGGCCCGGCTGGGCGTCACCACCGAGGAGGATACGTCCCGAGGCATGTTCTTCCTCGGCGCCCTGGACGCGGTGCGCTTCCTGGGCGGCGAGAAGGCGGTGGCGAGCATCCTGGAGCAGACGGACGAGACGGCGGACTACGTCGCCACGCAGTCCTATCCGTTCCCCCGCTTCCTGCGTCTGTCCTACGCGGCGGCCTGGCAACTGGCGCCGCTGGTGGGCGACTTCGACGCGGCGATGCGCCAGATTGGCACCCAGGCCATGCTGGACTTCCTCCACTCCATGTTCGCCCGGGAGCTGGTGCAGCAGGCCAGCGGAGACCCGAAGCGGTTGATGGAGGTGATGCAGTCGGGTTACCGGATGGCCCTGAACTTCGGCGAGCGCACCGTGGAGTGGTCGGGCCCGACGGCGGGGCGCATCTCCATGATGCGCACCCTGATGCCGGTGCCCTACACGGAGGGCATCCTGCGCGCGGCCCTGGAAGTCACCGGCGTGCATGACGTGCAGGTGAAGGGCCACGCGCGGTCGCTCGTGGAAGCCGTCTACGACATCTCCTGGAGCTGAAGCGCCCTCACGTCGTGGAGGGCCGCAGCTCCACGATGGCGCCCTCGCGGCGCAGCAGGGCCGCCATCGCCTCCGCGACGCCGGGAGGACGGCGGCGGACCACCGTCGCCGGCAGGCGTTCGTGCAACGTGCGCACCGCGTACTCGGACGTCCGGCGCAGGCCCGCGAGGGTCCGCGTCAGCTCCTTCGTGGGGGTCGCGCCCGCTTCGGTGAGCACCACGTCGTAGAGCGGCTGCTTCAGGGGCGGGACGCAAGGGCGCAGGAAGCCCAGCGGATCCGCGCCGTCGCTCCACGCTTCGGACAGGCTCACGTTGAGCGTGAAGCCATGCTCGCGCGCCAGGGCCTCCACGCCTCGGAAGCCCTCGACCAGTTCGTCGAAGGCCACCCCCAGCGTGAGGTCCGTGCCCGCGTAGGGGTGTCCGGCATGGACCTGCCAGGCGACCCACGGCTCCGCGTAGACGTGCTGCGTGAGGGGACCGTCCTCGGCGTGAAGGGCTTCCACGAGGGCGGCGGCTCGCGCCGGGATGTCCTGTCCGGGCCGACCCGCGAGGGGCACCGACAGCCTGAAGAGGCTGACCACCGGGTGGTGCACGTGCTCCAGCGTCGTCTCCACGCGCCCCCCGTGCGCGTACATCGCCTCGCCGAAGAGGTGCGGCAGGTCCAGCGTGAACGGGTGGTACACGAACACCTGGTGGCCCATGGCCCAGACCTGGGGCAGGTCGGTGAAGGAGTCGTAGGGGCCCATGCCGGAGTCGGTGTCGAAGGGGCGGCCGAGCCCGTGGCGCAGGGCGAGCGCCTCCAGCGGCGAGGGACGCGGCGCATGGCCGAAGCCCTTCTGTTGCCCTTCTTCCGCCCAGGCCGCGTGCGCGGTGGCGGCCTGGGACAGTTCGGCGGCGACCCGAGCGGCGACCTCCGTGTCGTCGAAGGCGCCCACCACGGTGTAGCTGCCGCTGTTGTTGCTGGCGAAGGCGTTCCACACGTGGATCTTCATGAGGGGGCTCCCGACGGGGAAGACAGGCCATGGCCCGGCGTGCGCGCGCAGCCGGGCAGGGTGGACGCGGAGGCAAGCCGGGCGCGCTGGCCGTGCCACACAGTCATCACGTCCTGCGCGGACGTCACGGGGAAGGCGAGGTGGTGGAAGCTGCACGGCATCACCTTGCGATCGGAGGTGAGCACGAGGAACTCGCGGCCCGCGCCGCAGTCCTGCTTGTCGAAGAGGCGGGGGACGTTCTCCAGCCGCTCGCCCCAGCACACGTCGAGCTTGAGCTGGCAGCGCGGCGTGAGCGCCCGTGCGAGCAGGGCCACGCGGCGCGACAGGTCCCGGGCCTGGGCCGCGTCCAGGTGCAGCGCGCGGTCGCGGCCGTTGTAGCTGAGCAGCAGCGCGTCCCGGCACCCCAGGGCGGCCAGCTCCAGCACCACCGTTTCGAGCGAGGGCAGGCGCTCCGGGGTCACGAGGTAGTTGACGCCGAAGCGCGCGCCCGCGTCCGCGAGCCGGCCCACGGTGCGGCGCCAGTCGTTGTCCTCATAGAGCGACACGCGCACCTGGCCGTAGCGGCCCCGCACGGCGGCCAGCCGCTTCGCGGTGAGGGCCAGGCCGTTGGTGGTGAAGCTCACCGCGAGCGGGGTTTCGTCGTACAGCCGGCGCACCAGCGTTTCGAAGTGGGGGAAGGCCCAGGGCTCGCCTCCACCGAAGGCGACCTCCAGCACGCCCGCGTCCGCGAGGCCGGAGAGCACGGCGAACGCGCTGTCCTGCGTCCAGTCGCTCTTCGCCTCCACGTCCCGCGAGCAGAAGGTGCAGGCCAGGTTGCAGCGGTTGGTGATGCCGAACTGGATGGCGCGCGGGGCCCGGGCGCGAAGGTGCGCGGTCTCCTCGCCCTCGCAGCGCACGTTGGTGCCGGTGTCGCGGTCGAACAGCAGCAGCGCCCCGTCCAGTGGGAAGCGGCGCAGGTGCGCGAAGGACGCGGGGACGGGCACGGCGGAAGGGTCGGTCTGGGTGGACGACACGGGGCCTCCAGGGCGCGGGGGCGGACGCGGGCGGCGGCCGGGACCTGACGCTCCAGGGGACCGGGTGTGTCCTGTCGAGACTTCAGGAGAGGGAAGGACGAAGCGCGTCCAGGTCCCGGCGCAGGCTCCTGAAGGGCTTCCCCAACGGCTGCCCGGGAAGCCGGCGCGCGCCCTGCCATCCCAGCACGGCCCCCGCGCCGCCCAGGCCCAGTCCCAGGAACAGGGTGCCGCGCGCGGAGGCCAGCAGGCCCAGCGAGACGGTCAGCGCCGCCGCGCCGCTCAGCGCGAGCAGGGCCCCGCCGCCCAGCAGGGCCGCGGCCTTCATGAGCTGGCGTGCGTCGCGGCGCAGCTCCTCCTTCACCACCTCCGCCTGTGCCTGCCTCCGGCTCTGGTCGATGGCCCGCGACACGAGCCGCTGGGGCGACTCATCCGTCACCGGGCTGGGGGTGTGCTCTGGCATGGCGTGCTCCCAAGGTTTCCAAGTCCCGCGCGCTCCTGGCCCATAAGGGTGGGGCCGTTTTTCTCCAGGTGCACCGGAAGGGCGGCGCGGGACACGCCCCGCCCCCGGCACGCAGGGCGACCGGGCGAGGGAGGGCTGTCCGGACGTCTTCGGACGCTTCGTCATGCCGCCCGGCGCAGGAAGGCCCACCTGATGGGGGGAGGGGCGAACGCCCATGGCACGACACGAGGACTTGAGGGGGCAGGTCGCCATCGTCACCGGCGCGTCGAGCGGCGTGGGCTGGCAGTCCGCGGTGCGGCTGGCGGAGGCCGGGGTGCGGCTGTGCGTCACCGCGCGTCGCCAGTTCGCGCTGGAACAGCTGCGCGCGGAGGTGCTCCAGCGCGGCGGTGAGTGCCTCGTGTGTGAAGGGGACGTGACGGTGCCCGGGGACGTGGAGCGCGTGGTGCGCGAATGCGTGGCGCACTACGGCGGCGTGGACCTGCTCGTGAACGCGGCGGCGGTGCAGTCCTACGGCTACTTCGACCGGCTCCCGTGGGAGCACATCACGCGCGTGTTCGACGTGTCGTGCTTCGGCTACTTCCGCTTCGCGCGCGCGGTGCTGCCGCACTTCCGCCAGCAGGGCCACGGCCACCTGCTCAACATCCAGTCCATGCTGGCGTCGGGCGCGGCGCCGCTGCTGTCGGCGTACTCGGCCGCGAAGCACGCGACGCTGGGGTGGGCGAAGTCGCTGGAGCTGGAGCTGGCGGGCACCGGCATCCACGTGTCCAACGTGCTGGTGCCGTCCGTGTCAACGCCGATGTTCGACCATGCGCCGACGATGCTGCGCCGCAGGCCCGTGCCGGTGCCGCCCACGTACGACGTGGACCTGGTGGCGCGCGCGGTGGTGCGGCTGGCGAAGCGGCCGGGGCGCACGTCGGTGCCGGCGTTCCTCCAGGGGCGGTTGATGCTGGCGCTCGACGCCGTCGCGCCGTGGGTGGGCAAGGCGGTGCTGGGCCGGTTGGGCGCGCGGATGCAGACGACGCGCACGCCGCTGGAGCGGCCCGACGGCAACCTGTTCTCCCCGGTGGCGCAGGGCGTGGGGCCCCGGGGCAGCGTGCCGCCGACCCCCGCGTGGGTGCGTTTCACGGCGACGCTGGGACTGGCGGCGCTCGCGGGCGGCGTGCTGGGCGGGGCGGCCCTGGGGGCCCGGAGCGTGGCCCGCGCCGCGCGCTGATGGCCGCGATCAGGATTCGTGGCGCTGTTCAGCAGATGGAGTTGTGACCCCGGAAGTGTCGGGAAGCGGCAAAACATCCTCGCATCGCGGCGGCCTTTGATTAGAAGGGGCCCCGCATGCGCACCGGGAAGGGTCGGCCGGGCGCGAACGTGAGGGGAAACTCGATGCGTGGAAACAACAAGTGGACGGGCCTGGCGTTGGTGGCGGGTCTCGCGGTGTCGGCGAACGCGGTGGCGGCGGAAGCGCCCAGCCTGAACAGCGATCCCGGCAAGGCGTCGGACTTCGGTCAGCCGGGCCAGCTGGTCATCAGCCAGGATGCGTCCGGCTTCCTGGGCTACAACACCGGCAACGAAATCTTCCAGATCAACCTGGAGCCGGCGGCGGACTACTTCCTCCAGCAGAACCTGTCGGTGGGCGCGGCCGCGCAGCTGGCGCTGGGCTTCGGTGACTCCACCGTGGTGGGGCTCGGCGTGCTGGGTCGCGTGGGCTACAACCTGCCCCTGAACGAGCGCGTGTCGTTCTGGCCCAAGCTGGGCTTCGGCATCCACTTCGGGCACATCCCCGACAACAGCGACGTGTCCTTCGTGCTGGACATCTACGCGCCCGTCCTCTTCCACGTCACCAACCACTTCTTCGTCGGCGCGGGTCCCCAGGTGCGCGCGCTCATCAGCGACCAGGGTTTCAGCTTCGGCAGCAGCCAGGGCAACTTCTCCGGCAACGACGTGACGCTCGGCATCTCCACGACGGTCGGCGGCTACTTCTAGTCCCCGTGGCTCTTCCGGCACCCTGGCCGCGTGCCCGGGTGTCGGAGGAGGCAGGACCCGTGGCGTCGGGACGGGTGGGTTGACGTCCCAGGTTGGATGTGTTGGGTTGGAGGTCGTCATGTCCGTGCTTCCGTTCGCTTCCCGGCTGCCCGCGTTCGCGCCCATCCATCCGTTGGGGCGGGGACCGCTGGGGGAGTGGGTGTCCCTGGTGTGGCCGCTGGAGCAGGGTCAGCGGGGGGAGCACCCGCTGGTGGTGAAGACGTACCTGCTGGCGTCGGGGCTGGGTCCGGAGACGCGGCTTCCGCTGGAGGAGGCGCTGACGCAGGCGGTGCCGCTGCGGCATCCCGGCATCGCGCGGCTGCACGGCTTCCAGGTGGACGCGCGCGACACGTTGACGGTGGTGTCGGACTACGTCCCCGGCTGTTCGCTGGCCACGGCGCGCAGGCGCGTGGCGGGGCGGGGTGCCCGGCTGTCGGAAGCGTTCGTGTGTCACGTGGGCGCGGAGGTCGCGGGCGCGTTGCATGCCGCGCATGTGACGCGGGTGGTGCACGGGGACGTGCGCGCCAATCGCATCCGGCTGGGGCCCCGGGGTGAGGTGACGCTGACGGACTTCGGGTTGCGTCCCGCGTGCCGGTTGTTGCGGCGCTTCGCATCGCCGATCCGGCCGGATGAGGTCGCACCGCCGCCGGTTCCGGAGGAAGCGGTGGACGCACCGCTGGAGGCGCACGCGGACCTGCGCGCGCTGGGGCGGGTGTTGCTGGAATTGGTCACGGGCCGCGCCGCTGTTTCGGCTCCCGCGGAGGTGGAGGCGGGGTTGCGTGAGCTGTCACCCGCGCCCCGGGAGGTGCTGGGCCGGCTGCTCTTCGACGCGCCCCGGCAGGAGGACACGGGCGCGCGGCTCCAGGCGGACCTGCGCGCGTGTTGTCACGCGGGCGCGGAGGTGGTGCGGGAGGTGGCGGCGTTGCCGGGCGCGGGGCCGCTGTCGCCGGTGGATGTGTACGTGGGGGCGGCGTCGGTGATGACGGCGTCGGTGCCCGTGCGGGCGCGCGCGCTGAAGTCCTGAGCGGGTGCCTTCCTGCCATCCCCGGGAGCATGCGACCGGGGGGCCCGTGTGGGCATGGACGTCCCCTGGGGGGAGCCCGTTAGGCTCCCGGGAGTGATTTCATCCGTCCACTTCGAGCACTTCCGGTGTTTGCTTGGCGTGAAGCTCGCGCTGGAGCCGTTGACCGTCCTGGTGGGGCCCACGGCCTCCGGGAAGAGCGCCGTGCTGGAGGGCCTGCAGCACCAGCTCGCGTACGAGCCCACCGACTTCTGGCGCCTGGATGATTCACGGCCCCTCTCCATCGAGTGGACGTACGCGCACGGCGACCGCACGCGCGTGGTGTATCCGTTCAACGTGATGGACACGCTGCCGGGGCAGGGGCACTCCACGCAGCAGCTGGCGCTGAGCATGGAGGCGCTGCGCGCGGGAGGCTCGTCCGCGAAGGCCACCTGGCTGGAGCGCAAGGGCGGCAACCTTGCGAGCGTCTTCGCGGCGCTGCCCATGTCCACGCGCGAGGTCATCTCCCAGGAGCTGGCGCGGCGCGTGCCATCGCTGTCCGAGGTGGATGTGGCGCGCGACCTGGAGGACCGCTCCTTCCGCCTGCGCTTCCGCGACCGCTGGAGTCCGGACGTGTGGTTCGGCTCCGAGCATGTGTCGGACGGGGTGCTGTGGTTGCTGGCGTTCCTGCTGTTGCCGTATCAGCGGCCGCTGCCGGAGCTGCTCACGTTGGATGAGCCGGAGCGCGCGCTGCATCCGGGGCTGGTGCGCGAGGTGCTGGAGTTGCTGCGCGCGATGACGCGCGGCGAGTCCACCGGAGGGCAGCCCGTGCAGGTGGTGCTGTCCACGCATTCGCCGGACCTGCTGGAGCAGGTGCGTCCGGAAGAGGTGCGCCTGCTGTCGCGGGAGCCTTCCAACGGCTCCGTGCGCGTGCGCCAGGTGCCGGCCCCCGCGCTCCACTGGCGGCGCGAGTGCCGGGAGCTGCTGGAGTCGCTGTAGCTGTCCACCAGCGCACGGCGCCCGCGCCCCGAGTGACCGCGGGGTGACGCTCCACGCGGTGGGATGACGGTTGTGTGCCTGGCTCGGTGGGCCACTCCTAACGTGGGCCCCTTCGCCCACCATGCCCGTCCTCCTGCTTCCCCTCCTGCTGTCCCTGGCGTGCGCGCCGCTCGCGTACGTCGCGGGCAGGTGGCGTCCGGGGGCGGCGGCCTGGGTG
>NZ_RAWI01000031.1 GCF_003612125.1 Corallococcus praedator
GGCGGCGCACTTCCAGCCGTGCTCGCAGGTCCAGCGTTGGCGACACCGCGTCGACTCCCGCGCCCGCCACCACGCCCCATGCGCCACCCTCACCGGGACGTCCTCCCCAGCCGGCGAATATCTGCGCTTCAAAGCCACTCGCCTTGTCCCGTCGCGCAACCAGCACCGCCGTGCCGTCCAGGTGCGCCAGCGTCACCGTTCGCGAAGGACCGTCCGTCCGCCGTCCGTCATGCACCGCGGACAATGCCAGCGCGTAGCGTCCAGGCCGTGATGGCCGGCCAGAGAGGAGGTGCTGCAAGTCCAGTGCGACCTCCGCGCCCATGAGGCGGAGTCCCAGGACGTCGGAGGTGAAGCCCTCCAGGTAGAAAGGCCCAGCGGTGGCGGTGAGCACCCCTCCGGCGGGATGTTGGTCCGGGTTGCCCCGGTTGGAGTAGTGACGCACCAGGTGCCCGGACAGCAGGCTGTAGCTGTCCATCGCGCCTGCCCACAGCGCCACGGGTGTTGCCTCGTTTCCCAGGCGGAGGAAGCGCACCCACTGCCCCCAGTCGGACAGGGTGTCCCAGTCCTCCTTGCGGAGCAGGCCCGCGCCTTTGTCCCCGTTCCACAGCCTCCATCGCACCGGGGCCCCCAGATTGAGTCCGAGCGTCGCTCCTCCGTCCACCACCACCGTGGGCTCCATCTGCATGAAGCCTTCGTCCTCGCCCGTCTTTGAACGCAGCGTCAGCGCCATGGCCTCCAGTCGCAACAGGTAGGCCCACTCCCGGCGAGGAGGGCGCTCCTCTTCCAACGGCGATGCGTCCGGGAGGGTCTCCGCCCCGACAGAGGCAGGCAGGAGCAGCCACAGCCAGAGAGCCCACTTCCGCGCCACGTGCATGCCGCCTCCTGTGACTGAAAGCCCAGCGATGCCGGAAGCAAAGGACACACGTCTGACGTTCGACCCGGCTTCGATGCCACGGTCTTGAAGGGCAGAGTCTCCGCCTCCTCTCGCGGACAGCCGCGCTCCCGTAAGCGCGGGCCCCGATGAAGGGACGCGAGGCGCAGTGCGTCCCTCCTGGACGGACGCACTGCGGACGCTATGCTTCAGGTCCTATGAAGACGTCCCTACCTGCGAAGTGGGTGTTGCTCGGCGCGCTGCTCGCGGGCTCCGCGTTGGCGGAGGGGCGTGAGCAGCCCGGTGTCCGGAGCCTGTTCCTGTCGAGTCAGCCAGACGCCGCGCCTCAACGTGTGTACGTGAAGGGGCAAAGGGTGACGGTCCTTCGCTTCGCGCAGGCAGTGGACGTGGAGCGGACCCGCCTGCTGGGAGGGGAGGGCCGGTTCGAGCCCCTGGGCATCGTCGGGCGGAAGGTCATCCTGGAACCTCGTCAGGATCTGGCCTCGGACGAAGGGTTCTCCCTGGTGGTGACCCTGGCCGACGGGCGTGAAATTCCCTTCCTCCTTCGTCCTCATGGACAGGGGGAAGGGCGAGGCGCGGACCAGCAACTCGACGTCTTCGATGATCACCAGAGTTGCGAAGCCTCGGTGGCGGCGCTCCGCGATTCGGCGCAGGAGAACAGGGCCTTGCGCGCGGAGTTGGAGAAGCTCCGCAAGGAGGAAACCTCCGAGGACCATGCGCTGGCGGCGCTGATGGCCTCGGGCTCCGTGGCCCAGACGCCCTTCACGCTCGCGGACCACTTCTCTGGGAAGGATGAAGACGCGGCATTGGACGGCTCCGTCTTTCGAGGCAACGGGAAGGCTGCCGTCGTCTTCAAGGTGAAGAACCTCAATGCGACCCAGCCATGGAGCGTGAAGACCGTGCGTCTGGTGGGGGTTTCGGATGCGAGGGAACGAGCCGTGGCCCTGCGGCTGTCGGCGGCGGAAATCGCGCCAGGAACTTCCGGCGTGGTGGCACTGGTCGCGGATGGGAGCGCATTCTTGGACGAGGGCACGCTGACCTCCCTGTTCCTGGAGTTGTATCGCCAGGACGGGCTTCGGCAGGCCATGGTTCAACTGGATCCGCACCTGATCGGAAAGTAAGAGCGACCGGATGAGTTCCCGCAAATGCATGTTCGTGGGGTGGATGGGCCTGCTGGGATTGTCGTTGGGCTGCGCCACGGTCCCTGGAGAAGTTCGCCTTCGAGCCGACGGCACGCCCCTGTCGGAGAAGTGCCCGGAGAAGTCGCAGGAGGTCATGAAGTATCTGCGGCTCTTCGTGGGGGAGGCCGCCTGGGTCCAGCTGGATGCGAACCAGAGCCGTGCGGACACCATCACCCTCTACGACGGCCCCATCGAGAGCGTGTTGGACGAGGACATTGGGACCCTGGATGCGCCGGCCCGGCTCTACGGACGCGTCTGGACCGGAGGAGCGCAACCGGTCATCCGCTACTACTCGGCCCAGTCCATGAAGGGCGGAGACATCATCCCCATCTGCGCCGTGGCGCGGCTTGGGTTCGGACAGTTGCGCAAGCTGCCAGAGTCCAAGCCGGGAACCGCGGTCCTCGCTTCACCGCGAGCAGGTGTCTACATCGTCAATGAGTTCAGGTGAGTCCTGGCGTCCGCCGGGGACTGAAGACGCGACGCACGCGCTCAAGGACCTGAGGCCCAGGCCAACAGGCGCTCCGTCTCCCTCTGGCATGCCAGGTGGTCATCCCCGGTAACGCTGTCCACCCTTGGGGTATGGCCGACGAACGCCCGAGCGGCCGTGCTGCCAGGCCCGCGGTGCGGTCCCCAGGCCATGGTCGCAAGCGGCGAGGACCGGCCCCGAGGCGCCCGGGCCCGCCCGCCTGGAGCGGCCCCCTGGAGGCGCTGTGTGCCCGGCTGGACACGACGCCCCAGGGACTGTCCCAGGCAAGGGCGGAGGCGCGACTCGCCTCGGGAGGCCCCAACACGGTGGAGGCCCGGCACCGGCGCTCGTTGCCGGTGGAACTCCTCCTGCGCCTGGGCAACCCGCTGGTGCTCGTGTTGCTGGTGGCCTGTGGCGTGTCGGCCGTCGTCCATGACCTGACCAGCTCCGCCATCATCGCGGTCATCGTGTTGATCAGCGTGGCGCTGGACTTCGTCCAGGAGCACCGCGCCAGCAACGCGGCGGAGCGCCTGCGCGGCGCGGTGGCCCTGCGCGCTCGCGTGCTGCGCGACGGTGAGGAGCGCGAACTGCCCGCGGTGTCTCTTGTCCCCGGAGACGTGGTCCTGCTCGCGGCTGGCAGCCGGGTGCCAGCGGATGCGCGCCTCCTGGCGTCGCGGGAGCTGTCCGTCAACGAATCGCTGCTCACCGGCGAGCCCTATCCCGTGGAGAAGGCCCCCGCGGACGTGCCGGCGGACGCTCCGCTCGCGGAGGTGGGCAACGCCGTCTTTTCCGGCACCTCGGTGTTGGAAGGCACCGCCCGGGTGCTCGTCTTCGCCACCGGAGGCGACACGGAGGTGGGCGGCATCACCCGGGCCCTGGACACCCCCGTCGCCTCCACCGCGTTTGAAAAGGACACGCGCCGCTTCTCCGGGATGTTGATGCGGCTGACGGTGCTGATGGTGCTGTTCGTGCTCCTGGTGAACCTGACCCTGGAGCGACCGTTGCTGGAGTCCTTCCTCTTCGCCGTGGCGCTGGCGGTGGGACTGACGCCGGAGTTGTTGCCCATGGTCGTGTCGGTGACGCTCGCGCGAGGCGCCCTGCGGCTCGCGAGCCAGGGCGTCATCGTCAAGCGGTTGAGCGCGGTGCACGACCTGGGGTGCATGGACGTGCTGTGCACGGACAAGACGGGGACGCTCACCGAGGCGAGCATCCGGATGGAGCGCCACGAGGACGCCTCCTGTGAGCAGAGCGAGCGCGTCCTGGAATGGGCCTTCCTCAACAGCCACTTCGCGACCGGCCTGCGCAGCCCCATGGACGCGGCCATCCTCGCGCGCCCCCTGCCGTGCACGCAGGGCTGGAGCAAACAGGACGAACTGCCCTTCGACTTCGAGCGTCGCCGCGTGTCCGTGCTGCTGGAGAAGGCCGGCCGCCGCGTGCTGGTGGTGAAGGGCGCGCCGGAGGACCTGTGAAGCACGGGAGGACGCGGACGGGACCATGCGCGCCCTGGACACGGCCGCGCGAGACGCCTTGCAGGCCCGGGTGGATGCGCTGGGGGAGGAGGGCTTCCGGGTGCTGGGTGTCGCCTGGCGCGAGGGGCTGTCTCCGGGAGCACCCGCGACCCTGGAGGACGAGGCGCGGCTCGTCTTCGCGGGCTTCGTCGCCTTCCTGGATCCGCCCAAGCAGAGCGCGCGTCCGGCGCTGGCGGCGCTCGCCCAGGCGGGCATCGCGGTCAAGGTGGTGACGGGCGACAACGCGCGCGTGGCGGTGCATGTCTGCCGCGAGCTGGGGTTGGAGGTCGAGGACGTGCTCACCGGCGCGGAGGTGGCGCTGCTGGACGACCCGGGCCTGCGCGCGCGAGCCGGATCCACCACGGTCTTCGCCCGGGTGTCCCCCGCGCAGAAGGGCCGCATCCTGCGCGCGCTGCGGCAGCGGCGCCACGTGGTGGGCTACCTGGGAGACGGCATCAACGACGCGCCGTCGCTGCACGAAGCGGACGTGGGCATCTCCGTCGCGGGGGCGGTGGACGTGGCGCGCGAGGCCGCGGCGTTGATCCTCCTGCGACAGGAGCTGGGCGTCCTGCACGACGGCGTCATGGAGGGGCGGCGCACCTTCGGCAACGTCATGAAGTACATCCGCATGGGGACCAGCTCCAACTTCGGGAACATGCTGAGCATGGCCGTGGCGTCGCTGGTGCTGCCGTTCCTGCCCATGCTCCCCATCCAGATCCTCCTCAACAACCTGCTGTATGACGTGTCGGAGCTGGCCATCCCCCTGGATACGGTGGACGCGGAGCAACTGGAGAAGCCCCCGCGCTGGGACATGCGCGTCGTGCGCCTGTACATGGCGGTGTTCGGCTCGCTCAGCTCGCTCTTCGACGCGGCCACCTTCGCGGTGTTGCTGCGCGGCTTCCACGCCGACGCGACGCTCTTCCAGACGGGCTGGTTCATGGAGTCGCTGACCACGCAGGTGCTGGTCATCTTCATCATCCGGACCCGGGGAGGGCCGGGGCGCAGTCCTCCGTCGCGCTGGCTGCTGCTGTCATCGCTCAGCATGGTGATGGTGGCCAACGTGCTGCCCTTCACACCCCTGGGAGCCTTCTTCGGCTTCGTGGCGCCCCCGCCGAGGGTGCTGCTGTCGCTCGCCGCGCTGGTGGTGCTCTACCTGCTGTGCGCGGCGCTGCTCAACCGCTGGTTCCTCCGCCGCTTCAGCACCGCGTGACACCGCGTTCTTTTTCGCGCCGCCCATGCAATCGCTCGGCCCCTGGCGCGTGTGGAGGCTCATGAGCGGAGAGACCGAATGAATTGGAACCCCGTGCGCCTCTTGAGCGTCCTCGCCGTCCTGTTGCTGTTCGTGCCCGTCGCGGGCGCGGCGCCGAAGGCGCAGGAGCTGGACCGGCTGGTCACGCAGTACCACCAGCTGCGCCAGTTCAACGGCGCCGTGCTCGTCGCCAACGAGAAGGGCGTCATCCTCAAGAAGGGCTACGGCTTCGCCAACTTCGAATGGCAGGCCCCGAACACGCCGGACACGAAGTTCCGCCTGGCCTCCGTCTCCAAGCAGTTCACCGCGATGGTCGTCCTGCAGCTCGTCGCGGAGGGCAAGCTCCAACTGGAAGACCCGCTGGTGAAGCTGCTGCCCGACTATCGCAAGGACACGGGCTCGCGCGTCACCCTCACGCACCTGCTGAACCACACCTCGGGCATTCCCAACTACACGTCCGCGCCTGGCTTCTTCGAGAAGGTGTCGCGCAATCCCTACAAGGTCGCGGACTTCGTGAAGGAGTTCGCCAGCGGCGACCTCCAGTTCGAGCCCGGCTCCAAGTTCGCCTACAGCAACTCCGGCTACTTCCTGCTCGGCGCCATCATCGAGCGCGCCACCGGCAAGACGTACGCGCAGGCGGTCCAGGAGCGCATCTTCGACAAGCTGGGGATGAAGAGCTCCGGCTACGACGTGTACGCCACCGTGCTCCCCAAGCGCGCGAGCGGCTACGAACTGGAGCCGGAGGGCTACATCAACGCCCCCTATCTGGACATGTCCATCCCGTACGCGGCCGGCTCGCTGTACTCCACGGTGGAGGACCTCTACCTCTGGGACCGCGCGCTCTACACGGACGCGCTGCTGCCCTCGGCGCTCAAGCAGAAGATGTTCACGCCCGGGCTGGAGAAGTACGGCTTCGGGTGGACCATTGAACCGATGAAGCTGCAGGACGACAAGACGGAGCTGGCCACGGTGACGCACAGCGGCGGCATCAACGGGTTCAGCACCCGCATCTTCCGCATCCCCGCGAGCCGGGAGGTCGTCATCCTCCTGGACAACACGTCGCGCGGCGACAGGCTCAAGGAGCTCGCGAACGGGTTGTTCAGCGTCCTCCATGGCATCACGCCCAAGGCGCCCCGGCCCGGCATCCGGGAGACCTTGAGCCAGACGCTCGACAAGGCGCCCGTGGCGGACCTCATCGCCCGGTATCGCGACCTGAAGGCGAAGAAGGCGGACGCGTATGACTTCTCCGAGCAGCAGCTCAACGACCTGGGCTACCAGTTCCTCCGCGCGGGGCGGGTCACGGACGCCATTGAAGTCTTCAAGCTGAACGTGGAGATGTTCCCGAAGAACGGGAACCTCTACGACAGCTTGGGGGAGGCGTACCTGGCCCACGGCGACAAGGAACAGGCCCGGGTGAACTACCGCAAGGCGCTGGAGCTGGAGCCGAACATGCCGAGCGCGGTGGAGGCACTCAAGACGCTGGGGCCCGCGGCGACGGCGCCCGCGACGAAGGCTGTTCCCTGAAGGACCGTGCGGGGAACGAATGGACCCGTTCCCCGCGACGTTCTGCTAGGTGGAGGCCCGACGTTCGTCCCTTCCGGAGGTGCCTGGATGAAGCTCTATTTCAATCCGAAGAGTCGCGCGGTGATCGCCAAGTGGATGCTCGATGAGTGCGGTGCCGAGTACGAGATCGTCCCCATCAGCTTCGAGAAGGGCGAGCACAAGGCGCCGGAGTTCCTGAAGATCAACCCGGCCGGCAAGCTGCCCGCGTTGGTGGACGGAGCGACCCGCGTGTTCGAGGGCGCGGCCATCTGTCTGTACCTGGCCGACAAGTATCCCCAGGCGAAACTCGCGCCGAAGCTGGATGCGCCGGAGCGCGGCCGCTACCTGTCCCTGATGGTGTACTCGACGTCCCAGTTGGAGCCCTCGATGGGCGACTTCCTGATGAAGGCCCCGACGGCGCCCTCGCGCGGCTGGACGGACTTCGAGGGGGCCCTGAACGCCATCGAGAACGAGCTGGGCGACGGGCCCTACCTGTTCGGCGACTGGTTCACCGCGGCCGACGTGATGATCGGCTCGATGTTCATCTGGCAGCGCATGTTCGGCTCCACGTCGGGCCGTCCGAAGATTGACGCCTACGTGGACCGGCTCCTGGCCCGTCCCAAGGGCATGAAGCTGCGCTGAAGCCTCCGGGGCGCGCCCTGTCTCAAGCGCGCCCCGAGTCGTCCCCTGCCGGTGCCGCGAACCCGCGCGCCAGCCAGTCGATGAACACGCGCACGCGAGGCGAGAGCTGCCGGCTGCGCGGGTAGAGCAGCGACACCGGCGTCGGCGTGGGCGGATGCGCGGTCAGCACCGGCACCAGCGTGCCTTTCGCGAAGTCCTCCTCCAGGTGGTAGCGCGGGGCCTGCATCAGCCCGAAGCCCAGCCGCGCGGAGGCCACCAGACTCTCCGCACCGTTCACCGACACCGTGGCGGGAAGCACCACGTGGCGCACCTCACCGCCCACGGTGAACTCCAGCGGCAACAGGCTCCCCGTCGCGGAGGAACGGAACCCCACCATCCGGTGTCCCTGCTGGAGCGCTTCAAGGCTCTCCGGCACGCCATGCCGCGCCAGATACGCCGGTGACGCGCACGTCACCTCCTCCAGCATCGCGACCCTCCGGGCCACCATGTCGCTGTCGTGGAGGTCCCCCACGCGCAGCACGCAGTCGATGCCCTCCCGGACCAGATCCACCAGCCGGTCCCCCTCGCTCATGTACAGCTCGATGCCCGGGTAGCGCTCCAGGAACTCCGGCAGCCGGGGCAGCACGAACCTGCGCGCCAGCGTCCCGTGCACGTCCACGCGCAACAGCCCCTTCGGCTGCGCCCCCGCGAACGCCGCGTCCGCTTCCTCCAGGTCCGCCAGCAGCGACACGCAGCGCTGGTAGTACGCCTCGCCGTCCAGCGTGGGGCTCACATGCCGCGTCGTGCGCTGGAGCAGGCGCACGCCCAGCCGCTCCTCCAACTGCTTCACCGCGTCCGTCACCGACGACCGGGGAAGCCCCAGGTCCTGGGCCGCCTGCGTGAAGCTCCTGCGCTCCACGATGCGGGTGAAGACCCTCAGTGCATCGAACCGGTCCATTGTCCGCCCTGTCGAACAGTGATGACGAACCGTGCCTGATTATCCGTACGGGGGAAAGGCGCATCTTCCTCTCATCCACGCAGCAGCGACCCCGGAGAGAGACCATGACCGCCCAGACCCAGAACCCCCAGAGCACCAAGAAGACCGCCATCGTGACCGGCGCCTCGCGCGGCATCGGGGCCGCCGTGGCGGAGCGGCTCGCCCGGGACGGCTTCAACGTCATCGTCAACTACGCGGGCAGCAAGGACTCCGCCGAAGCGCTGGTGCGCAAGATTGAGGCGGCCGGGGGCCGCGCCCTCAGTGCCCAGGCGGATGTGTCCGACCCGACAGCCGTCGCCCGGATGTTCGACTCGGCGGAGACCGTGTTCGGCGGCGTGGACGTGCTGGTGAACAACGCGGGCGTGATGATGCTCAAGCGCTTCGCGGACAGCGACGACGCGCTGTTCGACCGGCAGATCGCCATCAACTTGAAGGGCACCTTCAACGGCCTGCGCGAAGCCGCGCGCCGCCTGCGCGACGGGGGCCGCATCGTCAGCTTCTCCACCAGCGTCGTGGGGCTGAAGCTGGAAACCTACGGCGTCTACGCCGCCACCAAGGCCGCCGTGGAGACGATGACGGCCATCCTCTCCAAGGAGCTGCGCGGCCGCTCCATCACCGTCAACGCCGTCGCCCCCGGCCCCACCGCCACCGACCTGTTCCTCGACGGCAAGTCGCGGGACGTCGTGGACCGCATGGCGAAGATGAACCCGCTGGAGCGCCTGGGCACCCCGGAGGACATCGCCGCGTCGGTGGCCTTCCTCGTCGGCCCTGACGGCGGGTGGATCAACGGCCAGGTGCTGCGCGCCAACGGCGGCATGGTCTGAGGCTTTTCTCCGGGAGGGAGTGAGGAGAAAAAAGGGGCCATTTCGTTGGGAGGGGGCAGGCGCGAAACCAGCGCCCCCGTCCCAGGAGCCGCACCCATGCCCTCCCGCCTTCGTTCCGCCGCCCGGCTCACCGCCGTGGCCGTCGCCACCGTCAGCGTCGGTGCCTCCGCGCAGACCTATGCCTTTCCCGGCAGCAGCGCGGACCTCCCGGAGGGCAGCCACTGGTGGATCTCCAGCGACCATGACGGCACGGAGAACCGGGACCTCAATGCCGTGCGCTTCGATGACACCACCAGCCGGTTCACCCGCGTGAAGATTCCCTTCGCGGACTACGCCGTGAACCCCAAGAACTCCGACTGGGTCATCTACGGGCTGCCCGTCTCCGCCATCGCGGACGGTGAGGTGGTGACCTGCTGGCGCAACGCCCCGGAGGGCCTCAAGCCCGCCGTGCACGGCGGTGACGACGTGCCCCACCCGGGCCGCACCTCGGATCCGCTCAGGATCCCGCGCTCGGGCAACCACCTGAACATCCGCACGAACGACGGGAAGATCATCCTCTACGCGCACATGCAGCCGGGCAGCATCCCGGAGGCGCTGTGCCCCTTCAATGACACCTACGTGGCGGACGCGGAGGACCGCGTGGGCGACCTTCCCCGCGAGGTGATGGTCCCCACCGCGCAGCGGGCCTTCGTGAAGCGCGGGCAGTTCATCGGCCGCGTGGGCAGCTCCGGCGCTTCGTCGGGTCCGCACCTGCACGTGCACCTGAAGCCCATGCTCAGCGAGACGACGATGGGGGAATCCCTGCCGCTGCCTTTCTCCCAGGCGTGGCAGAAGAACGGGTCGGTGGCGTACGACTCCTCGCTCGACTTCGTTCCGCTGCGCGCTGAAGCGCTGAACCAGTTCCCCTCCGCCATCCACCCGGATCCGCTGCTGCGCCGGGGCTCCATCACCGGGGATGCGGCGATGGAGGTGGCGATGACGTCCTCGGGCGACACGGTGGTGACCGCCACGCGCGACGTCTCCGGGCGGCTCGCGCTGGGCTCCTGGCGGCTCGCGGGGGACGGCACCTTCACGAAGCTCCACGGCACCACCACCACCGACGCCTCCACCTACGTCTCCATCGCGAACCCCGGCCTGGGCCGCGACGTGGTGACGGCCGCGCGGGATGGTGACGGCAAGCTGAAGCTCACCGCGTGGCGCGTGTCACTCGGCGGCAGCTTCACCCGGCAGGCGGAGGCGGGCGGGGATGCCATCTCCAGCCAGATGGCGCTCGCGTCCATGCCGGGCGGGAGCCTGGGCGTGGTGAGCGCCGTCCGCGACGCGGCGGGCCGCTTGAAGGTCAGCACCTGGGAGACCTCCTCCAGCCTGGACACCATCACCCGCCGGGGCAACGGCTTCGGTGAGGATGCCACCCACGTCTCGCTCGCGGCCGTCGCCAATGGCCGCGTCGCGGGGGACACGGGCAGCAGCTTCAAGGGCGTCGTCACCGCGGTGCGCACCCCGGCCGGCAAGCTGAGCGTCACGGCCTGGGAGATCGGCTCCACGGGCCTCGTCTCCAAGCGCGGCACCTACCTGGGGGGCGACGTGGCGGACGTGGCCATCAGCAGCCTCTCCTTCACCAACGTGCGGGACCTGGTGGTGGTCAGCGCCCGGCTGCCCACGGGCGTGCTGCGCAACATCTCCTTCGACCTCACCACGGCCGGACAGCTCGTGCGCCGTGACGACGAGGACGCCAGCGGTGTCCTGGACGTGCAGGCCGCGCGGGTGGTGGGCCAGCACCTGGTGACGTCGGTGCGCGACTCGGGCGGCAACCTGCGCGTGTTCACCTGGGACGTGGACGCGAACAGCCAGGTGCACCGCACCGGGCAGGAAATCGCGGGCGACATCCTGGACGGGACGGCGCTCACGTCCACCTATGTGGGTGGCCGCTTCGTCATCACCGCCGTGCGCCTCACGACGGGCGGCGATGTGCGGTTGATCGCCTGGGACGCGAACCTTCCGTAGCGGGTGTTCGTCTCCGAGCACCGACTCGGGGATTTGCCCGGTTTGCCCGACTCCGCCTTGCCGCCGATGAGGCTTTCAACGACCATCGGCACCCTTTCCCGGAGGGGATGCATCTTGGAGCTGCGACACGGCCACTCCGCGGGGGCCTCGCCGGACGCCGGGCTCGAAACGCTGCGGCGCGACCTGGAGAAGGCCCTCGCCCGCGTCTGCCCTCCGTCCCTCGCGGACCGGCGGGACGACCTGGTGCAGGTGGCGATGATGCGGGTGGTGGAGCTGCGCAAGCGGGACCCGGGACACGCGGACCTCTCGTCCGCGTACCTGTACCGGGTGGCGTACACGGCGCTCATCGATGAGCTGCGCCGGGTGAACGCACGCAAGGAGGTGGCGCTGGAGGAAGTGGAGCAGTCGCCCGTGCAGCCCGTGGCGCCGGGGGACCCGGAGCGTTCCGCCGGTGCCGCGCAGATTGCCCGGGCCGTGCGCGACTGCCTCCAGGGGCTGGTGCAGGACCGCCGCCTCGCCGTGACGCTGCACCTGCAGGGGCACACCATTCCGGAAGCAGCGGAGCTGCTGGGCTGGGAGAGCAAGCGCACCGAAAACCTCATCTACCGCGGACTCAGCGCCCTGCGCGCGTGTCTCTCCACGAAGGGAATCACGCCGTGAGCGAACGCCGCCCCGAGGATGACTCCATCGACGACGCGGGGGTGGAGCGGCTGCGCACGGCGCTGCGCGAGGACGCGGCGTCAGGAGAACCGGTGGACGCGGACCTCGTCTGGCGCGCCGTGATGAAGGAGCTTCCGGCGGATGAGCGTCGCGCGGTCATCGAGCGCGTCGCGGCGGACCCCGCATGGGCCCAGGCCTGGCGGCTGGCGATGGAGATGTCCCGGGCGGCCACGGAGGCGGAAGCACCGGCGAAGGTGCTGTCGCTGACGGACCGCAAGGCGCAGGGCAAGCGCTTCTGGAGTGGCCGTCCTGTGTGGGCCGCGATGGCGGCGATGTGGGTGGTGCTGGTGGGCGCGGTCGTGGTGTTGCGGCAGCAGCAGCAGGGGGCGGATCCGGAGCGGATCCGGGGGGGCGCGGCGGAGGCCATCACCTCCGAGGTGCCGGAGGCCACCGCGCTGCCTCGTGACCGCTTCGTGTTGCGTTGGAGCGGGGTGCCCCAGGCGACGCACTGGAGCGTGCAGGTGTCGTCGGAGGACCTGAAGGTGTTCCACCGCGTGGAGCGGCTGGAGCAGCGGGAGTACACCGTACCCGCCTCGGTGCTGACGGAGCTGCCCTCGGGGGCGAGGGTGCTCTGGCAGGTGGAAGCGCGGTTGCCGGATGGCGGTGTCCGGCGTGGCAGCACGTTCGTGAATCGGTTGCAGTAAGTCCGCGCGAGGCCGGCGCGCGGTCCATTCCAAGACAATGCAGAGGGGGATGTGATGATGGCAGGCAATGCTGGCGGTGGATGGGTGCGGGCGCTCGCGGTCACCGCGCTCGTCTGGGGTTTCACGGCGATGGCGCAGGCCGTGCCCACCACGAAGGTGATGACGACGGTGCCGGTGACGGGAGCGGCCCTCGACACGGTGGTGGCCTCCGTGCTGGACGTGGGGGTGAGCCGGGGCGGCACGCTGACGGTGACGTTGCGCATCCTGTCGGACAGTGGGGCCGTGCTCGCGGAGGTCACGGGGCCGGTGACGGAGGGTGTCCCGCTGCGCCTGTCGGCCCGGGCCCCCTCGGCCGCCGGCGTTCGGGCCCAGCTCGTCTTTCCGTCGAACACCGAGCCGCTCGCCCTGGGCGGTCTGGTGTTCGAGCGATGGACCCCGCCGGCGCCTCCCGGAAATCGACCCTTGTTCTGCAAGATTCCCAGGACCGGTGATCCGCTGGGCGGGTATCCCAATCCGACCACGGGGGAACCCCTGCGGTGCACGGTGGCCTACGGGAACTGACGTGTCCGGGGTCCGGCGACAGCGCATGCCGCGTCTGGGATTGCTCCTCCTCGCGGTGGGGCTGACCCTGCACGGCCTCGTGGCCGTCGCCGGACCTCCAGAGCCCTCCGCGCTCGCCCGGTGCGAGGAGGGCTTCGCCGCCCATCCGGAGGGTTCGGACGCGGCGATGTGTTTCTTCCGCGAGGCCCAGGACCCCGCCCGTCGCGACGAGGCCCGGCGCAGGCTGGGCGGCCTCATCGCGAGCCATCCGGATCGCCCCTGGCTCACGCTGGTGCTCGGACACGTGGAGATGCTCTCCGAGCCGCGCCTGGCGGAAGCGTCCTACCGCCGCGCGGCCCTCGCGTTCCGGCGGCTGGGGGACGCGGAGGGGGAGGTGATGGCCGGCATCAACCTGCGCAACGTGCTGGGGTTGCTGGGCCAGACGGAGGAGGCGCACGTCTGGGTCCTGCGGGTGGGGGAAGTGGCCCGTGCCTCCGGGGATGCCCAGCTCCAGGTGCGAGCGCTCATCCTGGAGGCGTCCGAGCTCTCCGACCTGGGCCAGGACCTGGGCCGCGCCTATCGCCTCCTCAAGCGCGCGGAGGTGCTCGTCTTCTCCGGGGGCAGCGACGGGATGAAGAAGCAGTTGCTGAACGGCCTGGCCACCGTGAGCGCGAACCTGGGGCATTACGACGAGGCGCTGGATGCGTATGGGAAGCTCGCGGAGCTCGCGCGCAGCACCCACGACCTGGGCACGGAGGCGCGGGTGCGGCTCGCCTTCGCCACCCTCGCGTTCCAGCGCCATGAGGAGCAGCCCGAACCGGGAGGTCGGCCGGAGCTGCTGCGCCTCGCACGCGAAGCGCTCGCGGCGGCGAAGCGCGCGGGCAGCAAGGCCTTCGAGGCGATGGCCCTGCGCCTCGTGGCGGAGCTGCTGGGCGACGGCCCGGAGGAGCAGCGCGAGGCGGATGGACACCTGACGCGCTGTCTGGACCTGGCCCGCGAGGCGGGGCTGCCCGAGCGGCGCATCGCCTGTCTGTGGACGCGCGCGGAACGGCTCGCGGGCGTGGATGCCGCCGCCGCCGAGCGCGACGCGGACGAAGCCCTGGCCCTCGCCGCCGAGCATGACAATCCGCGCTACCTCGCCTCCGCGTGGCGGGCGCGCTCGATGGTGGCCTTCCGCACGCGGCCCCTGCCGGAGGCGCTGCGACAGGCGGAGCGCGCGCTGGACGCGGTGGAGGTCCTGCGCCAGTTGCAGAAGGACGCCTCCAGCCAGGCGGAGCTGTTCTCCAGTTGGGCCCATGACTATCACCGGCTCGCGGGCCGCACGCTGGAGGCCGGTGAGACCTCCGCGCTGCCGTCCCGCGAAGCGATGGAGCGCGCCTTCGCGGTGAGTGAGCGGCTGCGCGCCCGGACGTTGTTCGAGGCGCTGGCGGCTTCCCGGGCCCTCTCCGCCGGAGAGGACACGCCCGAGCGTCGGGAGGCGCGGGCCCACGCGCTGCGCGGCCTGTCCACCACCCAGCGCCGGCTGCTCGAAAAGGACCTGTCCGAGTCCGAGCGCACGCGACTGCTGGCAGAACTCCAGGAGCTGGAGCGACGGGAGCACGAGCTGCGGCCCGCACCCCGTCACGCCGAGGTCCGGTTCGCGTCGCTGACCCAGACCGAGCAGCGCCTGGGGACCGACGAGGCACTGCTCGTCTTCCTCGTGGGCGCGGACCAGGACTTCCAGGGCGCGCCAGCGGGTGGTGCGTGGGTGCTGGCGGTGACCCGCGAGGGCACGCGCGCGCACCGCCTTCCCGAACGGGCCCGGCTGCGTCCCGCGGTGGCGCTCCTGTCGGGCCTCATCGAGCGGCGCGACGGTTCGGAGGCCGGGGCCGCCGCCGCGCTGTATGCGCAGTTGCTTGCCCCCGCGCTGCGGGAGCTTCCTTCGAGCGTGTCGCGTCTGTTGTTGGTGCCGGACGGGCCGCTGCACGACCTGGCCTTCGCGGCGTTGCGGGAGCGCGCGGACGGACCGCCGTTGATCTCCCGGTACGAGCTGGCGTTGGTGCCCTCCGCGAGCCTGCTGCACCACTGGCGGGAGCGGGCCGTGCGCCCCCCGGGAGGCGAGGCCCTGGTCCTGGCGGATCCGGACCGGGCCGCGGCCCCGACGGTGGTGGCCTCCGCGCGGGGCGGCGTGTTCGGGGAGACCGCGAACCTGGGAGCGCTCCCCGAAGCGAGGCGCGAAGGGCACACCGTGGAGGCGTCCCTGGAGGACACCGCCGTGAAGCCCCGGCTGCTGGTGGGGGCCGCCGCCTCCGAGCAGGCCCTGAAGGCGTCCCGGTTGGACGACGTGCGCATCCTCCACGTCGCCGCGCACGCCGTCGTCGACGTCGAGGCCCCGGAGCGCTCCGCGCTGGTGCTGGCCCCGGGCGCGGAGCAGGAGGACGGTCTGCTCCAGCCCCGGGAGATCACGGAGCTGGGCCTGGGGGACGCGCTGGTGGTGCTCTCCAGTTGCCAGGGCGCGTCCGGCGCGCAGCTCGCGGGGGAAGGGGTGCTGAGCCTGGCGCGGGCCTTCTTCGAAGCCGGTGCGCGCGCCGTGGTGGCCAGCCTGTGGCCCCTGCGTGACGCCGAGGCCGCGTGGCTCCTGGAGCGCTATTACAGACATCTGGCCATGGGGCAGGGCGTGTCACAGGCCCTGCGCTCCGCCCAGCGCGACGCCTGGGAGGACGGTCAGCCCGCCGCGGCCTGGGCCGGACTCGGGGTGATGGGGGACGCGGCGCTGGTCCCCGTGCCTTCCCAGGCGCAGGATGTGTCAAATGCGGCGGCTCTGGGATGGACGTGGTTTCTTCCTGCTCTAATCTGCGCCCTTCTTGGGACTGCCTACTGGCATTGGAAGAGGAACGCTAGCAATAGATAGAAGTTGCCAACAAGCAGAGTGGGAGGATCTGAATTGTTGTGACTATCGTGCATGCACACGAGAGGTCGACTTAAAAAGAGAGCGTATTTCCTGACGACAAAGTTCAGGTAGTTGCAGGGTAGCTAAGTCTAGTTCTTGAATTTTCTGCATTAGATCATCTCGATCCAGCGCCCGCGGCCAACGAGTGGCGCTCATTAACAGAAGCGCGGTCATTCTTGACAATCCTGCCGCAATTAAGGATAGCGTAGTCTTGTCGCTTGCTCCGAATTCAATATAAAAGTGTAGCGGGACTAGTGAGGCCACGAGGTCTCCTTTCCCTGATGCTTGAAGGAATGCGGCTAGAGTTTCGTTGTAAACCCGCAAGTACTTCACGTATTTGTAGTGAAGGTCGCGTTCGAGGGCCTCCAGCAGGTCACGGATGGCTGTGTTCGTTTGAGTATCCGGAATGCTATAATACGTGATTCGATTGGAAATCAGCTCGCGAAGAGAGTCCCCCAGACACCAGCGACATGCGAGTGCCCCGAAATATTTGTAGCTCTCGTTCTCGGTGCGAAAAAACACATCATCAAGTCTTTTGAATAGGGCCTGGATTTTTCGGGCGGCTTGTACTGCGCGCGGATCGGGCGGAAACATCGACTGGATGTCTTCGACATCGGTGAAGAGTTGCCATAGATCACGTATCTTCCAAGGCGATACCGTGCCGCTTCTTCTGAGAAGATCTGAAGGCACGCCTACCTTTTCAACTACTTCTTTGACTACGTCGCGACAACGCACGTCTAGCTCTAGAAGGCGCTTGCGCGTGCCTTCCGAGGAGAACTGGGAGTCAGCAAGTGAAATGCCTGTGAGTGAGTATTCTGAAACTACCTTTGAGAAGGCTTGTTCCCCTAGCTTTGTTGCCTCGTGTTCCGAAGGGAGTGAGGGGTCATTGATTGCGTCCAGGATTTTCTGGAACTTGGCATCGATGGTTAGTGTTTCTCGAAAGGATGAGCGAATTTTGCGTAGGCGGGATGCGCTTATTGCCTCTTCTGCCCATTGCTCATTTTCGAGGCACCAAACGTTGCCCGTAAATGTGTAGCGTAGCCGGCCAGCTCTGCCGGCTAGGTTCCAGAAATCCCCAGACGACATGGGTTTTTTGCGCCCGCGCATTGGCTGCTGGACAAATAGGTTCTTGGCTGGAAGGTTGACCCCTTGCAGCAAGGTGCTTGTGCAACATACGAATCGAATCTTTCCTGTTCTGACGAGGTCTTCGATGCGCGCTCGTACAACATGGGGCATCGCGCCATAGTGGTAGGCGACCCCTCGTCGCAAAACCTCAATCAGTGCGTAGCTGCGGTGAATATGATTTTGCATGAAGTCTATGAGTTCTTGAAGCTCCTCTTCGACAGGCTCAATTTCGGGTAGGCCTGCGGCAATTGCTTTGGCGACCTCTTCTGCTGAGTGTGCGTCGTTTGCGTAGATGATGCTGGTCTCTGCTGCTCCCGTAAATGTAAGGGCTGCCGCTGCTATTTTGTTTCGCACCCCGCGAAACCGTCTGTTGATTGTGGTTGAGCTAACATTGAGCAATCCACGTGTTCCGAGGACGCGAACGCCAACTTGCTGCGGCATTCGTTCAATCTCGGATAGAATGATGAGCGTTTGGGAGACAGGGGACTCTTCGGTTGTGAAAAACTCGCCGTCGCGCTCCAATGAGAATTCGCTCAGCAAAAAACCTGGGTTCTCCGCTAGAGGGCTTGCAAAGTGAATGAGTGCTCGAGGAAATACCTCCCGGACGCGCGACACTGCTGTGTGCAGTAGCATGCCTCTGTCGTCGTCCTCTAGTTCCTGTGCCTCGTCAACGTAGAGCACGTCAATACGCGGCCGAGGTTCCGGTTCGGCTGGGTTGAGCAAGCTCATCAACCGCTCCTGGGTCAATACGTAAACTATTCCTTTGAGGAGCTGACTCGAGTCCACTGGCAGCGGAGCAGATGTGACCTCGACACTGTCGAGGTTGTATCGACGAAGTTGTGAAATTAAGTCTGCCTGAACTTGTCGAATCAGGGCGCGTGTTGGGACTAGATAGACAATAGAGGTTGGGTGCCCGGTAGTTAGTCGAGTTGCGAACTCTCGAATAATGTCTAGCGATAAGACGAATGATTTGCCTGCGGACGTAGGAGCGGAAACGCTTACTGGGCGCCGGCTGCCGAGCGCCTCGAACAGGCGGTGTTGAAAATCGGTGAGAACTTCGGTGACCTCATTGCCGATTGATATGGCAATTGGTGCTACGGTGTTCTCTTGCTCGCGGACAAGTGTCTCGATGGTTAAGGTGGAGAAAGTTCTTTCCCCTGAGACTCTCCCGTGGACCTCTTGAAGCAGGGGTCTGGCGGGGAAGTGGCCAAGCCGTGCTAGAACAACGTCGGCTGCGAGTTGTTCTCCGATGCCTCCGTTGTCAGTGACGATCTTTGTTACTGCCTCGTACGCATATCGGCGGAATCGTTCACGTTCCGATGCGTCCTCAAAGTCTACGCCAAGTGCAAGGCGAGATGAGATGAGTATGACGAAGCGCCGCTCTGACGAGGTTAATGCCGCATCTGCTGATGAGAGAGGGGCAGGAAGTCTCGCGTATACTTCTCGCCTCCGAAGTTGGTCTAAAAGACTGAGATATCGAGCAGTGTCTTCGGGGTTCAATGAGCGAGGCCTTTGGTTGCGCGTGATCTGAGGTTAGCTTTCGCCTCTGAGTTCCTTGTGGAAATAATCACGAAATTCCTGAACGCTTTGGAATGGCAGAAGTAGAAATTCAAAATTTAGGTGGGCGTATTCGAATTTTGAAAATCTGTTTTTGATCATCTGTGCGATGTTTGGGAGGTATTGCTTGTAGAGCGACTCAAAGTTCTTGGCGAAAGCTCGGCGGTCTGTAGACATCTCTCGATATTTGCCCCAGTCCCAACCAATAAGACAGGCATGGACTATCCGACATCGTCGGTTGGCGGGATCTGCGTCGTCAATGAATTTGCTGATTTCTTCGCGAAATCTCTCGTTGATGTGCTTGAAGTGAGATGTGACGAGCATGAGTTCGTTTTTTCTACGATTCTCGTCGTGGAAGTCTTTAATGCTTGTAAATGCGCTGCTCAGTCCTCCAGCGATTTCTCCGTGGAGCTTTGATTCCCCTAGATAGACGACCAAGCAGTCGGAGGTATTGTCCCACCTGGCATGGATTCCATCGCACCCCTTGACTTCGTCGTTTTCATTTGTCTTGAGTTCCATCTTGCAGACAAGTTGAGGAGCCTCGAAAAGGCTTTCGAGCAGTAGGTAGAGCAAAAGCTCGCCTGGGTCTCCCGCTGTCTTTTTCTGCGTGAATAAACGCCGTGCTTCGCGCCATTCCAGTGCTGACAGGTCGTCAGGGTCTGATGAAATGGATTTGAGTTGGTGTCTGACTCGGGATGAAAGTGCGTATTTGACGATATGGCGCATCAACACCGAGGCCAGCACACGAATCTTGGGCTCACCGTCTCCATCGAAGTCGATGTAGTGCGCATGGAGGGTTGCTTCGACCCCTTGAATTTCGGCTGAGAACTCGACTTGACGAATGCACGCTCGGCACTGTTTGGCCGAGGCCGACAGTAAGTTCTTGAGGCCGGGTAGGATAAGCGGAGGATCCTGGGCGTCCATGAGCTGCCATCCTACACCGGCATCGCCCGCTTACTATCTCCATGGGCGTGCCGCCCCGTAGAGCAAGCCCAAGATGAGGGACGGTGGTGGAGTGTCGCTCAATCTCGCGATGTCGCGCCACGACGAGAGCTTCTCTGCACCTGGACTGCATGCGAGAGGGAGCACAAGTTCGTTGATGACTTGGCGGTCGGTTGTTCTGAAGAGGGCACGGAGGTCAGTAGGGTCAAGTGTTGAATACAAGGTCATCAATGCGATTCCTCGTGCTATCCGCCGGCGGTTACTATTGGTGACGGACCAGTACCTATCGATGAGGGGACTCGCGGGACCGCGTAAAGGCGCTCCCCCCCCATCCGTTGATGTACACAGGGAACCGCATTTCGTTGTTCACGCCGCTCGTGTAGAAGATGTCCAGGTGCTCGTAGCCCCGGCTCATGCCCCCTGGCGCGGGCCTTCTTCGAAGCCGGTGCGCGCGCCGTGGTGGCCAGCCTGTGGCCCCTGCGTGACGCCGAGGCCGCGTGGCTCCTGGAGCGCTATTACAGACATCTGGCCATGGGGCAGGGCGTGTCACAGGCCCTGCGCTCCGCCCAGCGCGACGCCTGGGAGGACGGTCAGCCCGCCGCGGCCTGGGCGGGGCTCGGGGTGATGGGGGACGCGGCGCTGGTCCCCGTGCCTTCCCAGGCGCAGGATGTGTCAAATGCGGCGGCTCTGGGATGGACGTGGTTTCTTCCTGCTCTAATCTGCGCCCTTCTTGGGACTGCCTACTGGCATTGGAAGAGGAACGCTAGCAATAGATAGAAGTTGCCAACAAGCAGAGTGGGAGGATCTGAATTGTTGTGACTATCGTGCATGCACACGAGAGGTCGACTTAAAAAGAGAGCGTATTTCCTGACGACAAAGTTCAGGTAGTTGCAGGGTAGCTAAGTCTAGTTCTTGAATTTTCTGCATTAGATCATCTCGATCCAGCGCCCGCGGCCAACGAGTGGCGCTCATTAACAGAAGCGCGGTCATTCTTGACAATCCTGCCGCAATTAAGGATAGCGTAGTCTTGTCGCTTGCTCCGAATTCAATATAAAAGTGTAGCGGGACTAGTGAGGCCACGAGGTCTCCTTTCCCTGATGCTTGAAGGAATGCGGCTAGAGTTTCGTTGTAAACCCGCAAGTACTTCACGTATTTGTAGTGAAGGTCGCGTTCGAGGGCCTCCAGCAGGTCACGGATGGCTGTGTTCGTTTGAGTATCCGGAATGCTATAATACGTGATTCGATTGGAAATCAGCTCGCGAAGAGAGTCCCCCAGACACCAGCGACATGCGAGTGCCCCGAAATATTTGTAGCTCTCGTTCTCGGTGCGAAAAAACACATCATCAAGTCTTTTGAATAGGGCCTGGATTTTTCGGGCGGCTTGTACTGCGCGCGGATCGGGCGGAAACATCGACTGGATGTCTTCGACATCGGTGAAGAGTTGCCATAGATCACGTATCTTCCAAGGCGATACCGTGCCGCTTCTTCTGAGAAGATCTGAAGGCACGCCTACCTTTTCAACTACTTCTTTGACTACGTCGCGACAACGCACGTCTAGCTCTAGAAGGCGCTTGCGCGTGCCTTCCGAGGAGAACTGGGAGTCAGCAAGTGAAATGCCTGTGAGTGAGTATTCTGAAACTACCTTTGAGAAGGCTTGTTCCCCTAGCTTTGTTGCCTCGTGTTCCGAAGGGAGTGAGGGGTCATTGATTGCGTCCAGGATTTTCTGGAACTTGGCATCGATGGTTAGTGTTTCTCGAAAGGATGAGCGAATTTTGCGTAGGCGGGATGCGCTTATTGCCTCTTCTGCCCATTGCTCATTTTCGAGGCACCAAACGTTGCCCGTAAATGTGTAGCGTAGCCGGCCAGCTCTGCCGGCTAGGTTCCAGAAATCCCCAGACGACATGGGTTTTTTGCGCCCGCGCATTGGCTGCTGGACAAATAGGTTCTTGGCTGGAAGGTTGACCCCTTGCAGCAAGGTGCTTGTGCAACATACGAATCGAATCTTTCCTGTTCTGACGAGGTCTTCGATGCGCGCTCGTACAACATGGGGCATCGCGCCATAGTGGTAGGCGACCCCTCGTCGCAAAACCTCAATCAGTGCGTAGCTGCGGTGAATATGATTTTGCATGAAGTCTATGAGTTCTTGAAGCTCCTCTTCGACAGGCTCAATTTCGGGTAGGCCTGCGGCAATTGCTTTGGCGACCTCTTCTGCTGAGTGTGCGTCGTTTGCGTAGATGATGCTGGTCTCTGCTGCTCCCGTAAATGTAAGGGCTGCCGCTGCTATTTTGTTTCGCACCCCGCGAAACCGTCTGTTGATTGTGGTTGAGCTAACATTGAGCAATCCACGTGTTCCGAGGACGCGAACGCCAACTTGCTGCGGCATTCGTTCAATCTCGGATAGAATGATGAGCGTTTGGGAGACAGGGGACTCTTCGGTTGTGAAAAACTCGCCGTCGCGCTCCAATGAGAATTCGCTCAGCAAAAAACCTGGGTTCTCCGCTAGAGGGCTTGCAAAGTGAATGAGTGCTCGAGGAAATACCTCCCGGACGCGCGACACTGCTGTGTGCAGTAGCATGCCTCTGTCGTCGTCCTCTAGTTCCTGTGCCTCGTCAACGTAGAGCACGTCAATACGCGGCCGAGGTTCCGGTTCGGCTGGGTTGAGCAAGCTCATCAACCGCTCCTGGGTCAATACGTAAACTATTCCTTTGAGGAGCTGACTCGAGTCCACTGGCAGCGGAGCAGATGTGACCTCGACACTGTCGAGGTTGTATCGACGAAGTTGTGAAATTAAGTCTGCCTGAACTTGTCGAATCAGGGCGCGTGTTGGGACTAGATAGACAATAGAGGTTGGGTGCCCGGTAGTTAGTCGAGTTGCGAACTCTCGAATAATGTCTAGCGATAAGACGAATGATTTGCCTGCGGACGTAGGAGCGGAAACGCTTACTGGGCGCCGGCTGCCGAGCGCCTCGAACAGGCGGTGTTGAAAATCGGTGAGAACTTCGGTGACCTCATTGCCGATTGATATGGCAATTGGTGCTACGGTGTTCTCTTGCTCGCGGACAAGTGTCTCGATGGTTAAGGTGGAGAAAGTTCTTTCCCCTGAGACTCTCCCGTGGACCTCTTGAAGCAGGGGTCTGGCGGGGAAGTGGCCAAGCCGTGCTAGAACAACGTCGGCTGCGAGTTGTTCTCCGATGCCTCCGTTGTCAGTGACGATCTTTGTTACTGCCTCGTACGCATATCGGCGGAATCGTTCACGTTCCGATGCGTCCTCAAAGTCTACGCCAAGTGCAAGGCGAGATGAGATGAGTATGACGAAGCGCCGCTCTGACGAGGTTAATGCCGCATCTGCTGATGAGAGAGGGGCAGGAAGTCTCGCGTATACTTCTCGCCTCCGAAGTTGGTCTAAAAGACTGAGATATCGAGCAGTGTCTTCGGGGTTCAATGAGCGAGGCCTTTGGTTGCGCGTGATCTGAGGTTAGCTTTCGCCTCTGAGTTCCTTGTGGAAATAATCACGAAATTCCTGAACGCTTTGGAATGGCAGAAGTAGAAATTCAAAATTTAGGTGGGCGTATTCGAATTTTGAAAATCTGTTTTTGATCATCTGTGCGATGTTTGGGAGGTATTGCTTGTAGAGCGACTCAAAGTTCTTGGCGAAAGCTCGGCGGTCTGTAGACATCTCTCGATATTTGCCCCAGTCCCAACCAATAAGACAGGCATGGACTATCCGACATCGTCGGTTGGCGGGATCTGCGTCGTCAATGAATTTGCTGATTTCTTCGCGAAATCTCTCGTTGATGTGCTTGAAGTGAGATGTGACGAGCATGAGTTCGTTTTTTCTACGATTCTCGTCGTGGAAGTCTTTAATGCTTGTAAATGCGCTGCTCAGTCCTCCAGCGATTTCTCCGTGGAGCTTTGATTCCCCTAGATAGACGACCAAGCAGTCGGAGGCATTGCCCCACCTGGCATGGCTCCCATAGCACCCCTTGACTTCGTCGTTTTCATTTGTCTTGAGTTCCATCTTGCAGACAAGTTGAGGAGCCTCGAAAAGGCTTTCGAGCAGTAGGTAGAGCAAAAGCTCGCCTGGGTCTCCCGCTGTCTTTTTCTGCGTGAATAAACGCCGTGCTTCGCGCCATTCCAGTGCTGACAGGTCGTCAGGGTCTGATGAAATGGATTTGAGTTGGTGTCTGACTCGGGATGAAAGTGCGTATTTGACGATATGGCGCATCAACACCGAGGCCAGCACACGAATCTTGGGCTCACCGTCTCCATCGAAGTCGATGTAGTGCGCATGGAGGGTTGCTTCGACCCCTTGAATTTCGGCTGAGAACTCGACTTGACGAATGCACGCTCGGCACTGTTTGGCCGAGGCCGACAGTAAGTTCTTGAGGCCGGGTAGGATAAGCGGAGGATCCTGGGCGTCCATGAGCTGCCATCCTACACCGGCATCGCCCGCTTACTATCTCCATGGGCGTGCCGCCCCGTAGAGCAAGCCCAAGATGAGGGACGGTGGTGGAGTGTCGCTCAATCTCGCGATGTCGCGCCACGACGAGAGCTTCTCTGCACCTGGACTGCATGCGAGAGGGAGCACAAGTTCGTTGATGACTTGGCGGTCGGTTGTTCTGAAGAGGGCACGGAGGTCAGTAGGGTCAAGTGTTGAATACAAGGTCATCAATGCGATTCCTCGTGCTATCCGCCGGCGGTTACTATTGGTGACGGACCAGTACCTATCGATGAGGGGACTCGCGGGACCGCGTAAAGGCGCTCCCCCCCCATCCGTTGATGTACACAGGGAACCGCATTTCGTTGTTCACGCCGCTCGTGTAGAAGATGTCCAGGTGCTCGTAGCCCCGGCTCATGCCCCCTGGCGCGGGCCTTCTTCGAAGCCGGTGCGCGCGCCGTGGTGGCCAGCCTGTGGCCCCTGCGTGACGCCGAGGCCGCGTGGCTCCTGGAGCGCTATTACAGACATCTGGCCATGGGGCAGGGCCCGTGCGAAGGCCGCCTGGTCGCCCAGAGTCCAGGGGGCGGGACGGCTGCACGGGTAGCTTCAGCGGGAAGGGATCCCCACCATCATCCTGTGAGTGAACCCCTGAAAGGCCCCGAGACGACGGATGCACGGCTGCAAGCGCTGGAGCGCCTGCTGGCCCTCCCCGCGGCGGAACTCCAGCCCACGCTGAACACGGTAGGGCAGATCATCTCGGAGCTGACCCACGCCGAAAAGGTGGACGTCTTCCTCCTGGAGCCGAGCACCCAGAGCCTGGTCGCGTTCGGCACCAGCGACACGCCCATGTCGCGTCTGCAGAAGGCGCTGGGCCTGGACCGGTTGCAGCTGGCCAACGGGGGCCGCGCCGTGCAGGTGTACGAAACGGGCGAGCCCTTCATGACGGGCCGTCAGGAGGAGGACCCGGAGGAGCTTCCCGGCATCAAGCACCGGCTGGGGGTCCGCTCCTCCCTGCTGGTGCCCCTGCCCATCGGCATGGAGATCCGGGGCGTGGTGGGCGTGGCGTCCGCCCGGAACGACTTCTTCACCGACCGCGACCTGCGCTTCCTCCAGGCGGTGGCGCGCTGGGCGGGCATGGTGGCCCACCGGGTGGAGCTGACGCGGGAGCTGACGAACCTGGCCGTGAAGCAGGCCCGCCGGGCGGCGGCGGAGGAGCTCGTCACCGTGCTGGCCCACGACATGGCCAACTACCTGCTGCCGCTCCAGGCCCGCATCCAGCTCATCCAACGGCGGGCCCGGCGCAACCAGGACCTGGAGGACCTGCGGGACGCGGATGGCGCGGCGTCGTCGCTGCGCTCCCTCACCCGGCTCATCCGGGACCTGCTGGACGTGGGGCGCCTGGACCAGGGCCTCTTCACCCTGCGTCCCCAGCCGGTGGACGTGGCCGGGCTGGCGCGCGAACTGGCGGCCACCGCGAACACGCCCGAGCATCCGGTGCACTACCGGGGCCCGGAAGAGAAGGTGCTGATCGCGGACCCCGAACGCCTGCGCCAGGCGCTGGAGAACCTGGTGGCCAACGCGCTGAAGCACTCGCCGCAGGGGCTTCCCGTGGTCCTCGACGTGAGTACGCAGCAGCGGCAGGAGGGGACGTGGGCGCGCATCTCGGTCATCGACGAAGGACCGGGAATCCCGCCCGAAAAACTGCCCACCCTCTTCGAGCGCTTCGCGCGGGGGCCCGGCTCCACGGGGCTGGGCATCGGCCTGTTCCTCGCCCGGCGCATCGCCGAGGCCCACGGGGGCACGCTGGAGGTGAGCTCGAAGCCGGGGGAGGGCACGCGCTTCGAACTGGCGCTGCCGGAGGGGCTGGCGAGCTCCGGGTAGCCGGCAGGCAGCGCTCGCGTGTCACGGGGCCGCGCACTAGGGTTCCGGGGCGATGAGTGACGCGAGCCGTGAGTCGACGCCGAAGCTGACCCTCGAGGTGAAGGACCTCCACAAGTCCTTCGGCGGCCAGCCGGCGCTCCGGGGCGTGAACCTGGTGGTGCCGGAGGGCACGACCTGCGTGCTGATGGGGGTGTCCGGTTCAGGCAAGACGGTGCTGATGAAGCACATCATGGGCCTGATGCGGCCCGACAAGGGCGTGGTGCTGGTGGAGGGGGAGGAGGTGGCGCGGATGAACGAGCTGTCGCTCAACCACATGCGCCGCAAGCTGGGCATCCTCTTCCAGGCCAACGCGCTCTTCGACTCGCTCAACGTCTTCGACAACGTGGCGTTCCCGCTGCGCGAGCGCACCGGCATGGTCGAGTCGGAAATCACGAAGACGGTGAACCAGACGCTGGAGAAGGTGGGCCTGTCGCACGCGGCCACGCGCTTTCCGGGAGAGCTGTCCGGCGGCATGCAGAAGCGCGTGGGCTTCGCGCGCGCGACCATCCTCCAGCCGAAGATCCTGCTCTACGACGACCCCACGGCCGGTCTGGATCCGCTGACCACGGCGGCCGTCAACGAGATCATCACCACGGGCAAGCAGCAACTGGGCGCCACGTCGCTGGTGATTACCCCGGACGTGGCGTCCGCCTTCGGCACCGCCGACAACCTGGCCCTGATGCACGAGGGACAGGTGGTCGAGTACGGCCCGCCGGAGCACTTCAAGCAATCGCAGCACCCGGAGGTGAAGGCCTTCCTGCGCAACTGGCTCCGGCGCCGCTCCGAACAGCGCCCGCCCAAGGCCTGAGCCCGGGGCGGGGCCGCGTGGGGACTACCAGCCGTTGATGTACCAGGAGTGCCGCATCGTGTTGTCGGTGCCGCGATAGAAGACATCCATCCGGCCGGCGCCCCAGCTCGCGACGTCGGGCGCGGAGGTCATCTCACCGCCCAGCCACTGCCAGCCGCTCCAACTGGAGCCCGTCCACGCGTTCACCCAGAGGGCGTTGTCCGTGCCCCGGCCGAACACCTCCAACTGGTTGACGCCGCGCGAGACCGCCGCCGGAGCGGAGGTGAAGCTGCCGCCCAGCGAGTACCAGGGGCTCCAGCCGGCGCCATCCCAGGCCTTGTGAAGGAGGGTGTTGTCGGAGCCCCTGGCGAACAGGTCGATGCGGTTCGGGCCCCAGCTCACCGCGGCTGGATCCGACGTCACGACGCCCGGAATCACGTTCCACGCCGTCCAGCCCGAGCCCGTCCAGGCCTGGTGATAGAGCTGGTTGTCCTGGCCCTGGCCGAACACGTCCAACCGGTTCGCGCCCCACGACGCCACGGCCGGGCCGGATTTGAAGACGCCGCCCTGCGAATACCAGAGGCTCCAGCCGGTGCCATCCCACGCCTTGTGGAGCATGGAGTTGTCCGTGCCGCGCGCGAACACGTCGATGCGGTTCGGACCCCAGCTCACCGCCGCCGGGTCGGAGGTGATGGTGCCCCCGTGGAGGGCCCAGCCGCTCCAGCCCGCGCCCGCCCAGGACTGCTGGTAGAGCTGGTTGTCCAGGCCCCGGCCGAACAGGTCCAGCCGGTTCGCGCCCCAGGACGCCACCGCCGGGCCGGAGTTGAAGCTGCCGCCCAGCGACTCCCAGGGGATGCCGTAGGTGAGCTTCGCGCCCTGGACGTCCGTGGCGCTGAGGTTGCCGTCCCCATTCCAGGCCGGGTTGCAGTAGTTCATCACGGAGCCCAGGTCCCACGGCCCGATGAGCCAGTCCCCCGACGAGCCCTGCGCGGGCTCGGTGCAGGTGGAGGGCCGGTCCGGACGGTTCTGCTCGTGGGCGTAGCCCAGCGCGTGGCCAAACTCATGCACCGCGATGGCGTCGATGCAGTACTTGAGGCTGCTGGCGCACGACGGGCTCCAGTTGGCGAACGTGAAGTTCAGCACCATGCCCTGGGCCATGCCGTTGAGACCCTTGCCCAGCGCCTTCACGTGCGGGCCCACGTCGCTGATGTTGATGCGCACGCCGCTGGAGGAGGTGGAACACGTCCCCCAGCCGTAGAAGCGCGCGCTCGAGTTCGCCTCCCACGTGCGTGTCACCGCGTCGCGCACCCACTGCCGCTGGGTGGCGTTGCCGGCGGCCGGGTTCTCCCAACACACGGGGATGCTCAGCGGCCGCCAGAGGGTGGAGGACGCCACGTAGAGGTCGGCCTCGCTGTTGCGCAGCTCTCCCGGAGGCGTCTGCTCGGAAGGCATGGACGCCTCCGGCGCGCCGCCACAGCCCATCAGCGACCCCAACCCGAACGTCGTGAGCAGCGCCATCCCCAGGCGGTGCGTGTTTTCAGTGAACATGTATCCCCTCTTGAGTCCGCCCCCCGGGATGGGGCCTGCATGGCCCACCGCTCCACGGAGCGAGACGGGCCGCCCTTTGACACAAAGCCTGACGCACTGGAAGTGAAATCAAGCAAGTCCAGTGAGTGCAGGAAGTTCTTGGGTGCGCAGGCTTTGAAATCACAGTCGCTGTCGCACGCTTGAGCGGGCTCATGACACATCCGGACCTGGCGCGGCTGCCCTATGCTCCGGCCCATGACCTCCGGCGCGAACAGTCTCCGAGCAGTGCGTGGGCCTCGGCCGCGGCTGTCGCGGGAGGCCGTGGTGGAGATGGCCGTCGCGCTCGTCCGCGAGCAGGGGCTGCGACAGCTCTCCATGCGGACGCTGGCCGAACGGCTCCGGGTCACGCCCATGGCCGTGTACAAGCACGTCGCGAACCGGGACGCGCTCGTGCTCCTGTGCGCCGAGGCCATCCTCCAGACCCTGGTGTTGCCGGAGGAGCGGCTGGAGCCAGTGGCGTGGCTCCGGCGGCTCGCGGGCCGCCTGCGCGCCGTGGGGCTGGCGCACCGGGGGCTGATGGAGCTCTTGCTGGAGCAGGGCCCCGTCGTCCACACCGCGCTCGTCATCCTTGACCGGACGGTGCTCAAGCTGCACGCCGCCGGCATTCCCTGGAAGGAGGCGGCGGCACTGCACAACACGTTCTTCTCCTGGCTGGCCGGAGCCATCCGCCGGCAGGAGCCATGGGACGTGGGTCCCCCTGGGACGCCCCCGCCGTTCGAGCGGTTCTTCGCGGCGGCCCAGGCGCTCCCCGCCAGGGACTACCCGGGGCTCGCCCACGGCGTGCCGCACATGCGGGCCACCGACGTGGGGCGTGAGTTCGAGGCCAGCCTCGGCTTCATGCTGGAGGGCATCCAGCGGCGCATCGACGCACGGCAGGTCCCCGCGCGGAAGCGTCCCCCACGTCGCCAGCGCTGAAGCTCGCTTCGCGTCACGCGTCCTTTGTGACGCCCGCGCTTCCCATGTCCCAGTGCGCGGAGAGGTCCGCCCGTTCGCCCAGGAGTGTGTCCGGTCCTCCCACGCGGGCGAGCACCGCGTCGCGGGCCTCGATGACGCGGCGCCGGACCGTCGCGAGGTCCACGTCCACCAGGTCGCCCTGGAGCTTGGCCCACCGTCCGCGCACCATCACCGATTCGACGTTGCCCGCATGCGCCTGGAGCACCACCGCGTCGCGCGGGCGGTTGAGCGGCGTCAGGTTCAGCGCGTCGGCGGCGAGGACGATGAGGTCCGCGTCCTTGCCCGGACGCAGCGAGCCCGTGACGCGTCCCAGCCCCAGGGCCTCCGCGGCGTCGAGCGTCACCATCGGCAGCATGCGCGCGGCCTTGAGCGCGAGGACCCGGGACAGCCCGTCCTTCTCATGGGCCCTGCCCCGTTCCACCTGGAGGGCCAGCCGCATCGCGGTGAACAGGTCCCCGCCGTTGCTGGAGACGACGTCGCACCCGAGCGTCGTCCGCACCCCCGCGCGCAATGCGCGTCCGGTGACGGGAAAGCCCATGCCCATCTGCAGCTCCGTCTCCGGCGTCACCGCGACGCCGCCGCCGCTGTCGGCGATGCGCCGCAGGTCCTCGTCGGAGCTCCATGTGCAATGGACGAAGAGCACGTCCGGACCGAGCAGGCCTTCGGCCGCCATCCGCTGCACTTCGCTCGGGCCTGACACGGGCCACGCGGAACAGTGGGCGGTGATGGGGACGCCCAGCTCGCGCGCGGAGAGGACCTCCGCCCGGCTCTGCTCCCAGGGAACCTGCATCTCCGTCAGCGCGATGCCCATGCGGACAAGCCCGCTGTCGGAGGCCAGCCGGGTGGAGCGCAGGCGCCGGGCGTCCTGGAGCCGGCTCGCGGAGGTCGGCAGCGCGGTGCCCTGCTGGGGACCCGCCGCGTAGCCGTAGGCGAAGAGGGCCCGGATGCCGGAGTCCTCGAGCGCCGTGAGCGCGGCGTCCGCGTGCGCGGGTGACTCCACGCAGTGCGAATAGTCCACGAGCGTGGTGATGCCCGCGTCCAGGGCCTCCAGGGCCCCGGCCAGGTTGGCGGCATGCAGGTCTTCCGGCTGGAACGCGGGCGACAGCTTCACGCGCACCGCCGCCAGATAGTCCATCACCGTCCAGTCCGCTCCCAGGGCGCGCAGCGGCGTCTGCCACGTGTGCCGGTGCGCATCGATGAGGCCCGGCAGGAGCAGCTTCCCGCGCAGGTCCACGACGCGACAGTCCCCGGCGTGCAGTTGGGGACCCATCGCGACGATGCGCCCGTCCTCCACCAGGACGTCACCTCGCGGCAGGTCCTCCTGTTCGGGGTCGCAGGTGATGATCTCCGCCCCACGCAGCAGCCATCGGTCGCCCATGCGGTGCTCCTCCTGTCAGGCCCAGCGGGTATACACTGTATACCCGCTGGGCCCGGAAGGGCCTACCGAGGGGATGGTGGTGGGGGATTACTGGCAGGTGATGCCGGGGAGGCCCCGGTAGGCGCCCTGCGCGGTCCAGCGCGTGTAGGGCGTGCCGCAGGAGCCCGCGTACGGATCATCCGTGCCGTAGCCGGGGACCCAGTACTCGAAGTGCAGGTGCGGGCCGGTGGAGGCGCCGGACGAACCCACCCGGGCGATCCAGTTTCCGCAGGCCAGGGTCGTGCCGCGCGCGAACTGCTGGGTGTATGCCTTCAGGTGCCAGTACTTGGTCTGCGTGTTGTCCGGGTGCCGCATGATGATGTAGTTGGCCGTGTAGAGGCCGCAGGCGGCGTAGGGGTTGGCCTGGTCCCAGTAGTTGCACCGGTCGAAATAGCCATCCACGGACGCCTCGACGTAGCCCCGGGCGGCGTTCATGGCCCAGACGCCGTAGTCCATCTTGCTGAAGCCGCCGACCAGGGCGTAGTCGATGCCCGTGTGGCCGCTGTAGCGCACGCCGCCGCAGGCGTAGTCGCGGCCGCCGTAGTCCTTGTACGCGCTCACCACGCAGCCGCCGTTGCCACACTGGTCCGCGAGCTGGGAGGCGGGAAAGCGGAACATCGTCTGGGCGGAGGACACCGCCGGGAAGGCCAGCAGCACGAAGGCCAGCGCCAGGGTCAGGGTCTTCACGGGGCACCTCCCACGTCCGCGGCCGCGTGGCCCGTGCGCACGTTGAGCTTCCAGAACGCGCCGCCGCCAGCGTTGTAGCGAAGCACGTCCTCGTTCACCCACTCCATGTGGTGGGTGGAGACGGGCGGGGGCACGAACTCCTTGGGCGGGCCGCCGAACAGCATCCAGTTCTCCAGCCCGACGTTGGTGAGCTGCCGGGCCTGCGCGCCCTCCACGTTCGTCACGTAGAACGACGCCACGCTGGTCCGGCCGGACACGAACACCACGGTCTTGCCATCCGGAGAGATGCTGGGCGTCGCGTCCACGCCGGGGCCGTCCGCCAGGACCTTCACGCGGCCCTGGAGGTCGATGATGCCCACGGCGGTCTCATGCGGCCCCTCGCTGCTCATCAGGAGCGTGGCCACCAGCGCGTCCGCCTTCGCGGTGGGGAACAGGTCCCCGCCCACGCCTCGCGCGAGCACCCGGTCCCGGCCGTTGGCGTCGCGCATGCGCAGGGTGCCGTCACCCTCCAGCAGCGCCACCTCCGGGCCCACCGTGCGGGCTTCGCGGTACTTGAACTCGCGGTCCACCACGCGCACCGCGCCGGTGGACTCGTCGTACCGGACGATGGCCAGCAGCGGCAGCTCGTCCGTGCCCAGCGGCTGCGACGGAATCTCCGCGACGACGCCCGCCAGCATTCCCGGGCCCTGCCCGAAGAGGTGGACGAACCGGGCCTTGGGCCCGAACTCCTTCGCGACGGCGGGGACCAGGGACTCACGCGCCTTGGTGACACGGCGCAGGTCCGCCGGGTTCATACGGTCCTCCGCCAGGGCGCTGGTGCCCACCAGCGTCAACAACGTGAGGGTCAGGAATCGCTTTCGCATCTCGCTCCAGGGGATGGGGGAAACAACGGGGACGATGTGACGACAGGGTTTTCTCGCTTCCCGTGAATGAGTTGCTGATAAAGCGGTTATTCATGTAAAACTTGAAAATTACATGTTTGTCATCTGCTCGCCTGTTGGAGGGTGGGCTGTCCGGGATGCGGCGCGTCGTGGCAGGCTGTGTGGGCCCGTGGGCCGGCGGGTCTGTGATTGAAGAGGGTGTCTCCATGTCCCGCCGGAAGCTGCGCCGTGCCTTCTCCCGCCTGTGGCTGCTCGCGCCCGTCACCACGCTGGGGGTGGGGTGTTCCTCGACGTGGGGATGCGACTCGGAGTCCCACCCGGAGACGTTCTCGCTTGCCTCCCTCACGTTGGCGGATGGGGGCGTGGCCACGGCGGACACCTCCTGCGAGGAGCTGTGCGCCCGGGTGATGGGCGGCGCGCCCTGTGAGTTCACGCGTTCCGCCGAATCACTTCCCGAGCCCGACGAGGTGCGCTGTCAGGTGACGTTCCTGTGCGAGGGCCGGCGGCCGGAAGGCCTGTGCGGCGAGGGCGCGGTGGAGGGGCGGGTGCCGGCGCTGGGAGCGCTCTTCGCGAGGATGGCGCACCTGGAGGCCGCGTCCGTTCCCGCGTTCGAGCGGCTCGCGGACGAGCTGGCCGCGCACGGTGCGCCGGAGCGGCTGGTGCGGGCCGCGCGTCGTTCCGCGGGAGAGGAGGTGCGGCATGCGCGCGCGATGGAGGCCCTGGCGGTGCGTCACGGGGCCGCGATGCCGGAGGTGAAGGTGGCGCCGTTCGGGGACCGGTCGCTGGAGGCGCTGGCCATCGAGAACGCGGTGGAGGGCTGCGTGCGGGAGACCTTCGGCGCGTTGCTGGCGGGGTGGCAGGCGCGGTGCGCGGAGGATGCGACGGTGCGCGAAACGCTGGCGGCCATCGCGCCGGACGAGCTGCGTCACTCGGAGCTGTCCTGGGACATCGATGCCTGGGCGCAGGCGCGGCTGCCCGAGGATGCACGCGCGCGGGTTGAAGCGGCCCGGCATGAGGCCTGGCTCGCGTTGGAACGCGACGCCGCGGACAGCCTCATGCCAGAGCACGTGGCCCGCCGTTCCGGGCTGCCGTCGCCGGAAGTGGCCCAGCGGCTGGTGCGGGAGCTGGCGCGGACGTGTTCGACCGCGCGGGCGTGAGCGCTGGAATCGGGGCCGGCTATGGTCCTGGGTTCCCCTTTCCCCCAGGTCTCCATGCTCCTCCGGCAATTCCTCCCCCTGGTCGTGTTCGCCACGACTTCACTCCTGGCGAACACGGCCCGGGCCAACACCGTCTACGGCGCGTGGCTGGGCTCGGGCGGACAGAGTCCCTCCAGTCCGGGCAACCGGGTGTTCCTGCTGGACTCGCAGACGTCCGGCGGCCCGGTGACCTTCACGCTGACGTCGTCGGCGGATGCGTGGCTGTACCTGCTGGATGCGAACGGCACCCTCCTCGCGCAGGACAACAACGGCGGGGGCGGCACGAACTCGCGGCTGGCCGTCACGCTGTCTCCGGGCAGCTACAAGCTGGTCGCGGCGACCGCGCTGGCGGGTCAGAGCGCGGAGTTCACGTTGAGCGCGGACACGGTGGCGCTGCGTCAACCGAAGGCACTGGAGGTCAAGGCCACGAGCCGGTTCACCTGGGTCTATGACGATCACGGTACCGGCGCGACGAACGACATCTCCGTCTGGCGCCCCGACCTCTCCCAGTCCCCCGGCTTCTTCTCGCTGGGCGACGTCGCCATGTCCAACCGGGGACAGGCCCCCGCGACGACGTTCCTGGTGCGCGGCGAGGGCGACCTGCTGGCGCGTCCGTCCAACTACACCTGGACCTGGAGCGACTCCGGCTCCGGGGGAACGCACGACGTCTCCTTCTGGGAGCCCGTCGCCCCCGCCGGCTACACCTGCCTGGGCCACGTCGCGGTGCTGGGCTACTCCAAGCCCTCCACGGACCTCATCCGCTGCGTGCGGAGCGAATACGTGCTGCCCGCCAACCCCGCCTGGGTCTGGGACGACAGCGGCTCCGGCGCGAACGACGACATCGGCGTGTGGCAGGCGGTGGCGCGCGACCACCGCGGCCTGCCCGCGTCCACCTTCGTCTCCCGTCCCAGCCACGGCGACACGGGCGGCAGCCGCTACTGGGTCCTCAACAAGAGCGCCACGTCCAACCCGGAGCTGCGCGGCCTGCCCGTGGACGCGCAGACGGTGGCCGCGTTCGCGCCCCGCGTGTGGCTGCACCCGGACGAGGCCTGGTTTCCATCCTCCACCCAGTTCCATCTGGCCAACGTCCATGAGGAGAACGGCCACCTGGTGACGAACCAGGCGCTGGGCTGTGACTCCTGCACGGATCCGCAGTTCCTGGACGGTCAGCGTCCCAATCAGACGTCGGTGCCCGTCTACGCGCAGATCATCCCGCGCACCCAGGGCGGCCAGCCGACGAACGTGACGGACGTGCTGTATTGGAATTTCTACCCGTACAACAATGGCAAGCGGGTGTGCATCGGCTGGTATTCGCCCTGGGGCTGCGTGGGTGGCTACTCCACCTTCGGCAACCACGTGGGCGACTGGGAACACCTCACCGTGCGCTTCATCGATGGGCGCCCCGCGCAGGTCTACCTGAGCCAGCACGCGAACGGACAGCTCTTCACCTTCGGTGACAAGGCCGTGTTCCTCGCCGGCTGGCATCCGGAGGTCTTCTCCGCCAATGGCTCGCACGGCCTGTATCCGGACGCGGCCCGGCACATCTACGAAACCATCTTCAACGGCGACTTCCTGGCTGATGACACCGGGGCGGGGCTCGCGTGGGACACCTGGAACCACGTGGTGTCCATCCCCTGGCAGCCGGCCGGCACGTACACGGGTTCCCTCTCCTGGATGAACCTCACGGCGTACTGGGGCAACCCGGAGGGCGGCTGTGACAACCCGACGGGCTACTGCGTGAACAGCGGCGGGCCTTCGCCGTTGAGGAACCGGTCGGTGTATCAGCCGGAGTACATGACGCTGGAGTAGCCACCGGGGCTTGGGCTGCCGTCAAAGTGGCGGCAGCTTGTCCAGGAAGCCTGACCTGGACAGCCACATCACCAGCGCGAAGCTGATGGTGTTGAAGGCCGCGTGCGCGACAATCAACGGCAGCAGGCGTCCCCGGAACCAGAAGACGAACCCGAACCAGGCCCCGATCACGAAGGTCTGGAAGACGGCGAGGATGCCTTCGTAGAAGTGGCCCACGCAGAAGAGCAGGGCCGCGACCAGCACCGCGGGCACCCAGCGGCCCAGCACCACGCGCAGGCGGGGCACGAGGAAGGCTCGGAAGACGAACTCCTCGAAGCCCGTCACCAGCACCATGATGGCCGCGAAGGCGGGCACGCCCAGGCCGGTGTCCATGAGCGCGGTGGCCATGCCCTTGCGCGCCAGCATCTCCTTGCCGGCCAGCTTCAACGCCACGGCGACGGCCGCCATGGGCACCGACGCGGCGATGTGTACCGCGTAGGTGCCGACGAGCACCGGCACGCCGAGCAGCAGCTCCTTCGCCCAGCCCTCGCGCGCCAGCCCCACCTGCGCGGGGCCCTGTCCGTCGCGCCACACCAGCACCGCCACCAGCAGGCACATCCCGAGCGCCCGGATGCACAGGGGCGCCATGGACAGCGAGAAGCCCTTCTCCACCTCCGCGGCGGAGGCCACCCAGGCGCTCGCGCCCGTGCCGCCCAGCGCCACGAGCAGCCCCAGGATGCCCAGCCAGGCGCCCCCGCGCGGGGCCTCCCACGGACGCAGCAGGGCCAGCCCCCACGCCAGCAGTGCGATCGCGAGCACGGCCAGGACGACCCGGCCCGCGGGCCCCGCCGACGTCGGCCCCAGGACGGCGAGGAACACGAACGCCGCTTCGGACAGCGCCCGGCGCCGCGACGGGGCCTTCTCCAGCAGCACGGCGACATCACGACGCACGGGGTGTTCCTCCGGTCCAGGTCCACGGGGCAGGGGCCTCGCGGGATTCCGGACACGCTAACGGCTTCGCCCTCAGGTTTCTGATCCCTCCTCGGTTTTCCAGGCACGCGGCGGGCGCTTTTCAACGGGAGCGCCCTGTGAGGGCAGGGTGGCATCCGCATTGCTCCTGTGTCCGGGCCACCCCGGCCTCCAGGAGTCACCCCATGCAAGTACACCGACTGCGCCATCTCTTCTCGCGGGCCCTGCGGGCTTCGCTCGCCACCCCGCTGGTGCTGGCGGGCTGCGGCTCCAACACCACGGGCCTGGAGGACTATGGGCCCATCGCCTGCGACGACGACGTGCCCGCGGTCAGCGACCTGAAGATCTCCCCCAAGCAGGACTACCTCCAACTGCGCCTCCTCCACAGCGACTACGAGCCGCCTTCCTTCGAGGGCAAGGCCGCCTTCGGCGAGGCGTGCTCGACGGCCTCGGACGTCCCGGCGTGTCAGGAGGCCTTGGGCGCCACGGTGCCGGGCGAGGGCTTCCATCACAGCTGCTTCCAGCTCTGCGCGGACTACTTCCTGGCGACGACCCGGGGCGACGAGGTGAAGACGTATTCGACGCTGGAGTCGCTCAAGGGGTTGCTGGGCACCATCGACACCGCGCAGGAGGCCACGCTGGTGGCGTTCGCCGCCGGCTACAAGGTGAGCTGCGAGCACCTGGACCGGGGCGCGGTGAGGCAGAACCCGGATGGCACCTTCAACGTCGTGGGGACGAAGGGGTATCTCTGTGGCGAGGGCACCGAGGTGACGCAGCACGTGGTGGAGGTGTCCGCCTCCGGTGAGGTCCGCGAACGGGAGCAGCACGTCCTGGAGAAGGGCACGGGAACCTGCGCGGTGGGGCGGCGGCCGGTGGGACTCCAGGTCGCGGGGGACTGTGACAGCGCGGATGCGATGGGGCGCTACTTCGCGGAGGTCGCGCACCTGGAGGCGGCGTCCATCCATGCCTTCCTGCGGCTGCGCAAGGAGCTGGCCCTGCACGGCGCGGGGCCGGACCTCCAGGCCGCGGCGCTCGCGAGCGCCGTGGACGAGGTGCTGCATTCCGACGTGACGGGAAGGCTCGCGCGTCGCTTCGGCGCGTCACCGCCGCCGCCCGCCGTGGCGGAGCTGCCGATGCGTCCGCTGGCGGAGGTGGCGCGGGACAACGCCGTGGAGGGCTGCGTGCGGGAGACGTACGGCGCGCTGGTGGCTCACCACCAGGCCCTGCACGCGCGCGACGCGGGGGTGCGCGAAGCCATGGTGCGCATCGCCGAGGATGAGACGCGGCACGCGGGCCTGTCCTGGGACATCGACCGGTGGGCCCGTTCGCGCCTCTCTCCCCAGGAGCGGGACGCGCTGCGCGAGTCACAAAGGCTCGCGGTGGCCCTGCTGCGCGAAGAGGTCGCGACGCCGCTCGACGCGGGGCTCATCACGGATGCGGGACTGCCCACGCCCGAGGTCGCCCTGGCCCTGCTGGACACGCTGGAGCAGGAACTCTGGGCCTGAGCTGATCCGCTCACGGGCTCGCTGCTTCACGCCGTCGAAGTCGCTGGCGCCGTGAAGCAAGTCCGCTACGGCTTGCGCTTCGGGGGACGCGCGGCGGCGGCAGCGGCGGCTTCGCGCAGCTTGTCCTTCTTGCTCTTGCGCCGGCCCTTCACGCCGCCGTTCGGATCCAGGGGCGGCACGGCCAGCGAGGCCTCTTCCGTCGGCTCGAACCCCGGGACCTGCTCGCGCGCGATGTCGAGCTGGTGGCGCTTCTCGATGAGTCGGAAGTGGGCTTCGGTGTCCGCGCTGACGAAGCTGATCGCCATGCCCTTGTCGCCCGCGCGCCCCGTGCGACCGATGCGGTGCACGTAGTCCACGGTCGAGCGGGGCAGGTCGTAGTTCACGACCGCCGGCAGTTGCGCGATGTCCAGACCGCGAGCGGCGACGTCCGTGGCGACGAGCACGCGCACGCGCTTCGCCTTGAAGTCCGCGAGCGCTTGCGTCCGCGCGCCCTGGCTGAGTTCCCCATGCAGCGACGTCGCGGCGATGCCGGCGCGGTTCAGCTTCAGCGCGACATGGTCCGCCGCGTAGCGACTGGCCACGAACGTGAGCACGTGCGACCACGCGTGCGTCTCCAGCAACTGCCGCAGCAGCATCGTGCGCCGGGGCGCATCCACCTGGATGGCCCGCTGGACGATGAACTCCGTCGTGGGCAGCTCCCCGTCATCGACATCGATGCGCGTGGGCTCGTGCAGCAACTGCTCCGCGAACGTGCGCACGGCGGGCGGGAACGTGGCGGAGAACAGCAGGTTCTGGCGGCGCGCGGGCAGCAGCGCGAGCAGGCCGTTGAGTTCGTCGGCGAAGCCCAGGGAGAACAGCCGGTCGGCCTCGTCGAGCACCAGCGTCTCCACCTCGCCCAGCCGGAGCGCGTTCTGCGACGCCAGGTCCAGCGCGCGGCCGGGCGTGGCCACGACGACGTCCGCGCCGCCCCGGAGCGCCATCATCTGCGGGTTCGCGGAGACGCCGCCGACCGCGAGGCAGGTCTTCAGCGGCTTCTTCAGATATCGGCCGTACTGCTGGACGGACTCGACAATCTGGGCGGCCAGCTCCCGCGTGGGCACCAGGATGAACGCCCGCACCGGCCGGACCGAACCGCCGGGCCGCGCGCGCAGGGCCTCCAGGAGGGGCAGCAGGAACGCGGCGGTCTTCCCAGAGCCGGTCTTCGCCGAAGCCCAGACGTCGCCGCCGCGCAGGACCACGGGGATGGTCGCGCGCTGCACCGGCGTGGGTTCGTCGTATCCGAGTTCGGCCACGGCGCGGGTGAGCGCGTCCGACAGGCCGAGCGAAGCGAATGTCATGGGAGGGGAGCCTTGGGGTGGCGCGAGGACCCGGGGAGCCTACCCTGCCCGGAGGGCCTGCCCCCGGGCATTCCTGCCCCCTCCCCATCCAGGCGAGGCATCGCCCGGGCCCGGAGAGTGTCGGATGGCGCGGACTCGCCCCGTCACGGGAAGGCCCGACGTGTTACGAGCATCCGCATGGCGATCTCCACCCTCCCTGAACGTCCGCGCGCCGTCCTCGTCGGTGTCCAGCTTCCGGGCGTCTCTGACGAAGAGCACGCCGCGGACTTCGCGGAGCTGCGCCGGCTGGTGCACACGCTGGGGTACGACACGGTGGCGACCGTGTCCCAGAAGCGCGAGCGGCTGGCCACGGGCACGGTGCTGGGGACGGGCAAGCTCAAGGAGTTGGCCGCCCTGACCGGAGGCTCGGGCGTGATTGCGTCCGGAGCGCAGGACCGGACGTCGAAGGCCCGCGAGAAGTGGGAGGCCGCCGCCAGCACCGGGTCCGAGTCCGAGCCCGAGGACGAGGACGTCGACGAAGAGGCCGACGACGCGGAGCCGGAGGAGGACGCCCTGCCGCCGCCCTCGGAGGAGGACGACAAGGCGGAGCCTCGGCCCACCGTGGTGGTCGTGGACCACGAGCTGTCCCCGGGCCAGCTGCGCAACCTGGAGAAGGCCACCGGGGCGACGGTGATGGACCGCGCGGGCGTGATTGTCGACATCTTCCACCGACACGCGAAGAGCCACGAAGCGCGGATGCAGGTGGAGATCGCCCGGCTCAACTACCTGGCCCCGCGGCTGCGCGAGTCCTCGGGAGGCCGCGAGCGGCAGCAGGGGCGCGGCGCGGGTGACTCGGCGGTGGAGCTGGACCGCCGCAAGATTCGCGACCGGCTGGCGGAGCTGCGTGAGGGCCTTGCGGCCATCCAGAAGGACCAGGACCACCGCCGCTACGCGCGCAGGGACCAGCTCCGGGTGGCGCTGGTGGGCTACACGAACGCGGGCAAGTCCTCGCTGATGCGCGCGTTGACGGGCAGCACGGTGCTGGTGGCCGACCAGCTCTTCGCCACGCTCGACACCACGGTGCGCGCGATGCAGCCGGAGACCCGTCCGCGCATCCTCGTCTCCGATACGGTGGGCTTCATCCAGAAGCTGCCGCACGACCTGGTCGCGTCCTTCCGCTCCACGCTGGACGAGGCGCTGGAGGCCTCCCTGCTGCTCTACGTGGTGGACGCGTCGGATCCGACGTGGGCGGCGCAGCTGGAGGTCACCCGCGCGGTGCTCCGGGAGATTGGCGCGGACTCCGTGCCGAGCAAGCTGGTCTTCAACAAGGCGGACCGGCTGGAGGCGCCAGCGAAGGAAGCGCTGCTGGCGAAGCACCCGGACGCCCTGATGCTCTCCGCGCACCAGCCGGACGACGTGGTGATGCTGCGCAAGAACATCATCGCCTTCTTCGAGTCCTCCATGGTGGAGGCGGACCTGGTGATTCCCTACGCGCGGCAGGGGCGCATCAGCGAGGTGTACGAACACACCACGGTGGTGTCCCAGGCCTACGATGAGAGCGGCAGCCGCCTGCGCGTGCGGGGACTGCCGGGCGCCATCGCGAAGCTCACCCAGTCCTTCCAGGAGTAGGGGGCCGCGCCAGGGCCCCTGGCGCGGAAGAACGCAGGGCGGCGGATCAACGGAGGACGGGCACCGTCACGGGGTCCTTGTCGTCCACGGTGATCTCCGCCTTGCCCACGCGCCAGAGCACCGGCTGGAAGGCGATCTTCAGGGTGCGCCCTTCCGCGGTCTCCAGCAGGGCCGTGCCCTCCTTGGGCAGGTAGTTGCCGACTTCGTACTCCAGCCCCGTGAGGGTGAAGCGGTCGGTGCCCGCCGGGCCGGTCAGCTCTCCCGGACCGTCGAAGATGAGCGACGTGCCCCCGATGATGGGCAGGCCCTCGCGCTTGCCCACCTTGCTGTTCACGCGGAAGGTGTGGCCCGCGCGGCCCGGCACGTCGCCCTCCACGTCCGCGAACAGGCGCGCCTCGTCGCCGCAGGTGCCGTAGCCCACCTTCGCCTGGAGGGGCTGGCCGTCCACGGTCATGCCGCGCAGGTCCGCGTGCATCTCCATCAGGTCCTCGCCGCCCTGGTACTCCAGTCGCGCTTGTCCTGTGAAGCGCAGGCCATGCACGGAACAGCCGCCCTCCGCGAACTTCACCAACACCGAGTCGGTGACGTCATCCACCGGGGTCACGGTGGCCGTCGCGCACGACACGGAGGCGGAGAGCCCTTCCACGGCGTGATTCAGGAACGAGCGCCGGGGCTCGCCGCACGTGTACACGGGCATCAGGCCCAGCACTTCCAGCGCACCGCGCACCAGATGGGTGGAGGCCGCGATGCGCTCCACGCGCGCCGTCGCATCGTTGATCTCTCCCTGGGTGGGCGTGCTGTCGCCACAGGCGGTGGCGAGGACGGTGAGGGCAAGGCAGGTGGCGCGGCGCATGGAAGTCTCCGGGAAATGGGTGGGGTGCCGACGCTTCCTCGCGGCGGACCGTGCCCCAGTCTCTCAGCAACGGTCGTGCCCCTCACAACCCCCCGAATCCAAAGGGAAAGGGTGACCATGACCCCACCGTGTGTGTGCAGCGCGCTGCGCACTCACGGGCGGGCTCGTCAGGGCATGACCCCGGTCCCCCACGGTTCGGCCACATCCGCCTTCCGCCCCTCGGCCCGGGCCTCAGGGCTCGGAGCCTTCCTCCTCGTCGTGGGGCGCCTCGGTCCCGGCTTCCTCGTCGTCCGGAAGCTCCTCGTCCGTGGGCTCTGGCTCGGAGGTCTCCGCCACGCCAGTGCCCGCCGGGTAGATGACCAGGTGGCGCTTCGGCTCACTGCCCAGGCTCACCGCCTCCAGGTGGTTGCGGATGACGAGCGTGTGTTGCACCCGCCGCAGGCGGGAAGGGCGGGGCGCGAGTGGCACGGGCTGCCCTTCGGCGAGCACGCGCCGGATGGCGTCCTGCGCATCCGCGACGGCGGCGCGGACCTCTTCCGGATCCACGCCGTCCAGGAGGTTGAGCTCGGAGCGGAGCGCCCGGCGCATCTCGGTGGCGCTGTTGCGCTTGATGACCAGCACGCGCGCGCCCCCGCGCTCGGCGGCCCGGCGCAGGCGCGGAGAGTTGGCGCGGCTGCGCGGGGTGAGCACCAGCTCGGCGCTCTCCGGCCGTCCCACCACGACGGCCTCCACGGGCAGGTCGCGCAGCACGCGCTCCAGCAGCTCGCGGCTCACCGCGTGCACCGCGATGCGAAGGGGCCCGGCCCGGGGTGCGCCCAGGGCCGGTGTGCCCGGGGGCACGTGCCCACCCGGTGGCGTGGCCTCCACGACCTCGGGCGTCGCCTCCACGAGCACCGTGTCCCCCTGCTGGCGGCGGCGCTCGCCCCCGACCTCCGTGCCCGCGAGCAGCCGGTCCACGGCGGCGCCCGTGTCGCGGTGCACGCGCACCTCCTCGCGGTTCACCATCTCCACCACGATGTCGAAGGTGGGCGTCCCCCTGCGCTCGGTCACCGTCTTCTGCGTGCGCCGCCGCCGCGCCTCCTCGTCGCTCAGGGTGACGGTGTGCACGCCGCCCACGAGGTCGGAGAGCGTGGGGTTCAGCACCAGGTTCTCCAGCGTGTTGCCGTGCGCGGTCGCCACCAGCTGCACGCCGCGCTCGGCGATGGTGCGCGCGGCGGTGGCCTCCGCGGAGGTGCCAATCTCATCCACCACGATGGCCTCCGGCATGTGGTTCTCCACCGCCTCGATCATCACGTCGTGCTGGCGGTCCGGCCGGCTCACCTGCATGCGCCGCGCACCCCCGATGCCCGGATGCGGGATATCCCCGTCGCCGCCAATCTCGTTGGACGTGTCCACCACCATCACCCGCTTGCCCAGCGCGTCCGCGAGCACGCGCGCCACCTCGCGCAGCTTGGTCGTCTTGCCCACGCCGGGACGCCCCAAGAGCAGCAGGTTCTTCCCCGAGTCCACCAGGTCGCGAAGCATGTCGATGGTGCCCACGATGGCGCGGCCCACGCGCAGCGTGAGCCCCACCACGCGGCCCTGCCGGTTGCGGATCGCCGACACGCGGTGCAGGGTCCGCTCGATGCCGGCGCGGTTGTCCCCCCCCGGCTCCCCCACCCGCGACAGCACCGCCTGCAGCGCGTCCGCGTCCACCAGCACGTCGGACAGGCGCGCCACGCGGCCCACGAGCCGGGCCTCCGGTGGCCGCCCCAGGTCCATCACCACCTCCAGCAGCTCCGCCTGGGGCAGGCGCCGCACGGCGTCCTGGAGGGGCGGGGGGAGG
>NZ_RAWI01000320.1 GCF_003612125.1 Corallococcus praedator
GGCGCTTGAGCGTGCCCACCACCTGGAAGGTGCGCCCCAGGATGCGGAACTCACGCCCCAGGGGGTCCATGCCCGGATACAGCGTGTCCGCCAGGTCCGCGCCAATCACCGCCACCCGCCGCCCGTCCACCGTCTCCGCGTCCGTGAAGGGCCGCCCGGTGGCGATGCTCACCGCGTTCGTCTGGAAGTACCCCGGCGTGCCCGCCCACACGTTCACGTTGGCGCGCGACTCCCGCTCCGACGTGGACGCCTTCTGGCCGCCCTTGGAGTCCTCCGCCGCCGCGACCTCGATGGAGGGCTGCAAGCGGATGGCGTCCAGGTCCGCGTAGGTGAAGCGCGGCCGGCGCGCCAGCTGCGCCGCCGACAGGTCTCCCTGGCCGAAGGGCAGCCGCTGCACCTGGAAGCAGTTGGCGCCCAGGTCCGACAGCTGGTTGTTCACCTGGTTCTTCAGGCCCTCGATGAGCGACATCATCGCCACCACCGTGGTGACGCCAATGACGATGCCCAGCAGCGTCAGGAACGAGCGCAGCGGGTTGGAGCGGAACGTGCCGAACGCCAGCCGCACCGTGTCCCAGAATGCCATCCACATCGCCGGTGTCTCCTTGCTGCGTCAGTCGTGGCGGAGTGCTTCCACCGGATCCAGGTTCGCCGCGCGCGCCGCCGGCCAGATGCCGAACAGCAACCCCACCACGGCGGAGAAGCCCACCCCCGCCGCCACCGTCACCGGATCCACCCGGGCCGCCAGCGGCGTCAGGTAGTTCACCAGCCACGCGAGCCCCATGCCCACCGCGGTGCCCAGCGCGCCGCCCACCGCGGACACGCTGGCCGCCTCCATCAGGAACTGGATGATGATGGTGTGCTTGCGCGCGCCCAGCGCCCGCCGGACGCCAATCTCCCGCGTCCGCTCGCGCACCGACACCAGCATGATGTTCATGATGCCGATGCCGCCCACCAGCAGGGTGATGAGCCCCACGCCCGTCGCCGCGCCGTAGAGCGCGCCGGTGAGCTGGTTGTAGATGCCGGCCAGTTGATCCGGCCGGTTGATGGCGAAGTCGTCCGGCGCGCCGGGCTTGGTGCTGCGCTCGCGGCGCAGCGTCTCCGTGAGCCGGTCCTGCACGACGGGGATGCTCTCCTGCGCGTCCACCGCGAGCACCAGGTGCGGCGAGCGCTTGTTGCCGAACTGCCCCATGAACGAGGGGTACGGCAGCATCACCACCATGTCCACGTTCTGCCCCAGCACCGTGCCGCGCTCCACGATGGTGCCGATGATGCGGTAGGGCCGCTTGTCCACCAGGACGCGGTGGCCCACGGGGTTGATGCCCGGAAAGAGCACCTTCTGCACCTCCGAGCCAATCACCGCCACCGCGGAGCGGTTGTCCACGTCCGCGTCGGTGAGGAAGCGCCCCGACGCCATCTCCACGGAGGAGGTCAGGGTGTAGTCGGGGCTGGTGCCCATGGTCTGCACGGAGTTGAGCTTGCGCTCCTGGAACGACACCTCCGCGTTCTCGAAGTACATGGGCGCCACCGCCACCACGTGCTCGGACGCGCCCCGGATGGCGGGCACCAGGTCCAGCGTCAGGTCCTTGCGGTTGCGGTACTCCCACCAGTCCCCGTTCATCACCCAGGGGAACTTGGAGATCTGCAGGGTGTTGGAGCCAATCTTCCCCAGCTGCTCCGCGAACGAACTGTTCAGCCCCTGGATGATGCCCACGATGGCCAGGAGCGTGCACACGCCCACGCCAATGCCCACCGTGGTGAGCACCGTGCGCAGCCGGTTGGAGCGCAGCGAGGACAGCGCGATGCGCGCCCCCTCCCACACGTCGACCCGGAAATTCACCTGGACCACCCCTTTGACCGCGCTGGAAGCCGCGCGGCCCACCGCACCGGGAAACCCCGGCGGGCGGGCCGCGTCAGGCACTCTACGCCCGGGAGGGCCGCCCATTGCACGCGGCCTTCACGCGGAGGGGTTCAGGCCCCGGGTTTCCCGGGTTTATCGCCTCAGGGCAGCACGGTCACCGTGTCGCCAGCGAGGCGCACCTTGACGGTGACCTCGTTGGGCAGCCGGTCGTCCTCGTTCACGACGATGTGGTTCTCATCCACGCCCACGCGCACGGTGTAGTCGCCGTCCGGCGTGTCGGTGACGTCCAGCCACTGGCAGGGCAGGTCGGAGGTGTAGACGTCCGACCAGCCGGGGGAGATGCCCGTTCCCGGGTCGTACCAGGAGTACGGGACGCCATCCGCGCAGTACTGGGTGTAGTCAATCATGTAGAAGCCCTGCTTGCGGCCCACCGCGGTGGAGGTGCCCGAGGCGTCGCGCAGGTCGTAGCCCGCGAAGTTCACCAGGTGGTGGTGCTGGTGGCACTCGTCGAAGACGAAGAGCTCCGGCCGCTCCTCCGGCGAGGGCACCACCAGCGGGCCGTTGCCCATGTTCATGATGGAGGTGGTGAAGCGCAGCAGGCGCCGCTCGCCGCCCGCCGGCACGCAGCCTTCGCGCACCTCGCACGAGTCCTGCGCGAAGGTGCGGCGCTCCACGTACAGCGTGCGCGCGAGCACGTCCCGGTCCACCGTCAGGTCCGGCCTGCCGTTCACCGGATCCACCGCGAGGTTGCACGCCTTCGTGGGCGCCAGCGCGGGCGCGGGCTCCGTGGAGTCCGGCACCGCCCCGCCCCCGAACACCACCACCCGGCCCGGGAAGCGCGAGCCGTCCAGGTCCGGCGGCAGGCCCACCACCAGGTCGTCATGGCCGTCCCCGTCCAGGTCGCCCGCGGCCGCCGCGCCCAGGTAGGTGTTGCCCAGCGCCGTGCGCGGGTCGAGCCGGTTGGCGCGAGGCCACGCCCACACCGGCTCCAGCGGACCGGACACGTTCGCCGTGGGGCGGAAGAGGTACACGCGGCCCAGCGCGGTGACGACGAAGTCATGGCCCGTGCTCCCCGCCGCCATGGAGCCCACGGGGACGACGCCCTGGCTGAACGAGAGGTAGATCTGCCCGAAGAGCGAGAAGGCCGCGTCGTCCATCACCTGCCACGCGGGCGTGGGGGAATAGCCCTGGAGCGAGGCGTCGGACAGGTGCAGGCGCTGGCTGCCATCCAGGAGCATGAAGCCCTCCGGGCGGCCGTCGCCGCTCAGGTCGGGCAGGGCGTGGAAGCTCTCCGCCCTGCCCGTCCACACCGGCTGCGTCGTCAGCGGCCCGGTGCACGCACGCGCGCTGTCCGCCTTGCAGCCCAGGAAGAGCTCCGCCTTGAAGTCATCATGGGTCACCACCAGGTCCTGCGCGCCGTCCCCATCCGTGTCGCCCGCGGGTCTCGGGGTGCCGGAGCCGGACAACGTGCGCACGGAGGCGAAGGGCCCCTCCGCGGCCCCTGGCGTGGAGCGGTACACGGTGAGTTGCCCGTCGAGGGTGGAGACGACGAGGTCGTCCTTCCCGTCCCCATCCACGTCCAGCAGGTGCGCGCCGTTGAAGCGGAGGGTGGAGGAATCCGGCACGCGGAACAGCGGCTGGGCCAGGACCTGGGACAGGTCCGGACCGCCCTTGAACACGCTCACGCCGAAGGTGGAGAGCACGAGCACGTCCGCGTACGCATCCCCGTCGATGTCGCCGGTGGTCGCGGTGAGCTTGGCGCCGGAGGTGCGCGGGCTGGGATGCACCCACGTCATCGTCGTGGTGATGGGCACCTGGGAGAAGTAGCGCTCCTCTCCCGCGTACACCGCCACGCGCCCTGAAGACTCGGTGCTGGAGCAGGGCCCGGACGTCACCAGCAGGTCCTTGCGCCCATCCCCGTTGAGGTCACCCAGCGCCACGGTGCGGCCGAAGCACTCCTTCGGGTTCAGGCCGTCGCCTTCCACCTGCCAGCGCGGCGTCTCCGACAGGGTGGGCTCCACCGGGCTGCCCCCATCGGGCTGGGGCTTCGGGTCGTCCTTGCAGCCCGTGAGGGACAGCAACACCATCACCGCGCAGACCCGCGTGCTTCGCATCCGCATTCGTCATGCCCCCGGGGCCCAGGACGCGGCCGGCCATCCAGCGCGCAAGACCCACGGGCCCCCTCCAGCATAGGTCAGGTCCCCGCCCCAATGGCTCTCAAATCCAGACGTCTGGCCAAAGGGTATTCCCGCACCCATGCCCCGGCGCAGCGACAGGAAATGGCCGTGGCGCGCGAGCGTGCGCGCGCCACGGCCCCTTCCGTCCGGCTCAGGGCAGCACGGTCACCGTGTCACCGGAGAGGCGCACCTTGACGGTGACCTCATTGGGCAGTGTGTCTGCCTCGTCGATGATGTGGTTCTCATCCACGCCCACGCGAACGGTGTAATCGCCATCCGGCGTGTCGGTGACGTCCATCCACTGGCAGGCGGTGTCCGCGGTGTAGACGTCCGACCAGCCAGGGGAGATGCCGGTGCCCGGGTCGTACCAGGCGAACGCGCTGCCATCCGCGCAGTACTGGGTGAAGTCCACCAGGTAGAAGCCCTGCTTGCGCCCCGCCGCGGTCTCCGTGCCGGACGCGTCGGTCAGCGAGTAGCCGGCGAAGTTCACCAGGTGGTCATGCCCGTGGCACTCGTCGAAGACGAAGAGGTCCGGCCGCTCCTCCGGTGAAGGCACCACCACCGGCGCGCTGCCCATGTTCATGATGGAGGTGCTGAAGCGCAAGAGGCGCCGCTCGCCTCCCGCCGGCACGCAGCCCTCACGCACCTCGCACGAGTCCTGCGCGAAGGTGCGGCGCTCCACGTACAGCGTGCGCGCGAGCACGTCCCGGTCCACCGTCAGGTCCGGCTTGCCGTTCACCGGATCCACCGGGAGGTTGCACACCTTCGTGGGGGCCATGGCGGGGGCGGGCTCCTCCAGGTCCGGCACCGCGCCACCGCCGAACATCACCACCCGGCCCGGGGCGCGGGTGCCGTCCTGCTCCTGCGGCAGCCCCAGCACCAGGTCGTCATACCCGTCCGCGTTCAGGTCTCCAGGACTGGCCACGGCAGGGCTGACGAAGCCCAGCATCGTCTGGGGAAGGAGGCGGTTGGCCCGAGGCCACGCCCACACCGGCGCCAGGGAGCCGGACACGTTGGCCGTGGGACGGAAGAGGTACGCGCGGCCTATCCCGGTGAGGACGAAGTCGTGGCCGGTGCTCCCCTCCGCCATGGAGCCCACGGACGTGGCGCCCCCCAGGATGGGGAAGGCCGCGTCGTCCATCACCTGCCACGTGGGCAAGAACGCATACCCCTGGACCGACGCATCCGACAGGTGCAGGCGCAGGCTGCCGCGCAGGGACGCGAACAGCTCCGGACGGCCGTCCCCGCTCACGTCCGGCAGCGTCCTCAAGGACTCCGCGGTGCCCGTCCACACCGGCGCGGTGGTGAGGGGCCCGGTGCAGGCGCGCGTGCTGTCCGCCTTGCAGCCCAGGAAGAGCCCCTGGCCATTCTCCTCATCCACGAGGCTCGCGAACAGGTCCTGGGCGCCGTCCCCGTCCGTGTCCCCCGCGGGCGTCAGGTACCCGGAGAACACGCGCACGTTGGTGAAGGCGCCCTCCGCCCCGCCGGGGGTTGAACGGTAGACGGTGGTGCTTCCGGAGAAGGTGGTGACGAGGAGTTCATCCTTCCCGTCGCCGTCCAGGTCCCGCAGGAGGGCGGCGCTGAAGCGCGTGGCGGAGGAGTCCGGCACGCGGAACAGCGGCTGGGCGAACACCTGGGACAGGTCCGGTCCGCCCTTGAACACGCTGACGCCGTAGTAGCTCTTCACGACCACGTCCGCGTAGGCATCCCCGTCGATGTCACCCGTGGACAGCCCCATCAGGTAGCCCGACGTTCGCGGGCTGGGGTGCACCCACGTCATCGTCGCGGCGACGGGCACCTTCGAGAAGTCTTGCGCCGCTCCCGCGTACACCATCACGCGGCCAGGGTCCGTCACGGTGCTCTTGCAGGGCGGGGACCCCACGAGCAGGTCCACGCGGCCATCGCCGTTGACGTCGCCCAGCGCCAGGCCCCGGCCGAAGCACTCCCTGGGGTTCGTGCCGTCTCCCGCCACCTGCCAGCGCGGCGTTTCGGAGAGGGTGGGCCCGGCGGTTCCGGCGTCGGGGATGCCGCCGTCATCGGGGGAGCCCGCGTCGATTCCCGCGTCCGGCGCGCCCGCGTCCGGCGTGCCCGCGTCCGGCGAGGGTTTCGGGTCTTCCCTGCAGCCCGTCACCACCGACAGCACCACGGCGCAGGCCAGCACTCCAGGGATCCGCATGTGTCACTTCCTTGGGGAGACACGACCACCGGCCCGGCGCGTCCGAAGAGGAAAAGGTCCGGGAGGATAGAGCCGCTCCCCGGCGCCCCGGAAATGGCCCTTGTCCGCTGGACGCCACCCGCACGCCTGCCCTCGAGGGCACTTGACCGTCCCGCCGCCAGGAGGGCAGCCGGGCAGCCGGAGCGTGGCCAAGTCCCTGCGACGTCCCCAGGTTTCGCGCGGGCAGCGCGAGGGCGTGGGCCCGCCTGACATGGCAGACACCATCGCAGACACCGCCCCGGGACTTCGCGCCGACGCCGCCCCGGCCTCCGAACGGTTCAGCCGCTCGCAGAAGGCGTTCACGCTGGCGGGGGCGCTCCTGGGCCTGCTGCTGGCCGCGCTGGACCAGACCATCGTCGCCACCGCCGGCCCGTCCATCCAGGTGGACCTGCGCATCGCGCCGGAGCACTACCCGTGGCTCACCACCGCGTACCTGGTGGCCTCCACGATGATGGTGCCGGTGTGGGGCAAGCTGTCGGACCTGCTGGGGCGGCGCGCGGTGCTGGTGGCGGGCATCGCCGTGTTCCTCACCGGCAGCTTCCTGTGCGGCGCGGCCCGCTCCACGCTCGTGCTCATCCTCTGCCGCGCGGTGCAGGGCCTGGGCAGCGCGGCGCTCTTCACCGGGTCGCTGGCGGTGGTGGCGGACCTGTTCCCTCCGCGCGACCGGGGCAAGTACCAGGGTCTGTTCGGCGCGGTGTTCGGCCTGTCCAGCGTGATTGGCCCGCTGGCCGGCGGCTTCATCACCGACGCGCTGGGCTGGCACTGGGTGTTCTTCATCAACCTGCCGGTGGGCGCGCTCGCGCTGGCGCTCATCCTCTTGCGCATGCCGCCGCTCAAGCCCGAGGGCCTGCACGGAGGCCGGTTGGACATCCCGGGCGCGGTGGCGCTGGCCCTGGCGGTGGTGCCCCTGCTGCTCGCGCTCAGCCTGGGGCATGGGGCATCCGCGCCGCGCGCGGGCGGGTTCGCGTGGGGGTCCGCGCCCATCCTCGGGTTGTTCGCGCTGTCGGCGGTGGCGGGCGGCCTCTTCATCTGGCGGGAGCGCCGCGCGAAGGAGCCGCTGTTGGATCCGTCCCTGTTCCGCCTGCGCGCGTTCTCCGCGGGCAACGCGGCGGTGTTCACCATTGGCGCGGTGTTCCTCGCGTCCGTCACGTTCCTGCCGCTGTTCATGGTGAACGTGGTGGGGCTGTCGGCGACGCACTCCGGGCTGACGCTCACGCCGCTGACCCTGGGCGTGGTGGCCGGCAACGTGCTGTCCGGACAACTGGTGTCGCGGCTGGGGCGCTACAAGACGCTGATGGTGGGCTCGCTGCTGTTCCTGATGGTGGGCTTCGCCATCATGGCCTTCACGCTGACGCCCGACTCCAGCCAGGCCGAGGTGACGGTGAAGATGGTGCTCGTGGGCCTGGGCCTGGGCCCGTCCATCCCGCTGTACACCGTGGCCGTGCAGAACGCGGTGCCGCCCCAGCGCATCGGCGTGGCCACGTCCGCGACCACGTTCTTCCGGCAGCTGGGCATGACGGTGGGCGTGGCGCTGCTGGGCACCGTGTTCGCGGGCACGCTGGGCCGGGAGCTGACGACGCGCACGGAGCGGGCCACGCAGGGGCTGCCCCAGGACGTGCGCCAGGAGCTCCAGGCCTCGTCGTCCGGAGGTCTGGGCGGAGTCCTGGGTGGAGGCCAGGGCGGCGAGGCCGCACCCTCGGGCAGCCCGTTCCATCCCGAGCAGGTGAAGGCGAAGCTGCGTCAGGGCTTCGCGGAGGAGCGGCGGCAGGCCTCCCAGGTGCTGCAGGGCACCGCCGAGGCCCGCGCCCACGCGAAGCTGGATGCGAACGAGGCCCGCGCGCTGTCCACCGTGGACCAGCTGGAGCGCGCGCTGAAGGAGTCCTTCACCCGCGCGACGATGGCGGTGTACCGCTTCGCCATCTTCGTCGCGCTGGCGGCCCTGTTCGTCACGCTGCTGCTGCCGGAGATGCCCCTGCGGCGCGGCGCTCCCCGGCAGGCCGTGGTGGAGTAGCCAGAAAGCCCGGCTACTTCTTCGCCGGGGGCGGAGCGTCGGGCTCCGGCGCGGTGGGCCGCGCGAGCACGCCCGGCTCCTCCGCCAGCGCGTACGCCACCCACGTCACCGCGGCGGTGCTGCGCGCCAGCTCCTGGGGATCCACCTTGTCCAGCGTGTCCGCCATGGAGTGGTGCACGTCGAAGTAGCGGCTGCTGTCCACCCGCACGCCCACGAAGGGCACGTGCGCGGGCTCCATGGGGCTCAGGTCCGCGCCCGTCGCGTGGCCCACCATGAACGTGGCCGCGTCCACGCCTTCCAGCGGCGCAAGCCACGGACGCAGGAGGTCCTCCCCGCCCGGGCCCGCGTGCAGGCTGACGCCCAGCGGCCGGCCACCGCCCGAGTCCATCTCCAGCGCGGCCACGTGCTTGGGCAATTCCTTCGCATGGGCCTGCGCGTACGCACGGCCTCCGCGAAGGCCGTTCTCCTCGTTCATGAACAGCACCACGCGCACCGTGCGCCGGGGCGCCTGGGGCAGCTTCGCGATGAGGCGCGCCGCCTCCATCACCATCACCACGCCCGCGCCGTCGTCGTGCGCGCCCGTGCCCACGTCCCACGAGTCCAGGTGCGCGCCCAGGAGCACCACCTCGTCCGGCTTCTCCCGGCCCCGGATCTCCGCCACCACGTTGGACGAATCCGCCTCCGGCAGCTCCGAGCACCCCAACACCAGACGCACCTTCACCGCCCCGCCCTGGAGCATCCGGTGCAGCGTGTGCGCGTCCTCCACCGACACCGCCGCCGCGGGCAGCCGCGTGTCGCCCTCGTCGAAGCGCGTGGCGCCCGTGTGCGGCGTGCGCAGCGACGCCGTGGACAGCGAGCGCACCAGCGCGGCCACCGCGCCCTGCTTCGCGGCCGCCGCCGGCCCCCGGCTCCTCAGCCCGGCGAAGCGGCCGTAGTCCGCCGCCTCCGCCATGGCGTGGTTGAAGAAGACGATCTTCCCGCGCGCCCTCTCCCCCAGCGCCGTCAGCTCCTCCAGCGAGCCCACCTCCACCACCTCCGCGGTGAGCCCCTCCGGCGGCGTGGGCGCGCTGCCCCCCAACGCCAGCAGCGACAGCGGCAAGCCCCGGGTGCGCTCGGAGGCGACGATTTCACCGTGCTCCTCGCCGCGCACCCAGCGCGGCACCTTCACCGGCTCCTTCCACGCCTTCACCCCATCCGCCTTGAAGGAGCGCAGGGCCCACTGCACCGCGGCCTCCGCGGACTCGGAGCCCGACAGGCGCGGGCCCACGCCGTCCGTCAACTCCGCCAGCCGCGCGTACGCATGGCCTTCCTTGAGCGCGGGCTCCATCAGCCGTCCCGCCGTGGCCTGCCGCGCGGCGCTCAGGCCCTTGCCGCCAGCGATGGCAGGCGATGCGGAGGGCTTCGCGGGCGCGGGGGAGGACACCCCCGGAACCTGGGGCGCATGGGGCGCGGCGGCGGGGGACTGGGAAGCGGGCGCCGCGGAGGTCAGCAGTCGCAGGGCCAGCGAGACGGGCAGGACGAAACCAGAGGTGGACACGCAAATCCTCGAACGTACTTGAGAGGAAGGCGGAGGCCGGAAGTCCCAGGGGCCACCGCGCGCCGAGAGGGGGAACGCGGCGCGCGGGGCTCAACTGGGACGTCACGCACCGGTTCCGCGGTTGGGGAACGCGAGGCCCGGTACATACGCCATCTTCCAAGAAGAAGAGGACGTGCGTGCATTCTTTAAAGAAATTCCTCGCATCGTCAAGGCGTGAAGTGAGCATTGCGACCCCCGAACGATGTGAGTGTTCTCAAGTCTCCGCTACGCAGGAAGTCCCATGGCACCCACTCCTCCCTGGCAACCCGACGCATCCTGCCAGAGCCTGGAGGCCCTGGGAGAACACCTGGCCACCCGTGATTTCGGTCGGTTGGAGGATGAAGCGCTGCTTTCGCTGCTGCTCGCGGTGAGCGGCAGGGACTTCACGCGGGACTTTCGTGAGGAGTTTGGCGCGGAGGATGACTGGACGCAGGCATTAGGACAGACAGCGCGCGCGGTCAGTCATGCTTTCGATTTCCTCCGCCATGACGCGGCCATTGCCCACCTGAGCCTCCTGCCGCGGCCGGACGTGCTGCCCCTGCTGTGCCGCTTCTTCCACCTGCACCCGCGACCACCGGCCGCCGTGCGCGAGCGGCTGTCCCACTGGCTGTGGCAGCGCGCCCTCTTCGACACCGAGCGTTCGTTTCCCGACGATGAGGCGCGAGCGAGCCTGGCCCTGCTCACCGACGATGCGGACGCCACCGTGCGCGCGCTGCTCGAGCGCGTGGGCCCGCCGTCCCCGCGCGGGTGGGAGCGCTATTCGCAACCCGGCATGGCGGGGCTCGCGTCGGTGGCGGACCGGGTGGAGGCCAACGCGCTCTTGGCGCTGCGTCCCCGGCACCTGCTCACCGGCGCCGTCCTGGAGCCCGGCCCGCTGCTGGAGACGCAGGGCGCGGTCGCGTTCCTGCCGCTGTTCCCCACGTCCCCTCCGGGCCTGGCCACGGCCCCCGGGCTGGGAGACTCCCTGCTGCTCACCCTGGCCAACCAGCTCTTCCACCCCGTGCTCGCGCCGGGCATGACGCTGCTGGGCCTGGTGCGCACCGGGGCCCCGCCTCCCGCCGTATTCCCCAGCCATGCGCTGTCGCCCGAAGCCCTGGCTGCCCTGCGTCGGAGCGACGCGCCTGGATTCCTGGCCCACCGGCGGGATGTGCTCGTGACCCACATCCGGGCCTTCATCCAGGCGCGGACGGGCGCGGACGCCCAGGAAGAGACTCCGACTCCGGAGGAATGAAGCGCCTGGAATTCTCCGTTGCCCACCCCTGAGGAGCCGGGCCACAGTTCCGCCGCCGACGGTCGTCCCCCGCCCCGGCCCCCCAGACATGAG
>NZ_RAWI01000321.1 GCF_003612125.1 Corallococcus praedator
AGCTGAATCACCCAAGGCGGGCTCCACCCCGCCCCCGGGGATGAGCGTATTCGCATGTCCGGGACTGACCAAAATACCAATTCAGTCATTCGGTGCCGGATTCCCATGCAGCCCCCGGCCCCACAACGAGGAACGAAGCCATGAAGGTGTTCTTGAAGGCAGCAGCGGTCGCGGTGGCGGTGGTGGCGACGGGGTGCGGCGGCGGTGACAAGGCCATCGTCCCAAAGGCCTCCGCCGCGCAGGTCGTCCAGAAGCCGGTGGGCGTGCGGGCCGTCACGCCGGCCACGCAACTGGAGGCGAGCGTCCTGCAGGCCACCGGCAGCGTGCGCTCCAAGCAGGTGGCGACGCTGAGCGCGCAGGCGTCCGGCACCCTCACGCGCGTCAACGTGAACGTGGGCGACACGGTGAAGCGCGGCCAGGCGCTGGCGCAGCTGGACACCAGCAACGCGCGCATCGCCGCCAACCAGGCGAAGGCCTCCAAGGCGTCGGCCGACGCGGCGCTGGATGGCGCGACGTCGGAAGTGGAGCGGGCCCGGGTCCTCGCGCAGTCGGGCAGCCTCCCGCGCGCCTCGCTCGACAAGGCGGAGGTGGGCTACCGCCAGGCCCAGGCCCAGGCCCAGCAGGCGGCCGCGATCCTCGACAGCGCGCAGGAGGTGCTGCGCGACGCCACCCTCACGGCCCCCTTCGAGGGGGTCATCACCGTGCGCAAACTCAACGAGGGCGACTACGTGTCCGCGGGCACGGCCGTCTTCGTGCTCGTCAACACGCAGGCCCTGGAGGTGCGCGCGCCGGTGCCCGAGTCCTTCGTGGACCGCGTGAAGGTGGGCACCGTCATCAAGGGCACGCTCAACCCCTCCGGCGCGCCCTTCGAGGCACGGGTGCGGAGCCTGGGCGCCACCATCGACGAGCAGACGCGCACCGTGGAGGTGCTCGCGGACGTGCTGCCGGCGAAGGAGGACGGAGCGCGGCTGCGCGCGGGCGCCCTCGTGGAGCTGGACTTCTCCAACGCGGCGGCCACCGACGGCGCGCCGGAACATGCGGGCCTCTTCCTGCCCACGCAGGCCGTCAACGCGCGCGGCCAGCAGGGCTTCGTCTGGGTGGTGCAGGACGGCAAGGCGCAGCGCCGTGACGTCAAGGTGGAGCGCGTGCTGCCCGGCTTCGTGCGCGTGGTGCACGGCCTGGGTCCCGCGGAGCGCGTCGTGGCGGACGCCAGCTTGCCGCTCCAGGACGGCACCTCGCTCCAGGTCGTCCAGTAGCCCGGCCCCCTTCCTTCCCTCCCCTTTCCCGACGCACGCCAGCCATGCTCCAGACCTTCATCAAACACTCCGTCTTCACCGTCATGCTGATGGCGGCGGTCGTCGTCTTCGGCCTCTTCGCCTACCCGCGCATCGGCGTGGACCAGTACCCCAACGTCGACATCCCGGTCGTCACCGTCACCACGCTGCTGCCGGGCGCGGACCCCGAGTCCATCGAGAAGAACGTCACCGACCCGCTGGAGGAGGCGCTCAACACCGTCAGCGGCGTGGATGAGCTCAACTCCATCAACCTGGAGAACGTCAGTCAGGTGACCATCAGCTTCAAGCTGGGCACCGACGTGAACGTGGCGGCCCAGGACGTGCGCGACCGCGTGCAGGCGACGCTGCGCTCACTGCCGGATGACATCGAGACACCCGTCGTGGAGAAGTTCGACATCGGCGCGGCGCCCATCCTCACGCTGTCCCTGTCGGGCGCCCTGCCCGTGGACGAGCTGACGCGCGTGGCCGAGGACGTGGTGAAGCCGTCCCTCCAGAGCCAGCCGGGCGTGGGCAGCATCAGCGTGGTGGGCGGTCGCAAGCGGGAGATCCAGCTGGTGGTGGATCCGCAGCGGCTGCGCGGCTACGGCCTGGCCATTGGCGACGTGAGCCAGGCGCTCCAGTCGCAGAGCGTGGACCTGCCCGGCGGGCGCGCTACACAGGGAGGCCGTGAGCGCATCGTGCGCCTGACGGCCGAGGCGCGCAGCGTGGGGGAGATTGGCGACATCATCGTCGCCAGCCCCAACGGCACGACGGTGCGCGTGCGGGACGTGGCGGCGGTGGTGGACGGCGCGCAGGAGGCTCGCGGCGTGGCCCGCTCGGACACGGGCGCCGCCATCGCGCTCGTCGTGCGCAAGCAGTCGGGCGCCAACACGGTGCAGGTCGCCGAGAACGTGAAGGAGTCCCTCGCGGAGCTCAACGCGGAGCTGCCCGAGGGCGTGACGGTCAGCACCATCAGCGACAACTCCACGACCATCCGCGCCTCCATCCACGCCGTGCAGGAGGACATGCTCATCGGCGGCGTGCTCTCCGTCGTCATCGTGCTCCTGTTCCTGCGCGACCTGCGCTCCACGTTCGTCGCCGCCATCGCGCTGCCGGTGAGCGTCATCGGCACCTTCGCGGTGATGGCGCTCCTGGGCTTCACCTTCAACATCATCACCATGCTGGCGCTGACGCTCTCCATCGGCCTGCTCATCGACGACGCCATCGTGGTCATCGAGAACATCGTCCGCCACCTGGAGGAGGGGAAGACGCCCATGCAGGCGGCGCTGGAGGGCACGCGGCAGATTGTCATCGCGGTGCTCGCGGTGACGCTCGCCATCGTGGCCGTGTTCATCCCCGTGGCCTTCATGGAGGGGACGATTGGCCAGTTCTTCTACCAGTTCGGCGTCACGGTGGCCGTGGCGGTGCTCATCTCCTACGCGGTGTCGATGACGCTCACGCCCATGCTCTCCAGCCGCCTGCTGAAGGCCCACGGCCATGGCGGCCCGAAGAACCGCGTGAGCGCCGCCATCGAGCGCATGCTCGTGGGCATGGAGAACGGCTACCGCCGCATCCTCGGGGGCGTGCTCAACCGGCGGGGCCTGGCCGTGGCGGTGGCCGTGGGCGTGCTGGTGCTGACGCTGGGCATGGCCCGCTTCCTCAAGTTCACCTTCATCCCCCCTTCCGACAACGGCGCGGTGCGCGTGACGCTGGAGCTGCCGGTGGGCTCCACCCTGGATGACACCGAGCGGGAGCTGGCCAGCGTGGCCACGCAGGTGCGCACCCTGGAGGGCGTGAAGGAGACCTTCATCACGGCGGGCGGCGGCACGCTGGAGGAGGTGCACAAGGGCGAGGTGCTGGTGAACCTGGTGCCGCGCAAGGAGCGCCCCTTCGACCAGGAGGCCTTCAAGGTGCGCCTGCGGAGCGCGTTGCCCCAGAGTCCCGGCGTGATGCTCTCCGTGCAGGACGCCTCCGGTGTCGGTGGTGGCGGCCGTACCCAGCAGGTGCAGTACGTGCTGCGCGGCACGGACTGGTCCCAGGTCGTCGCCGCCAACGAGAAGATGCTCGCCGTGATGAAGTCCAACCCGGGCTTCACCGACATCGACACGACGTTCCGCAGCGGCAAGCCGCAGTACGACGTGCGCATCGACCGCGAGCGCGCCGCGAAGCTGGGCGTGCCTGCCGCGCAGGTGGGCATGGCCCTGCGCTCCTACCTGGGCCGCGACGAGTTCATGACCTACCGCGAGGGCGGCGAGACCTACGACGTGAAGCTGCGCCTGCCCGACGCCACGCTCGCCTCCGAGACGGCGCTGGGGCAGCTCACCGTGCGCACCACGGGCGGCCAGTTGGTGGAGCTGCGCAACGTGGCGAACATCACCCCCTCCGAGGGTCCTGTGCAGATCGACCGCCAGAACCAGAAGCGGCAGATCACCCTGCTCGCCAATCTGGCGCCCGGCTACACGTTGGGCGAAGGCATGAGCTTCCTCACGGCGCAGGCCCAGCAGGACCTGCCCAAGGGCGTGGTGGGCAGCTTCGCCGGCAACGCGAAGGAGATGGGCAAGACGGCCGTCGCCTTCGGCACCGCGCTGGGGCTGGGCATCCTGCTGCTCTACATGATCCTCGCGGCGCAGTTCGGCAGCTACATCCACCCCTTCACCATCATGCTCTCGCTGCCCTTCGCGCTCATCGGTGCCATCGGTGCGCTGCTGCTGTCGGGCAACGCCCTGTCGATGATTGCCCTCATCGGCGTCATCATGCTGATGGGCCTGGTGGTGAAGAACGGCATCCTGCTCGTCGATTTCACCCAGCAACTGCGGGATGCCGGCAGGAGTGCACGGGACGCGCTGCTGGAGGCCGCGCCGGTGCGCCTGCGCCCCATCCTCATGACGACCATCGCCATGGTGGCCGGCATGATTCCGGTGGCGCTCGCCAAGGGGGATGGCGCGGAGACGCGCGTGCCCATGGCGCTCGTCATCATCGGTGGCCTCATCACCTCCACCGTGCTGACGCTGGTGGTGGTGCCCGTCGTCTACTCGCTGCTGGACGGGCTCTCCGCGCGCTTCAGCCGCCGCAAGGGCGACGCGCATGAGGAGGTGGACGTCCCGGTGGCCTCTGGCGTGGTGAACCCCCGCCTCGTGGAAGAGGGGCCTTGATGACGACGAAGCAGGCGCCCTCGCCGCGCTGACGGCAACCCGCTCCCGACCCATCACGGAGGTCATCGCCACGGTCCCTTCGGGGCCCGTCATGCCCTCCGTGTGTCCTCTTCCTCCCCACCGTTTCCACTCCGGTCGCCACCATGTTCATCCGTGCTCTTCTCTCCAGCGTCCTGCTGTCGCAGGCCCCCAGCGTCACCGGCACTCCCGCCGCCACCGACACGCCCGTGAGGAACGCGGCTCCCGGTGTCTCCGACCTGCCGGTGCCGTCCTCCAGCACCGGGACTTCGGTGGCTGCGTTCCCGTTGCTCACCCTGGAGGAGGCCATCGCCCTCGCGGAGAAGCAGAGCCCCAGCCTGGACGCCGCGCGCGCCCGGCTCCAGCAGTCCCGGGAGCTGGGCAACAAGGCCTGGTCGGGCTACCTCCCCACCGTCACCGCGAGCGGCGCATACACCCGGAATCCGAGCGAGCTGACGTTCGCGCTCCCCGGTGCCCCCGACCCCATCACCCTGCAGAAACGGGATCAGCTCTCCGGCCAGCTCTCCGCGCGGCAGGCGCTGATCGTGCCCACGCTGTGGCCCGCCATCCAGACGGCCTACCTGGGGGAGAAGACCGCGGCGCTGACCGCGGAGAACACGCGCCGGGAGATCCTGTTCGCGGTGGCGCAGGCCTACCTCGGCGCCGCGAGCCTGCGGGAGGCCATGGCGGTGCAGGAGCAATTGCTGGAGGTCCGCCAGGGTTTCGAGCGCGACGCCCAGGCGCGCTTCGAGGCCGGCGACGCGGAGAAGCTGGCCGTCCTGCGGGCGACGCTGGACCGCAAGCAGGCGGAGCAGGAGGTGGTGCGCAGCCGCAATGCCTACGCCACCGCGAGGAGCGCCCTGGCCGCACTGCTCGCGCGGCCGGTGGACTTCGACGTGGCGGCGCCCCAGGGCAACGCGGTCGCGGTCCCTCCCGAGGCGGATGACGCGGCGGTCGCGGAGAAGACCGCGCTCGACCAGCGCCCGGACGCAGCGGCCGCGCGGCTCAACGTGGACGTCGCACGCGGCGGCCGTCGGCAGGTCCTCTTCGAGTACCTGCCCAACCTGTACGCCAACGGCAACGCCTCCACGACGAACACCGCCGGGCTCACCGGACAGGCCTCCACCTGGACGGTGGGGCTGGCCCTGTCGTGGAACCTGTTCGACGGCGGGCTGCGCGAGGCCAAACTGCGCGAGTCCTCCGGGAAGATCGCCGAGGCGAACGCCAATCTGCGCGGCCTCGAGGAGCAGATTCGCGATGAGGTGCGCAAGGCGCGCAGCGAGCTGGAGAGCGCGGAGGTCAACCTCGGGACGGCCGAGGAGCGGGTGAAGCTCTCATGGGAGAGCGCGAGGCTGGCGAAGCAGAACTTCGACGCCGGGGTCACGACGTATCTCCAGGTGACGGACGTCAACGCGACGCTCGCGAGCGCCCAGCTTTCGGCCGTGGCCGAGTCGCTCAACGTGCGACTCTCGCGACTGGCGCTGATGCGGGCGATGGGCCTCTTCGACCCCACGGGCCATTCACTCGCGCCTCGGTAGTCGTCACGCGGGCCCCATGTTCCCGTCACCATGATGGGCTTCGGATTCTGAGGCCCCTTGGGGCGACCGCCGCCCGGACGACAAGCCCGGGCCCGGTGTCCGGCGGATGGAGCAAGGCGGTTCAGGGACACTGCCTTCCGCTCAGCGTCCCGTCCGACGGCGGGCCCGTGCCCGCGCGGCCTCCAGTGCGGAGTCCACGCCGGCAGGAGGCTTCGGAGGCTCGGGTGCTGGCGGCGGAGGTGATTCCTCCGGGGCTTGAGGCTTCTTCCCGGACGCCGTCGTCGCGGAAGGCTCCGTGCGCGGGGCCGCCACGGGGCCGCGCGCGCTGGACTCCTTCGCGGGCCGCGCTCGGGCCGTTCGCACCCGGGGCGCGGAGAGGAAGCGGCGCACGGCCACTTCCGACAACAGCACCGCCAGCGCGAACGCCACCAGCCACGGCGCCAACGGTACGCGTCCTTCGGACTCCGGCGCTTCCGCGAACAGGCCCGTCATCGACAGACGCTCCTGTCCACCTCCCACCACCGCCAGCGCGCGCAGGAGCTTCAGGCCCTCCTTCGCGCTGCCCGGTTCGAACTCCGGCGCGTACGGCAGCGCCACGGGCGGCGCCCTCAACACGCGGCCTCCCCACTTCACCACCGGGTGCCAGGTGCCACTGCCGGACAGGGGGTACTCGGCCACCAGCCGGTCCTCGTCCTCCCAGTGCAGCGGCTTCTCCACCCCAGCGCGCCCGTCGCCCGACAGCAGCACCGCCGTGGGCAGGGCTCCCGGCATCGGCTCGCCCGGCGGCAGGTCCAACGTCACGCGCAGCAGGTTGCCCTGGCGCTCCGAGCGCACCACCGCCTCTTCCTTCGGCGTGGCGCTCCCCATCGACCAGCGCACCACCGCCTCCAGCGTCGCCCGCAGCGCGCCCCACTCGCGCAGCTCGCCCGTGTACTTCCCGTCCACCTCCGCGGTGAGGGCCACCACGCGCCCCGCGCCATGCGTCCACAGCGCCAGCACCGGCGCGGCGTTGGTGTCCAGCGTGCGCAGCGCCACGTTCGCCCGGGGCTTCAGGTACGTGAGGTTGTAGCCGCCCACCTGCGGCAGGCCCTGCGTGGGCAGCGGCCCCAGCAGCGGCAGGTCCGGCGCGGCCTCCAGCGATGCGGGCTCGTCCACGAAGGTGGCCCTCGCCACCGCGAGCGTCTCCTGGCTGAAGATGCGCGGCAGGCTCATCGCGTCCTCGGCGAAGTAGATGCGGCCGTTGCCCCTCCGGGCCACCTCGCGCAGCAGCTCCGCGTCCGGATCCGCCGGGGTGCCCAGACCGATGACGGACACCGTCACGTTCGCCTCTCGCAGCGCGGCCAGGGTCGCCTGGTAGTCGCCCGGCTCCTCGGAGTCCGCCGCGTCGGAGAACAGCACCACGTGCCGCGTGGGCTTGTCGCTGCGGAGGATCTCCTTGCGCGCCGCGCGCAGCGCTACGCCCACGTAGATGCCACCCCCGCCGCTGAAGCCGCTCGCCACCTGCTTCAGGGGCAGGCCTTCGCTCACGGGGCTCAGCGGGAAGATTTCGTGGGGCTCCGTATCCACCATGTGGATGGAGGCTTCATCGTTCCCGTTGAGGAGCGTGAGCGCCGCCGTGACACCCTCCGCGGCCAGCTCCATCTTCGTGCGGCCGTCCGGCACCTGCACGCCCATGGAGCAGCTCGAATCCATCAGCACGCTCATCGCCACCGACGCGCGCCGCTGTTCCTCGCGCATCTCCAGCGACACGGGCAGCAGCGCCTCCACGGGCGACCTCCGGTAGCCGCCCTCCCCGAAGCTCGTGCGTCCGCCCGTCATCACCAGCCCGCCTCCGGCCTGATCCACGTAGTCCGCCAGCACGTTCAGCCCTGTCTCGCCGAGCGCGTTCGCGTCCACGTTCTCCAGCACCACCACGCCGACGCCATCGAGCGCATCCAGCGACACGTGGAACGGCGCGCGGACATCCACCTGCATGCCCGTCGCCGTCAGCGCCTTCGCCAGCGTGCCCGTGGGCTGTTGGGTGAGCAGCAGCACGCGCGGCGGGCCTTCCACGCGCAGCACGCCCACGCCCACGTCGTTCTCCGGAACGCCGTCCCCCGCGGTCTCCACCGTGAGCCGGTAGTGCACGAGTCCCGGTGCCTCCAGCAGGTCGCGCAGGGGCAGCAGGTTCGGCCCGGGCTTGAAGTCGAAGGGGCCCTTCACCAGCACGCGTCCGTCGCGCTCCAACCGCACGGTGCCGGTGATGGCGGAGGTGGCCTGCACCACGGCGGAGAACTGGAAGGGCTCGCGCACGGAGACGGTGGCGGGCACGTCCAGCGACACGACGGCCACGTCCAGCGCGGGCTCCGGGCGGGCCACCTGCCGGTAGTCCACCGCGATGCCTCGCGCCGCCAGACGCCGGGTCGCGCCCCGGGCATCCGCGCCCGTGGCGCGACCATCGGAGACGACCAGCACCCGGCCCGTGCGCTCGGGGGGAATCAGCGCGCCCGCCGCATCCAGGGCCGCGGACAGGTCCGACGCTTCCGCATCCACCGGCCGCGTGAAACCGCCGAAGTGGCCCACGTCCGACAGCGGGGACTCCACCCGGGCCTCGCGGCCGAAGGTGACGACACCGACACGGTCGCCGGGCCGGCGCTGCGACTCCACCAGGGACACCAGCTCCTGCGCCACCCGGTCCACGTCCAGCGGCATGGAGCGCGAACGGTCCACCACCACGGCCACGTCGCTGCCCGCGTTGGCCAGTCGCAACTCGGGCCCAGCGAGAGCCCCCACGCCGAGCACCAGCAGCACCCACCGCAACACCATGGGCGGACCGGGCCTCCGGCCGTAGCGCCACAGGAAGAGCCCCAGCGGCAACAGCAGCAACCACGCCTGCGGAAGGGTGAAGCTCATGCGGTCCTCCGCATCCGCGGCCATTCCAGTGGAAGGGTGCCGGTCATACCTTCCTCGTGACGTAGAAGTCGGCCAGCAGCGCGGCCAGCAGAATCACCAACGGCCAGCGGGCGCGCTCCTGCGCACCGCCTCCCGCCGCATCCTCACCCGCTTCTTTCGCAGGCACATCGACACTGCCCCGGCCGCGCAGGTCCGACTCGCGCGCATCCAGCGCCAGCACCTCCAGCGAGTCCACTTCGGTGCCGTCCCGCTCCAGCGCGTAGCGACCGGGACTCGTGGGCGCGGACAGGCTCAAGGCGCCCGCGCCAAACACCGGCTTGCGTCCGGACGGACCGACCAACGCGTAGCGCGCACCGGCTTCCGTCACCACGGGCAGCGCTTCGCCCAGGTTGAGCTGGTGCCGGGGAAAGCCCTCGCGCAGCCGCCGTGCCTCTCGCACCACGTTGCCCAGCAGCACTGGCCACGCCGTGGTCCGCTGGAGGTTGGAGCGCGCCAGGTCCACGTTGAGGTGCAGCCGTCCGCCCTCCTCTTCCGACACCAGCACCGCCTCACCCGCCGTCACCAGCGGACGGCCGGGTGGATTCGTGCCCGCCGTCCACCGCACCCCGGCGAGCTGCACGTCGTCCATCAACGTGCTGCCCTTCTCCGTGAAGAACGGTCCCACGAAGGTGCGCAGTGTTCCTTCCGCGCCCAGCGTCACCCGCGCCTCCGTGCTCGAAGGTCCCACCGACAACACCGGCGCGCCGGGAACAGGCGTGCCATGCGCCACCTCTGGAGACACCGCCAGGAAGCGCTCCAGGGCCTGCCTTGATGCGGGTGAGAGTCCTTCGGTGAGGCCCACCGATACCGGCATCATGGGGGCAGGCGGCAGGCGCACGTGTCCGTCCTCGGGCAGCGCGTCGTCCGGCAGGGACACCTCCACGTCACCGGCTTCGCGGAAGGTGAGGCGCACCGTCGCGGCGCCCTCTTCCGGAAGGGCAATCCGTTCAATGCGTTCGGTGCCTTCACGCGCACCCGGCCCTGGCGCCGCGCGCACCCGCGCCTCCACTTCCGAGGGCCCCGCTCCAAAGCGAGCCACCCGCAGCGTCACCGTGGCCCGGCCGTCCTCGTCGCGCCGCTGCGCGGACACCAACGCCACGTTGCCCTGGGAGCGCCCCAGCGCCGTCCAGCGCACCGAGGGAGGAATGACGGTGTCTTGCGACGGCGGTGCATCGGTGAAGAAGTGCACGTGCTTGCCGGGCCCGGACAGTTCCTGTGCCCACAGGAGCGTGGGCACGACGTCGTGGTCGGGCCCTCGCGAGGCGAAGGACTCCAGCGCGCCCAGGGCTCGCGACGCTTCGACTTCCGGACCGGCCACCACGTGGGGCGACACACCGCTCGCCAGCACCGTCACGTGCGTGGCGCCTTCCGCCTCCACGCGCTTCGCGGCTTCCGTGCGCACGTGCTCCAGCACGGTCTTTCCATCCGATGCTCGCGCGGACATGGACAGGCTGCCGTCCACCACCAGCACCAGGTGGCGGCGACGGGCCGTCTCCCCCCAACGCACGTCCGCCAGGAACAGCGCGGCGGCCAGGACCGCGAGGACCTCCAGCAGCAGTGACGCCTCGCGCGTGAAGCGCTCCCACCGGGGTCCGCCCTCCGCGCGCGGACGTGGCGTACGCCACAGGAACAGCGCGCTCACCACGACCGGCTTCTGCCGACGGCGCAGGAAGTACGCCGCCACCAGCGGAACCAACGCGCCCAGCGCCAGCAGGCCCCACGGAAGTCCGAAGCTCACGCCCCGCCTCCCGCAACGAACAACGCGCGCAGCGGCCCTGCCACCTGGGCGCGCAGCCCGTCCGCCGTGCTCACCGTGAGCAGCGTCCCCCGCGCCCGCGCCGCGGCGCTCCGCAACGCTCGCTGGTGTTCGGCGAAGCGGCGGGCATACGCGGCCAGCACCCCGTCGGTGAGCAGTTCCTCCAACGCCACGCCACTCTCCGCGTCCACCAACCGCGCGCCCTCGCCCCCCGTGGGCTCCAGGTCCTCCGCGTCCAGCACCTGCACCAGGAACAGCGCAGACGCGCCCCGCGACAACCGGGCGCACAACGCCTCCAGGTCCGTCTCGAAGAGGAAGTCGCTCACCACCACCCGCAGTCCACAGGGCCGCAGCGGCGGCAACCGCCCCAGCGCCGCCGCCAGATCATCCCGGGCCTCGAACTCCGCACCCCGCAGCGCCGAGCGACACGCCGGCCCCTGCACCCGCTCCGACCGCGCCCCAC
>NZ_RAWI01000322.1 GCF_003612125.1 Corallococcus praedator
GCGGGGCTGTGTTTGGGAGGAGGACACGGAGGACGCGGACCCTACGCGCGAGGCGGCGGAGGTGGGGGCTCTTTCTTCATGCGTGGCGGACTTCGGCGCAAGGCTCATTCCACCGGCCGGCGGGCCTCTTCGCGCAGCGCGGGGCTTCTGCGGCGCACGTTCCGGGCGGCCACGGTGACGAGCAGGGACCAGGCGAGGCCGGCCACCCAGCCGCCCAGCACGTCGGTGGGGTAGTGCACGCCCAGGTAGACGCGGGTGCAGCCCACCAGCACGGACAGCAGCAGGGCGACGGACAGGATGTAGACCTTCACGCGCCGCTGCTCGGCGAACTGGGCCAGGAGCGCGCCCAGGGTGAGGTACGTGATGGCGGACAGCATCGCGTGGCCGCTGGGGAAGCTGGTGGACATGGTCTCGGTGAGGTGGGGCACGACCGAGGGCCGGGGGCGGTGGAAGACGTTCTTCAGCACGCCGTTGAGCAGCCACCCTGTCGCGGTGGCGCTGAAGACGAACAGGGACGTGCGGTAGCGCCGGGCCACCAGCAGGAAGCCGCACACGGCCACGGTGATGAGCGACAGCACGGGCGCGCCGCCCAGCGACGTCACGTCCCGGGCGGTCTCCGCGAGCCACCACGGGCCCCGGGGCATCGCGGGGTCCTCCTCGCGGCGCAGGGAGCGCACGATGCGCTCGTCGATGTCCTGGGTTTCGCCTTCATGCACCTCGTCGGAGAGGGCGACGAACCCCAGGACGCACGCCACCACCAGCAACAGCAGCGCCAGCGGCCGCGTCACCATCACGTCCCAACCCGACAACCACCGCCACGGCCCGCGTAACATGGCCGTGACATAGGACGTGGACCCGGAGCCCGCCACCGGCTTTCGCGCGGGAGTGTCGGACAGGCTCCAGGTCCCAGGCCCGGCTCAGCGGGATTCCACCGCGAGCCCCAGCCCTTCCGCCCCAGCAGCCTTCGCTCCGTCGAGCGCCACCACCAGCCGCGCGTACGGCGCCCGCGCGTCGGGCTGGAAGAACAGGCCGCGCTGTCCCCGGGGACGGGCTTCCAGGAAGCGGCGCAGGCGCGGCACGTAGTCCGCTTCGCTCACGGCCTCCCCTTCCAGGAGCAGTGTCCCTTCCGCCGTGAGCCGCACGAGGCCCGGGGACAGCTCCTTCGACGGAGGGGCGTTGGCGGAGGCAGCCTCCGCCGAAGGGAGCTGGAGCATGAACTCGCGGCGCATCAGCGGCGTCACCACCATGAAGATGATGAGCAGCACCAGCACCACGTCCACCAGCGGCGTGACGTTGATGTCGGATTGGAGGGCGGACTGCGGCTTCACCAGGAACTGGCGTTTGGAGCGCATGGCGATGGGTCCTCAGTGCGGTTTCTTCACGGCGACACCCAGGGACACCTTCAATGCGCCCGCGTCTCGCGAACGCTGGAGGACCTCGAGCACGTCGCCGCACGTCAGCGCTTCGTCCGCCTTGAGGAGCAGGCGACGCTCGGGGTGCGCGAGCAGTTCCTCGCGGACGCGGTCCTGCAGGCGCGAGGCGTCGGGGAGCGCTTCGGTCCCGACGAACAGGGCCTTGTCGGCGGTGAGGGAGAAGATGAGCGGCTCCGGCGGGGTGTCGCGGTGCTCACCCTGCGCGGCGGTGGGAAGGGTGACGTCCTTACCCTGCTCGTCCATGGGGGCACCCACCATGAAGATGATCAGCAGCACCAGCACCACGTCCACCAGGGGTGTGAGGTTGATCTCGGCCTTCACTCCGCCCCGGCCTCCCACGGCCATTCCCATGCACAGCCTCCATGTCTGTCCTTGCGAACCGGGCACCATGGGACCACGGGCCTGGGAAGGCGTTGGCCGTGGGCAGCCGGTGGTTCCGTCATCGTTCGGTCATGGCATCCAGAGACGGGGCTGCTATCACCCAGGGACGGTCGCACAGTCCTTCATCCAGGAATCCAGATGCGTGAGAGGAGACATCGGGCCCCCCAGCCCAGGTGGATGGTCCTGGCGTGCCTCGCGCTACTGACCACGAGCTGTGTCTCATCTCCGCTGGGTCCCGACCCTGACAGTTCATGGGTGACCCAAGGCTCGGGCGATGCAGTCACCACGGACTGTCACGGTCAGGAGTTACCTCTCGACTGGCCCGACCCGGACTCCAGAGCGGAGGTCCTGGCGCCCTTCCTGACGTGCGCATCGCCCGCTGCATTCGTTGCCATGCAGCGGGGTCTGGACATGCCTCGGCTGGTGGAGTCCATGAATGACTGGGACGCCGTCCGACTCGGGGCCCTGGGTCCTCTGGATGCAAAGGCCGCCCGGGTCCTCAATCGAAAGCGCGCGGCCTTTCTCGTCAGCGGCACGGAACGCTTCGGCGTGGCCAGGACCGAGGTCTTCGCACTCTTCATCATCCACTCCGCGTTCGATGACGAGCTGCGCGCAGTGCTCGACCTGCTGGCCCGGGACAAGCAACTCGCGGAGACGCTGGGAGCCATGCCCACGGCCCGCGAGCAGTTGCGCCAGCGAGGCGTGATACTTGAGGAACACCCAGAGCGTGCCGAGCGAACCGGTGATGTCTTCCGAGGTCTGGGCCGAGCCGGCCGGGATGCACTCTCCAGCAGCGAGATGAGTTCAGGGGCCCGCTATCTGGACCTTTCCGCGAAGCACGGGCAGCTCCCTTCTCCCTACAGGCAGGCGCTCGATGAAGTGGAGCGGTCTCTCATGGAGCGGCACTTCTCGCCGGCCAGCGTGGTGTCGGGGAGCTTCGATCACCTGACGTTTGGCGTGCCCCTGGGCTTCTTCCATCTCGTGGAAGGAACAGCTCACGGAGCGACCTCGCTGGCAGCGGGAAGGTATGAGCAGGCCACGCGCGAGCTGGCACCGGCGGCGCTGATGGTCGCGCTGTACTCAGGCAGCAAGGGCGCGCGTGCCCTTCTCCAGGTGCCACGACTCCAGAAGCCGGTGCTCGATCTGACTGGATTGAAAGCGGTGCTGGGAGGCCTCGAAGAGCGCCTGGGCATCGACGCCGCTCGCGACCTGCTCAAATACCTCCGTGCCAGTCGAGAGAACGCCTACGTCGCGGCCGAATGGGGCGAGGCAGGGGTACTTGCGCTGTATGAAGCCCAGGGCAACGCGGCGAAGGCGCAAGCACTGTTGGCGGAGGCGAACCCAGGACGGACAAGACCTCATCCGACGAAGACCGCGGCAGGACGGGGCGGGATCCGAGAAGGCTCTTCCACGAATGGATCCGCGACCGACACGCCCATCCGGAACGCGCATCTCGCGGGTCAACGTCACCCCGTGACGGGCGTTCCCTTCGATGCGGAAGGCTACCCTGACTTCAAGGCAGCAGGGGTCGTCAAGGCCGAGGTGAGACTTGAGTACACCGGGTCTCGAGCTGGAGATTTTGCCGCCGCGAACAAGGCAGCAGGCCTGAGAGAGACACCCAAGGGAATGACCTGGCATCACCATCAGGACCGGACGACCCTGCAGCTGGTTCCTACAGCCATCCACGCCCGGACAGGGCATACAGGCGGCTTCTCAGGAGGTCCATGATGGCTCAGCTGGTGCGAACAACCGAGGGCGGACCGCCGCTGAGCGAGGACGACCTCCGTTCATTTGAACAACGGTGCGGGTTCAAGCTCCCACACACGCTTCGAGAGTTCCTCCTGGCCACCAACGGCGGAAGGCCGGAGCGCGATCTCTTCAAGATCCACGGGCTCAAGGGGAACCCACTTGGCCGGATCCACCTGTTCTTCGGACTGAAGGACCCCGTCGAGTCCTGCAACCTCGATTGGAACCTGGAGGTCTTCCAGGAGCGCATTCCGCATGGGCTACTACCCATCGCGACGACTGAGGGCGCGGACAAGATCTGCCTGTCGGTGGCGGGCGCCGATGCGGGAAGGGTCTTCTACTGGGACGCGCATGCCCCAGTGGGCGAGAACAACCTCCACCCCCTGGCCGATAACCTCGGCGCCTTCATCTCGGCGCTCAGGTCGGATGCGCTGTCGCCTGTCATCCTGAAATCCTGAGCACACGTCCTGAGGCGTACGCTCGGGCGCGGTCGGCGTTGTCTGCGGCGGAGGGGCTGCTATCACCCGGGGACGCTCTCACCTGGGAGGCACCCGCACATGGCCATCGCCACCATCAGCCCCACCACGGGCAAGACGCTGCGCACCTTCGAGGCACTCTCGTCCGAAGAGCTGGAGCGCAAGCTGCAACGGGCCGCGGACACGTTCCGCACCTACCGGGAGACGTCCTTCGCGGACCGCGCCCGGTGGATGCGCCGCGCCGCTGAAATCCTGGAGGTGGAAGCCGACCGCTTCGGCCACCTCATGACGGAAGAGATGGGCAAGCCGCTGGAGGCCGCGAAGGCCGAGTCCCGCAAGAGCGCCACCGCATGCCGCTACTACGTCACCCGCGCGGAGAAGCTCCTGCGCGATGTGCCCATCGACGTGGATGGCGACACCGCCTTCGTCCGCTACCAGCCCCTGGGCGCCGTGCTCGCCATCATGCCGTGGAACTTCCCCTTCTGGCAGGTCGTCCGCTTCGCCGCCCCCGCCCTCATGGCCGGCAACGTGGGCCTGCTCAAGCACGCCTCCAACGTGCCCCAGTGCGCGCTCGCCCTGGAGGAGGTCTTCCTCAACGCCGGCTTCCCCGAGGGCGCCTTCCAATCCCTGTTCATCGAGACCGCGGAGGTCAACCGCGTCATCGAGGATCCACGCGTCAAGGCCGTGACGCTCACCGGCAGCGAAGGCGCGGGCCGCGCCGTGGGCGCCGCCGCCGGCAAGGCCATCAAGAAGGTCGTGCTGGAGCTGGGCGGCAGCGACCCATTCATCGTCATGCCCAGCGCGAACCTGGACAAGGCCGTGGAGACCGCCGTGTCCGCGCGCCTCATCAACAACGGCCAGTCCTGCATCGCCGCCAAACGCTTCATCATCGCGGAGCCCATCGCCAAGGAGTTCGAGCGCCGCTTCGTGGAGCGCATGAAGACCATGGTCGTCGGCGACCCGATGGACCCCAGGACGGACGTGGGTCCGCTCGCCACGCCCGGCATCCTGGAGGGCCTGCACGCCCAGGTGCAGGCCAGCGTGAAGGCCGGCACCCGGCTGCTCCTGGGCGGCAAACCCCAGGGTGGCCCCGGCAACTTCTATCCGCCCACCGTGCTGGCGGACCCGCCGCCCCAGGCGCCCGCGTTCCATGACGAGCTCTTCGGCCCCGTCGCCACGCTGCTGCGCGCCCGCGACCTGGAGCACGCCGTGGAGCTGGCCAACGCGACCCCGTTCGGCCTGGGCGCGAGCGTGTGGACGCAGGACGCCGCCGAACAGCGCCGGTTCATCGATGGCATCGAGGCCGGCATGGTGTTCGTCAACGCGCTCGTCGCATCCGACGCGCGCCTGCCCTTCGGTGGAGTGAAGCACTCGGGCCATGGCCGCGAGCTGGCGGACCTGGGCATCCGGGAGTTCGTCAACGCGAAGACGGTGCGCATCTCCGGACCGTCCGGAGGCCCTCCCCCGGTGAAGCACGCGGCCGAGTAGCAGCCCGAACTAGCGCGTGCGCACCCTGCCATCCATGGGCGCGCCGTGCACCTCTTCCAGCGCTTCGGTGACGGCGTCCACCTCCGCGCCCAGCTGCTCCACGCTGCGGCGCAGGCCCGCGCCCGCCACGTCCGCGTCCGCGGTGTCCGCCGAGCGCGCCCGCACCACCTGCGCGTAGAGGTTCTCCAGCGTGTAGGCCAGCCGCGTGTACTCGGCCTCCAGGCGGTCCGCCGCCTTGGTCAGCTCCGCGCGCTGGCGCACCTGTTCATCCAGCACCTGCAACGCCGCGCGCAGCCGGTCGCGCACCACGCTGTCCTCCTCCGAGGCCCAGCGCGTCTCCAGCGTCTTGCGCTCCTCGCCCAGCCGCCGCACGTCCTCCGGCGTGGCCACCGTGCGCAGCTCCCGCTCGCGGCGCAGCAATTCGTGGCAGCTCTTGCGCAGGTCCTGCACGGTGCGGTCGGGTGAACGCACGAACTCCTGCAACACACCCGGCGCCGCGCGGAACTCCGCCAGCAGCTTCTCGCATACCGCATCCACGCGGACGAGGCGCGGATCCTTCGGCGCCTCGGGCACCTTCGGCGCGACGGGCAGCACCGGGGCCTCCGGCTCCTCCACGCGCGTCAGCAGCGGGTTGTTGTGCGCGCGCAGGTGCTTCGCGGCCCCCTTGAAGAACCCCAGCGCCACGAACAGCAGCCACCAGTACTGGTGCGGGAAGCGGACCACGGTGGCCACGCACGCCAGCGCCACGATGAGCTGCCCCACGCCCACCACCGGGTTGCGCGAGGCCGCCTCACGGGCCTCCTTCTCCGCGCGCTTCGCATTCCGGTACGCCTGCTGCTGGGAGACGTAGGCTTCGCGCTTGGACTGCCGCTCCGCGCGGCGCAGGGCGTCCTTCGACTCGCGCTCCCACTGCTTCTCCCACCGGCGACGCTCCTGCTCCGCGCCCCGCTCCCATTCGCGCTCCCAGCGGTCGCGCTCCTTGTCGGTGGGCAGGCGACCCATCCGGCGCACCCACGCCTCCAGGGCAGCGTCCTTGCGCGCGCGGCCTTCCTCGATGGCCGCCTCCAGACGACGCAGGCGCTCGGCCGCATCGGGGGAGGACGGGGAGGCAGGCGGCGCTTCGCGGTCTCGGGGCACGCGGTGACGCTAACAACTTCTCCCAGGCTTGGGGACTGTCCGACCCGGCGCCATAAGGCCGGGTGTTGGGGGCATGGCGGGCAGCCGACAGCCGGATGGCCTCGCGCGGTGGCCTGCCCGGGTGGGATGCGGTAGTTGCTCAGGCACGATGACCCATCCCGCCGCGTCCCGCCGCTTCCAGTGGTTCAGTCAGGGCGTCCTCGTCTACACGCTGGGCGTCATCCTCTGGGGCGCGTTCGTGCGGGCCACCGGCTCCGGCGCGGGCTGCGGCGACCACTGGCCCGTCTGCAACGGCGAGGTGGTGCCCCGCGCCCCCACCCTCCAGACCCTCATCGAATACACCCACCGGCTCACCAGCGGCCTGGCCACGGTGCTCGCCGTCGCCCTCTACGTGTGGGCCCGGCGCGCCGTCCCCAAGGGCCACCCGGCCCGGCACGCCGCGGGCTGGGCGCTGTTCTTCATGCTCACCGAAGGACTCGTGGGCGCGGGCATCGTGCTGCTCAAGTACGTGGCGCAGAACGCGTCCCTGTGGCGCGCGGTGTGGATGGGCGTGCACCTGACCAACACCTTCCTGCTCGTGGGCGCGCAGACGCTGGTGGTGTGGGCCGCTGCTGGCCGGGCGCGCATGGTGCTCAAGGGCCAGGGCACGGTGGCCGTGATGCTGGGCCTGGCGGTGGCCGGCATGGGCGTGCTGGGCGTCAGCGGCGCGGTGGCCGCGCTGGGCGACACGCTGTTCCCCGCGACCAGCCTCGCGGACGGCCTGCGCCAGGACATGTCGGAGACGGCGCACGTGCTCCTGCGCCTGCGCGTGCTGCACCCGGTGTTCGCGGTGGGCCTGGGCGCGCTGCTGGTGCTGGTGGGCCGGTGGGTGACCCGGCTGCGACCGTCGCCGGAGGTGAAGCGCGCGTCCATGCTGCTCACCGGCATGTACGTCGCGCAGCTGTGCGCGGGCGTCATCAACCTGGTGCTGCTGGCCCCGGTGGCGATGCAGCTCATCCACCTGCTGCTCGCCGACTGCGTGTGGATGTGCGTGGTGCGGCTGTGCGCGGCGGGGCTCGCGGAGGATGCGCCGCGCTTCGAACCCTCCCCGGCCCCCGCGTCCAGCGTGGAGCCGGTGTAGCGAGGCCCTACCCCCGCACGCGCAGCCCCCGGGGCACCATCGCCCGCGCGACCAGCTCGAACAGGCCGCTGACGAGCAGCGCGAGCACCGCCGACGGCACGGCGCCCTCCAGGATGAGCCCCACGTTGTCCAGGCGGATGCCGGTGAGGATGGGCTGGCCGTAGCCGCCCGCGCCCACCAGCGCGCCCAGCGTGGCCGTGCCCACGTTGATGACCGCCGCCGTCTGGATGCCCGCGAGGATGGACGGCGCCGCCATGGGCAGCTCGATGCGCCACAGCCGCGCTCGCGCCGGCAGGCCCAGCGCCTCCGCGGACTCGCGCACCTCCCACGGGATGCCTCCCAGCCCCGCCGTCGTGTTCCGCACGATGGGCAGCAGGCTGTAGAGGAACAGCGCCGCGATGGCCGGCTTCGAACCGATGCCCAGCAGCGGAATCATGAACACCAGCAGCGCCAGCGACGGCACCGTCTGGATGACGCTCGACAGGCCCAGCACTGCCTGCCCCAGACGGGGACGGCGCGCGGCCACGACGCCCAACGGAATGGCCAGCGCGATGGCCGCGAGCAGTGACACGCCCACCAGGAACAGGTGCTCCCGCGTGCGCTGCCAGATGCGCGACACGGTGCCCTGCGCGCGCACCTCCGTCGACAGGCCCAGCTTCGCGTGGAGGAAGTCGGAGGCCACCTGGGCCTCGGGCACGCGCTCCAGCCGCGCGCGGGCGTTGAGCTTCACCATCTGCGCTTCCGTCAGCGCCCCCTCCAGCCGGCGCACCGCCTGGAGCGCCTGGGGCGCCTTGGCCTCCAGGTCCTCGCGGTAGAGCAACACCGCGTCGTACGCGGGGAAGTGGCGCCGGTCGTCCTCCAGCACGCGCAACCCATAGGCCGCGATCTCCGCGTCGGTGGAGTACAGGTCCGTGAGCTGGAGCGCTCCGCTCTCCAGGCCCCGGTAGGCCAGGTCATGGTCCAGGCCGCGCACGTCGCGCTGGGGCAGACCGTACGCATCGCGCAGCGCGGGCCAGCCGTCGCCCCGCTCCATGAACTCGTTGCTGAAGCCCACGCGCAGCTCCGGGTGCTGTTTCAAATCGGAGATGCGGCGGATGCCCAGCCGTTCGGCCTCCGCTTCCTTCATGCCCAGCGCGTACGTGTCATTGAAGCCGAGCGACGCGCTCATCCGCAGCCCCTCGGCCGCGAGCGCCTGGCGGAGCGCGGCGTCGTCGGGCAGCGAGCGACCGGCGAACAGCTCCTGGCGCAGCGTGCCGGTGTACTCGGGATACACGTCCAGTTCGCCCCGGCGCAGCGCCTCCCACAGCACCGTGGTGCCACCCAGCTCCCGGCGGTGCGTCGCCTGCGCTCCGGCGTCCTTCGCCACCTGCGTGACGAGTTCGCCCAGGATGACGGACTCGGTGAACTTCTTGGAGCCCACGCGCACCTCGGGCCCTTCCCCGGACGGCTTCGCGCACGCGCCGAGTCCCAGCAGGACCCACAGCATCAGCACCGCCGCCCGCGTCATCCGGACCTCCCCACCGGCAGCGGACGCTGCGCCTGGATGAAGCGCGTGACGAAGGCGTCCCCGGGCCGCGACTCCAGGTCTTCCAGCGTGCCCTGCTGCACCACCTGGCCATCGCGCATCAACACGATGCGGTCCCCCAGATAGGCCGCTTCCGCCAGGTCGTGGGTGACGAGCACCACCGTCTTGCCCAGCCGCTCGAAGATGCCGCGAAGGTCCGCCTGGAGGTCGTGGCGCACCAGCGGATCCAACGCGCCCAGCGGCTCGTCCAGCAGCAGCACGTCCGGATCCAACATCAGCGCGCGCATCAGCGCCACCCGCTGCCGCTGTCCTCCGGAGAGCTGTCCGGGGAAGCGCTCCAGCGCATCGGCGGGAAAGCGCGTCAGGTCCATCAGCACGCCCAGCCGTTCGCGGATCCGCGCTTCCGGCCAGCGCAGGTGTCGCGCCATCAGCGTGACGTTCTGCGCGCCGGTGAGGTGCGGAAACAACCCGCCTCCCTGGAGCGCGTAGCCCACGCGCTGTCGCACGGCGAGCAGCGCGTCCTCCTCCGTGGCCAGGGGTTGCCCGTCGAAGAGGACCCGACCGGTGTCGGGCCGCGAGAGGCCGTTGAGCAGCCGCAGCAGCGTGGACTTGCCACAGCCGCTGGGACCGATGAGCACCGAGGTGGCGCCCTTCGGCAACGTCAGCGACAGCGGGTGCAGGGCCTGCAACCCACCGAAGCGCTTGGACACGCCTTCCAGGATGAACACGGACGCCACGTCCCTTCAGCGCGGAGCGAACACGCCGTTACAGGAGGCCGGAAAGGGGAAGGCCCTGGCGGGGAAGCTGCACGCGGCGAACAGGCCCTGCCCCTGCCAGTCCACCCCGCCCGTCCAGACGACGACGTCACCGCCCCCGTCCGGAGACGGCGCGGTGAAGCGCGCGCAACGCGTGGCGACGCCTTCCACATAGCAGTCCAGCACCTCCACCGGACTCGCGCCGGGGAGCGCGTCGTGCAGCTCCTCCGCGCTCTGGTCGCGCCAGCGCCCCACATGGGCGGAGCCCGGCTGCACCGGCTGGAAGACGCTCCAGGAGAACGTGGACGTGTCGCAGCGGATCCGCCCCGCGCGCGTCGTCGAGTCCGCGAGCTGGCAGCCCTCCGGCACGCCCAGGACGCGCCACGGCAGGAAGGGCGGCGTGATGAGCGAGGAGGGCGACAGCGCGTCGCCTTCCGGATTGCCCTTCGTGGAGAGGTAAGCGAACAACTCCAGACACCGACCCAGGTCCGCGCGCGCGTTGTCACGCGCCACGCACCCCAACTGCCGCACCCGCCCCGCCGAGGTCGTCACCGCCGTGACGTATCCGCCCGCGCGGCAGGGCTCCTCGCCCTTCAGGCCCGCGCACTTCGCGAACCGCAGGGAGGGATGCGACCGTCCCGCGAGTGGCAGCTCCCCCGTGACCTCCGTGAGCCGCAGGCCCAGGCGCGACCGGACGCGGGCATGCCCGGTCTCCACGGCCTGCGCTTCCCCTACGTCCGTCATCTCCTCCAGCCACACGGAGAGCCCGCCGCAGCGGTACGTGCGCGACGTGGCGCTGGAGGGCACGGGCACGCAGCCGTCGAAGAGGGCCTGGGCCTCCGCGACGAAGGGGCCCACGGGCGTGGAGCCCACGACGGGGACGGCGGGGGCCACCGGCACGGTCGCCTGACACGCGGCCAGCAGGCCCCCCCCAAGC
>NZ_RAWI01000323.1 GCF_003612125.1 Corallococcus praedator
GGGCAGGGCGGCTGCCCTTTGGGCGCATGGGGCTATAACCAGCCCTGCGCGCGATACCATTCACCACTGCGGGTGATCGACTCCGCCAGATTCCTCCGCGGCCGGAAGCCCAGCAGCCTTTCGGCCTTGGCCCCCGAGCACGTCCAGGCGGGCGCCAGCAGCTGCCGCGCCAGCTTCCGGTTGAGGGGGAGCTTCTTCCCGGTCAGCCGCGTCACCCCGTCCGCCGCCGTCGCCAGGGCCGTCAGCACCGCCGGGCGCATGCGCACCGTCCTGGGGTGGTAGCCCAGGGCCCTGGCGCCCAGGTCCTGCATCTCCTCCAGGGTCAGCCGCTCGGGGCCTGCGCAGAAGAACGCCTCCCCCAGGGCCTCCGGCCGCTCGGCCAGGACGATGAGCAGGTCCACCACGTCCTCCACGTCCACCAGGGACAGGGGGCGGGGCCCGCCCACCAGCTCCAGGCGGATGCCCTGCTTCGCCAGCTTGAAGAAGGACAGGTTCTCCCGGTCGCCGGGCCCCAGGATGCGGGGCGGGCGGATCACCGTGACGGGCAGCCGGTCCTTGAAGGAGAAGGCGATGTCCTCCGCCTCCGCCTTGCTCTCGCCGTACCACTCATGGGGATGGAAGGCGTCCTCCTCCACATGGGGTCGCTCCGGGGTGGAGGGTCCGTGCGAGGCCAGCGACCCGCACATCACCAGCCGGGGCCGGGGGGAGGGCAGGGCGGCCAGGGCCTCGCAGAGCAGCCGGGTGCCACCCGCGTTGACGCGGATGAACTCGTCCCGCTGCGCGGCGCGGCGGATGCCCGCCAGGTGGAAGACGACGTCCACGCCCTTCACCGCCTCCTCCAGGGAGGCCCGGTCCGTCACGTCCCCCATCACCCGCTTCCAGGGGTGGCCCTCCAGCGCCTTCTCCAACTCGCGGGCGTCGGTGGAGGGGCGCAACAGGCATGAGACACGGTCGCCGCGAGCGACCAGCGCGCGTGCGAGCCAGGTCCCCAGGAAGCCGCCGGCACCGGTGATGAGGGCATTCATGGGTGCTGTTTCATCCGAAAAGCCACATCCCGTCCACCGTCGAAATGGGCCCCCGCCCCCAGAGGAGGCACGCTGTCACGGGGCCGGGAAATCGCCTCCAGACGTGTTCACAGGCCCAATCCCCGAGGGAAAACGCCTTCTGGAGCCGGTTTCTAGGGCTCCGGACGTGTCGCGGGACTTCCGCTCCCGAGGGAAGAATGCGCTGCGGGGCCGAGTTCTAGCCTCCGAACACGTCGCTTCGGGCGTTCCCCGAGGGAAAAACCACGCGAAGAGCGCTGTTTTTCAAGCTTGACCGTGCTACTACGCGCCATCGGCTCTAGCTTGAAGATGCAAGCACGCCGTGCAACGTCCCCTTCGGAGGGGAGGAGACACAAGACGAATGGCCGCCAAGAAAGCCGCTGCGAAGAAGACCACTGCCGCTCCCGCCGCCAAGAAGACCACCGCGAAGAAGGCCGCCGGTGACACGCGCAAGCCGAACGCGGCGTTCATGAAGGAAATGACGCCCTCCGCCGCGCTGGCGGAGATCGTCGGCCCCAAGCCGCTGCCCCGGACCGAGGTTGTGAAGAAGCTCTGGGCCTACATCAAGAAGAACAACCTCCAGGACGCGAAGAACAAGCGGCAGATCAACGCCGACGACAAGCTGAAGCCCATCTTCGGCGGCAAGAAGAACGTCACCATGTTCGAGATGACCTCGCTGGTGAACAAGCAGCTGAGCTGATTGGCATCCGGGCCGTCGGGGGCCATCGCTGGCCACCCGAAGGACCCCTTGAGGGCTCGTCACGCATCGCGCGGGACGGGCCCTCTGCTTTTGGTGCCGCCCGAGCGTTGAAAAGGGGGCGGACCCCTCACTCCCCGCTGGCGGACGCGCCGCGTCGGGCCTACCTGTGGGCACCATGTTCCAGGACGGGCACGAGGCAGGGGAGCGCACCGCGAAGCAGGCGGACGCGGATGGCACGCACACGACGGTGGAGACGCTGGCGGACAGCCTGTTCGGCCAGGTGCGCCAGGAATTGGAGTCCCGGCGCGTCACGCCGCTGTCCACCTACCGGATGCAGCTGCACCAGGGCTTCACCTTCCAGCAGGCCAAGGCGGTGGTGCCGTACCTGGCCCGGCTGGGGGTCAGTGACTTCTATGCGTCCCCCTACCTGAAGGCCACGCCGGGCAGCACCCACGGCTACGACTGCGTGGACCACCAGCGGCTCAACCCGGAGGTGGGCACGCCGGATGACCACGCGGAGTTCTGCGACACCCTGCGCGAGCACGGCCTGGGGCAGGTGCTGGACGTGGTGCCCAACCACATGGGCATCGAGCGCGACAACCGCCTGTGGCTGGACGTGCTGGAGAACGGCCCGTCGTCCGTCTACGCGAAGTTCTTCGACATCGACTGGCGGCCGGTGAAGGACGAGCTGGCGGACAAGGTGCTGCTGCCCATCCTGGGAGACCAGTACGGCATCGTGCTGGAGCGCGGCGAGCTGAAGCTGTCCTTCGATTCCGGCGCCTTCCACCTGCACTACTACGACCACCGGCTGCCGGTGGCCCCGCGCCAGTACGCCCGCATCCTGCGCCACGGCCTGGAGCGGCTGGAGGCGCAGCTGGGCGCGGAGCACCCGCATCTGGTGGAGCTGCTCTCCATCCTCACCGCGCTGGAGCACCTGCCGCCGCGCACGGAGGTGGAGCGCTCGAAGGTGATTGAGCGGCACCGCGAGAAGGAGGTCATCAAGCGGCGGCTCGCGACGGTGGTGGCGGACAGCGCGGAGCTTTCGGCCTACATCGAGGAGAACGTGCGGGTGTTCAACGGCACGCCCGGCAACGTGCGCTCCTTCGACATGCTGGACGCGCTGCTCCAGGAGTGCAGCTACCGGCTGGCGCACTGGCGCGTGGCGGGGGAGGAGATCAACTACCGCCGCTTCTTCGACATCAACGGCCTGGCCGCCATCCGCGTGGAGGACCCGGACGTCTTCCAGGAAGCCCACCAGCTCATCTTCGAGTGGCTGCGCGAGGGGCACGTCACCGGCCTGCGCATCGACCATCCGGACGGCCTCTTCGACCCCACCGCCTACTTCCTGGACCTGCAGGAGCGCTTCTTCGTGGAGCGCGCGCGCGCCCGGTTCGAGGCGGAGCTCCAGGGGGGCTCGGATGCGCGCTGGCCGCAGGTGGAGGCGCTCCTGCGCGCGAAGTGGCGGCAGGAGGTGAGGGACACGCCGGACAGCCCGCTGCGCAAGGCGCTCTTCGTGTCGGTGGAGAAGATTCAGGGGGGCCGCGAGCGCATCCCGGACGCGTGGGCGGTGCACGGCACCACGGGCTACCGCTTCGCCAACGCGGTGAGCGGCCTGTTCGTGCACCCGGCGGCGGAGGCGCACCTGACGGAGACCTACGAGCGCTTCGCCGGCGGCTCGCAGGACTTCGCGGAGCTGACGTACCAGAAGAAGCTGCTCATCATGCGCGTGTCCATGGCGAGTGAAATCAACGTCCTGGCGCACGAACTCAACCGCATCTCGGAGATGAACCGCCGCACGCGCGACTTCACGCTCAACAGCCTCAGGCGCGCGCTCATCGAGTTCATCGCGCTGTTCCCCGTCTACCGCACCTATGTGGACGGCTGGCGGCAGGAGCTGGACGCGCGCGACGTGCAGTACATCGAGTGGACCCTCCAGCGCGCCAAGGAGCGCAACACCACCACCAACGCGTCCATCTTCGACTTCCTGCGCGACATCCTCCTGGGCCGCTACCCGGAGCACGTGGGCGACGAGGAGAAGGCCGTGATGCTGCGCTTCGCGATGAAGCTCCAGCAGGTGACAGGCCCCGTCATGGCCAAGGGCCTGGAGGACACGGTCTTCTACATCTACAACCGGCTGGTGAGCCTCAACGAGGTGGGCGGCGAGCCGGAGCACTTCGGCATGCGCGCCACCACCTTCCACCTGCGCAACCAGGAGCGCGCGGAGCGCTGGCCGGCGAGCATGCTCACCTCCAGCACCCACGACACCAAGCGCAGCGAGGACGTGCGCGCGCGCATCAACGTCCTCACCGAGCTGCCGGAGGCGTGGCGCGAGCGGGCCCGCGCGTGGGCGGACCTGACGCAGCCCTTCGTCTCCCACCTGCCTGGCGGCCCCGCGCCGTCCGCCAACGACACCTACCTCTTCTTCCAGACGGTGGTGGGCGCGTGGCCCATGGGCGAACACGTGCCCGCGAAGGAGCTGGAGGACTTCCACCGCCGCGTGCGCGAGTACATGGGCAAGGCCATCAAGGAGGCCAAGGTCCGCACCTCGTGGACCAACCCGGATTCGTCCTACGACGACGCGGTGGCGCGCTTCGTGGACGCGTGCTTCGACCCGAAGAAGGGCCAGGCGTTCCTGGACGACGTGCGCGCGTTCAAGCGCCGCATCGAACGCGCGGGCCAGCACAACGCGCTGGGGCAGCTGCTCTTGAAGCTCGCTTCACCCGGCGTGGTGGACACGTACCAGGGCTGCGAGCTGTGGGATTTGTCGCTGGTGGATCCGGACAACCGCCGGCCGGTGGACTACGCCCTGCGGGAGAAGCTGCTCCAGGGGTTGGACGCGGAAGGAGCGAAGGACCGGGCGGCCCTGTGCGCGCGGCTGTCGAAGGACCTGGATGACGGGCAGGTGAAGCTCTACCTGCTGGCGGAATCGCTGCGGCTGCGCCAGAAGCACGCGGACCTGTTCCGGGCGGGCGGCTACGTGGCCCTGGAGGTGTCCGGGCCCCGCGCGCCGGCCGCGGTGGGCTTCGCTCGCACGCACGGCGACACGGTGCTGATTGCCTGCGCGCCGCGTTACACCCTGGAGGCGCTGGAGTCCGGGGGGCTGTCGCAGGCGTATGACGGTACGTTCCTGGACCTTCCGGCGGCATATGCGGGCATGATGTTCCGCAACGTCTTCACCGGGCGCCAGGTCCGTCCCCAGCAGGGGCCGGGAGGCGTGGGGCTGGCCCTGGGGCCGCTCCTCGCGGAGTTCCCGGTGGTGCTGCTGGAGATGGAGAGGAGCGCTGGATGAGGAGGGCCGAGGTGCTTCCAGGGAAGCCGTTTCCCCTGGGCGCCACGTATGACGGGAACGGCGTGAACTTCGCCGTGTTCAGCGAGCATGCGAAGAAGGTGGAGGTGTGCCTCTTCGACCCCGCGGATCCGAAGAAGGAGACGCGGCGCTTCCCGCTGTTGGAGATGACGAACCACGTCTGGCATGGGTACATGCCGGGCGTGCAGGCCGGGTGTCTGTATGGCCTGCGCGTTCACGGTCCGTACGAGCCGAAGAAGGGGCTGCGCTTCAACCCGCACAAGCTCCTGGTGGATCCGTACGCGAAGGCGCTGCACGGCAAGGTGGACCCCAAGGCCCCCTTCCACGCCTACGTGCACGGCGGCAAGGAGGAGGACCTGGCCATGGACACCCAGGATGATGCCTGGGGCGTGCCCAAGGGCGTCATCCTGCAGGACGGGTTCGACTGGGAGGAGGACCGCAAGCCGGAGGTCCCCTGGCACAAGACGGTCCTCTACGAGGTGCACGTCAAGGGCTTCACGAAGCTGCACCCGGACATCCCCGAGCACCTGCGCGGCACGTACGCGGGCCTGGCGCACCCGGCCTCCATCGAGCACATGAAGAAGGTGGGCGTGACGTCGGTGGAGCTCTTGCCCATCCACGCGTTCATGGACGAGCCGTTCCTCACCCAGAAGGGCCGCTCCAACTACTGGGGCTACAACACGCTGAACTTCTTCGCCCCGGACGCGCGCTACAGCGCGTCGGGTTCGCTGGGCGAACAGGTGGCGGAGTTCAAGGGGATGGTGAAGCTGCTGCACCGCGCGGGCATCGAGGTCATCCTCGACGTGGTCTACAACCACACCTGCGAGGGCAACCACCTGGGCCCCACGCTGTCCTTCAAGGGGCTGGACGCCGGCGCGTACTACCGGCTCAGCGAGAAGGACCCGCGCTACTTCATGGACTTCACCGGGTGCGGCAATTCGTGGAACGCCACGCACCCGTACGCGCTGAAGCTGGTGGCGGACTCGCTGCGCTACTGGGTGGAGGTGATGCACGTGGACGGCTTCCGCTTCGACCTGGCGACGACGCTGGGACGCGACAGGCACGGCTACGACACCCGCGCGGCCTTCTTTCAAATCCTCCACCAGGACCCCGTCCTGAGCCGGGCGAAGCTCATCGCGGAGCCCTGGGACGTGGGCGACTACGGCTACCAGGTGGGCAACTTCCCGGTGCTGTGGAGCGAGTGGAACGGCAAGTACCGCGACACCATCCGGCGCTACTGGAAGGGCGATGACCGGCAGGCGGCGGAGATCGGCTCGCGGCTCACGGGCAGCTCGGACCTGTATGCGCTGTCCGGCCGCAAGCCCACGGCGAGCGTGAACTTCGTCACCGCGCACGACGGCTTCACGCTGCACGACCTGGTGACGTACAGCCAGAAGCACAACGAGGCCAACGGCGAGGACAACCGGGACGGCGCCAACGACAACCACGCCTGGAACTGCGGCGTGGAGGGGGAGACGACGGACCCCAAGGTGAACGCGCTGCGCGAACAGCAGAAGCGCAACTTCCTGTCGACGCTCTTCCTGTCGCAGGGCGTGCCCATGCTGGTGGCGGGCGACGAGATGGGCCGCACGCAGAAGGGCAACAACAACGCCTACTGCCAGGACACCGAGCTGTCGTGGGTGAACTGGAGCCTCAACGAGAAGCAGCGCCAGCTGCTGGAGTTCACCGCCCGGATCGCGAAGCTGCGGCGCGAGCAGCCCGTCTTGAGCAAGCGGCGCTTCTTCCGCGGGGCCCACATCTGGGACAGCGAGCTGAAGGACCTGGCGTGGTTCCGGCCGGACGGCAAGGAGATGAAGCGGGAGGACTGGGAGAAGCCCTATGTGCGCTCCCTGGCCTTCCTGCTGGGCGGGGACGCCATCGCCACGCCGGACGACGAGGGCCACCGCATCGTCGGGGACACGCTGCTGGTGCTGCTCAACGCGCACCACGAACCCATCACGTTCCTGCTGCCCGCGCTGGAGTGGGGCGCGGACTGGGAGCTGGTGGTGGACACGGCGGCCACGGGCGAATCCCAGCGCACGCACACCCCGGCCGGCGGCAAGGTGCAGGCGGTGGGGCGCTCCGTGGTGGTGCTGCGCCGGCCCACGACCGAATGGGAGTAGCCCTCGGGGCCGTCCCGGGGTAGGCAGCGGGCTTGAACGCGCGAGGTGGCCCCTTCCCCTGGGGGCCGCTTCTTCGCGCGGCGTCTTCGGACCGGGAACGGGCGCACGTGCTAACCGAATCAGTCTGGCCCTGGGTGGGCTTCAACGTCTTCGTCCTGGCGATGCTCGCCCTGGACCTGGGGCTGTTCCACCGCAAGGAGCACGCGGTGTCGCCGAAGGAGGCGACGCTCTGGACGCTCGTGTGGGTGAGCATCAGCCTCGCGTTCTGCGCGGGCATCTGGCACCAGGGCGGACGGGGCCCGGCGTTGGAGTGGCTGACGGCGTACGTGGTGGAGTACGCGCTGTCGGTCGACAACCTCTTCGTCTTCCTGATGGTGTTCGGCTACTTCCGGGTGGCCCCGCAGCACCAGCACCGGGTGCTCTTCTGGGGCATCCTGGGCGCGTTCGTGATGCGCGCGGTGCTCATCCTCGCGGGCACGGCGCTGGTCGCGAAGTTCCACTGGCTCATCTACGTCTTCGGCGCGTTCCTCGTCTTCACGGCCGTGAAGATGCTCTTCGCCAAGGACGACGAGGACGTGGATCCGGAGGCCGGCTTCATCGTGAAGATGTCCCGGCGCCTCTTGCCGGTGGCGCGTCAGGGTGACGGCAGCCGCTTCTTCATCACCGAGGATGGCCGGCGCAAGGTGACGCCGCTGTTCATCGTGCTGATGGTGGTGGAGGCCACGGACCTGCTCTTCGCGATGGACTCCATCCCCGCGGTGCTGGGCATCAGCAAGGACGCCTTCATCATCTACACGTCCAACGTCTGCGCCATCCTGGGCCTGCGCTCGCTCTTCTTCGTCGTCTCCAGCTTGATGGAGAAGTTCCACCTGCTGAAGGTGGCCCTGGGCGTCATCCTGGGCTTCGTCGGCGTGAAGATGCTGCTGGAGTACTTCTACAAGATTCCCATTGGCATCTCGTTGGCGGTCATCGCCGGGTGCCTGGTGGCGGCCGTCGTCGCGTCGCTGGTGTTCCCCAAGCCGGTGGAGCTGGCCGAGGGCCCGGAGGCCGGCAAGCAGCCGGAGCCCCCCGCCCGGGAGCAGGAGCGCGGGTAGGGAGTCCCGGCGGGGGCAGTGTTTCCCTTGCATCGGGCGGGAGTCGCTGCCAAGTCTCCCGCCATGTCCACCGCCACCACCGATGGCATCCGCGTCACCGTGGAGCCGACCTTCTGGCCGGAGCGCAGCACGCCCGAGGCCGGGCAGTTCGCCTTCATGTACAAGGTGGAGATCGTCAACGACGGCGATGCTCCCGCGCAGCTCCACGCCCGGCACTGGCTCATCACGGATGCCCAGGGCAACGTGGACGAGGTGAAGGGCGAGGGCGTGGTGGGCCGCCAGCCTCGGCTGGGGCCGGGCGAGCGTTTCGAATACACGAGCTGGGCGATGCTCAAGACGCCCTTCGGCACCATGCGCGGCAGCTACGAGATGGTGCGTCCGGATGGCACGCGCTTCGAGGCGCGCATCGCCGAGTTCGCCCTGACGCTGCCGCACTCGCTGCACTGAAAACCCCTACCGGAGTCCTCAAGCGCATGGTCCTGCCGAGCACGAAGCGGGGATTGCTGCTCATCAACCTGGGGACGCCGGACGCGCCCGAGTCGGGGCCGGTGCGCAGGTACCTGCGCGAGTTCCTCAACGACCCGCGCGTCATCGACATCCACCCGGTGGGGCGCTGGTTCCTCTTGAACCTCTTCATCCTGCCGTTCCGTCCCGCGAAGAGCGCGGAGGCCTACCGCAAGGTGTGGACGAAGGAGGGCTCGCCGCTGCTCGTGTACAGCCGCGCGCTGGAGGCGGCGGTGGCCGAGCGGCTGAAGGGGGACTACGAGGTGGCGCTCGCCATGCGCTACGGCAACCCGTCCCTGCCGGACGCCATCGCGGCGCTGAAGGCGAAGGGCGTGTCGGAGTTCACCGTGCTGCCGCTGTACCCGCACGAGGCCGCGTCGTCCGCGTCGTCGTCGCTGGCGCGCACCTACGAGGTGCTGGCGCAGGGCTGGGACGTGCCCAACGTGCGCGCGGTGCCGGCCTTCTTCGACGACGCGGGCTTCCTGGACGCGTTCACGGCGGTGGCCCGGCCGGTGATTGACGACGCGCGCGCGGACCACGTGCTGTTCAGCTTCCACGGGCTGCCGGAGCGCCACATGCGCAAGAGCGACCCCACGGGGCAGCACTGCCTTGCGTCCGCGGGCTGCTGCGACGTGCTGGGGGACGCGAACCGGCACTGCTACCGCGCGCAGTGCTTCGACACGGCGCGGAACCTGGCCCGGCGGCTGGCGTTGCCGGAGGGCGGCTACACCGTGTCCTTCCAGTCGCGGCTGGGGCGCACGCCGTGGGTGAAGCCCTACACGGACATCGTGCTGCCGGAGCTGGCGGCGAAGGGCGTGAAGCGGCTGGCGGTGATGTGCCCGGCCTTCGTGGCGGACTGCCTGGAGACGCTGGAAGAGGTGGGCCTCCGCGCGAAGGAGCAGTTCGTGGAGGCCGGCGGTGAGTCGCTGACGCTGGTGCCGTCCCTCAACGCCCACCCGGAATGGGTGGACGCCGTGGTGCGGCTGGTGCGGGCGTCGGATGGACCGCCGTCTACGGCGCGGGCGGCGTCGCTGTCGGAGCCGCGGGTGCCGGCGTCGCGGGAGCCTGGGGCGCGCTGACGGGGGCGAGGCGGGCCTGGTAGGTGCCCACCGGCAGGCCCATGGCGGACTGGGCCGGCCCCTTCATGCTGGTGGCGAGGGTGCCCTCCCAGGAGCGCCACTGTCCGGCCTTCACCAGGAACTCGCCCCGGCCGGTGATCTTCACGGTGGCGCCCAGCTCGGTGCCCTCGGTGGGGCCGGCGGCGTCTTCGTCGTTGGCCGGGCCCTGGGGGGCGGACGGGCGGCTGCCGCGCTTGGCCATGGGGATGCGCGCGGGGGTGAGCAGCCCGCCGAACTGCTCCAGGAGGTCGTACTCGAGCGTGGCCACCTGCTCGCCGTTGTCGGCGGGGGTGACGGAGACGAGCTTCACGCGGTTGCGCCGCTCGGCGCCGCCGGTGGCGCGGCGGAACTGGGTGCCCAGGGCGTCCGGGGTGAGCAGCGCGGTGGCCAGCGACCAGCTCTCCCCGGGGCTCACGGGGTCCCTGGGCAGCTCCAGCACGAGCGTGGCCAGGTTGCGCTCACGGCCCGGGAGCCCGTCGATGATGAAGCCGCGGTCGCTCACGGTGGCGTCCTCCGGCGCGGCCCCACCCGAGGGCGTCACGCGCAGGTGGCGCTCGCCGGCGCGGTCCAGCTCCAGCACGTAGGTGTATTCGCTGGGGACGGCGGCGGGCGCGGCGGTGGCGGCCGGGGCCTCTTCGTCCTTGCCGCCCTTCTTCTTCTTGTCGGCCTTGGGCTCCGCCGGGGCGGACTCGAAGGCGGGCGCGGCGCGATCCAACGCGAGCGTCAGGCGGAAGGCGACAGGGGTGCCCTGCACGAGCTTCCAGCGCAGCAGCACGGCGTCCTTGGGGACTGCGGGCGCGGCGGCGGCGGGCGCGGGGGCCTCCCCGTTGGACGCGGGCGCGGGCGGCGCGCCCGGCGGGCGCTGGAGGGGCTCGATCTTCCCGGGCGCCTCCTGGCTGCAGCCGGAGAACGCGAGGGCAACGAGCAGACCGCACAGACTTCGCTTCACGGGGACACTCCTGGTGACGGTCGCGGGATAGCGGAGCGGCCGACGGTTGTAAAAGGGAGAAGGTGGAATGA
>NZ_RAWI01000324.1 GCF_003612125.1 Corallococcus praedator
GGTAGACTCCGGGGCCATGCGCTTCCAGCCACCGTGGGGTGGGGCCTTCCGGCTCGACACCTTCTTCCACCGCACTCCCGAGGCCCTGCCCGAGGAGACGACGGCGTCCATCCGCTCGGCCATCCTGGGCTCGTCGCTCCTGGGGGAGTCGAACCTGTCGGGGCAGTTCTCCGGCACCTACGGCTTCTCGCTGACGTTCCGCCGGGAGGCCCTGCCGGACGTGACGCGGCGCTTTCCGGCGTTCGCGCCGTACCTGGCGAAGACGCTGCTGTCGGAGTGCAACGCCTTCCTGCTCAATCCCCTGTTGGTGGGACAGGGCCGTGGGGTCGCGGCGCACATCGACCGGAGTCTTGAATTCTACGGTCCCAGTATCGGATGCCCGGTGGCGGTGAGCGTGCTGTATGTCCAGGTTCCGAAGGAACTCCGGGGCGGGGCGCTGCGGCTGTACCACCGGGGAGGTCGGGTGGCGGAGGTGACGCCCCTGGAGCGCGCGCTGGTGATGTTCCGGGGTGACCTGTTGCATGAGGTGGAGGCCATCTCCTCCGGCGCGAAGGGGCTGGAGGACTCGCGGATCAGCCTGGTGGTGGAGCAGTACCGGGCGCCGGAAGCGGAGCTGGCGCGCGTGCCCCGGTTCGAGCTGCGCACGCGCTCGGGGGTGCAGGCGTGAGCGACCTGGAGCTGGAGCTGGATTGGAAGCTGCCGGTGCCGCCGGAGGCGGTGTTCCCCGCGTTCGAGCAGCCCTCGCTCATCCGCCGCTGGTTCGGCGCGCCGCCGGGCTGTCACCGCACGCACGCGCCGGATCCAGGCGCCCTGGGCCAGCCCTACCGGGTGGTGCTGCGGGACGCCCTGGGTCGTTCGTTCGCGCAGGTGGGCTGCGTCGTGGAGGCGGAGCCACCGAAGTCGTTGGCGCTTGAAATGGATTGGGAGGGCGGGCCGGTGCCGTCAGGACGCACCCGGGCGGAGCTGGCCTTCCACCCCACCAATGATGGAGGCACGCGGGTCCAGGTGCGCCAGGGTCCGTTCGCGGAAGCCGCGGCCCGCGACGCGCACCGGGCCTACTGGGAGGTGTGCCTGGGGCGGCTCGGGCGCGTGGTGGCGGGCGAGGCGGTGCCGTGCTTCGAGGAGTTCTGGGAGGAGTCGCGCGGCTTCGTGGGGCCGCTGGGCGTGGCGGCGTACGCGGTGCTGGCGGGCCTGCGCGAGGCGGGCGCGCCCCCGGAGGCGGTGTCCCAGGTGGAGGACGTGCTCTACACGCACCTCACCCGGCTGCGCGAGGACACCGCGGAGGTGCTGGGCGCGGTGCTCCAGTCGCGGGTGGAGGGCGGCGCGAGCTGACGGTGCGCGCGGTGGCTACGGCTGGCAGGGCGTCTGGTTGTCATTGCCGAGGATGCTGAGCTCGAAGGGCGAACCGGAGTAGGCGCGGTCCGCCAGCTGCTGCACGCGGCAGGTGGGCAGCAGGGGGTTGTTCTCCACGGAGAACCCCTGCTCCACCGCGAGCAGCGACTCCAGGCCCAGGCCGGTGAGGCTGGGGTTGTCCGTGAGCTTGAGGAACTGGAGGTAGCGCAGCTCGTTGAGCCGGGACAGCTCCTGCAGGTCCCGGTTGTAGCGGACCGACAGGCGCTCCATCCGCAGCAGGGGCCCGAAGCCGCCCAGGTCGGTGAGCATGGGGTTCAACTCCACGGTGAGGCTGAAGATGGCTTCGAGGGACTCCAGGTCCGTCACCCGCTGAAGGCGGGCGTTGTTGCGCAGGGTGAACGACTCCGACACGGTCCGCAGCGACGACATGCCGCCCGCGGACTCCAGCGCGGCGTTGTCACCGATGAGCACCGAGCCCGCGCGGATGAGATTGGGGAGGAAGCCCGTCATCGTCTGGAGCTTCGCGTTCCGGGCCACGGTGATGGAGTTGGCGGAGATGAGGGTGTCGAACCCCGAAAGCGACGTCAGCGCGCCGTTGGAGAAGATGTCGAGGTGTTCGACGGTGCGCAGCCCGGGCAGTCCCGCCAGGGATTCCAGCGCCGCGTTCTGGGACAGCGACAGGCCTTCGGCGGAGGCGAGCGCGGGAAGGCTGAACGTGCGCAGCTTCGGGTTGCGCTGCACGGCGAGTCCCCCGGGGAGGCTGGTGACGTAGGGGAACGTGAACGTCTCCAGCAGGGCGTTCTCCGAAACGCCCAGTTCATTCCGGGGCGTCAGCGCGCGCAGTCCGTCGAGGGAGGCGAGCTGGGGATTGCCACGCACCGACAGGTTCCGGTCCACGTGGACCTGCGACCCGGCCGCGTCACCGAGCGCCGCCGTGGCGAGCACCGCGTTGTCATTCAGCGCGACGTCCCGGGCGAAGCGCAGGCCGGGCAGGGCGACGTGGGAGAGCAGCGCGTTGGACTCGATGCCCAGGGAGCCCTGGACGACGGACAGCTCCGGCAGGGTGAGCCCCGTCAGCGTCTCACTGGTGACGCGCAGGTCTCCCGTGACACGGGTGACGCCCTGGAGGACCGCGAGGTCCGCCGCGTCCGCCACCACGTAGGTGCCCTCGTAGACGCGCGTGGACTGGCACACGGTGAGGATGACGGCGGGCTCCGTGTCGGCATCCCGCTGGCCATTGCCGTTGAGGTCGCCGTAGGCGTCCACCCGGGTGCCGGGGCGCCCGCAGCGTCCTCCGGCCGGCTCGGGCTGGAGCTGGAACTGGAGCCGGGGGGTGTCCACCTCGCAGAAGGGATGGGAGGCCTGGACCTCCGAGGGGTCGAGCACGCCGTTGCCGTCCGCGTCCTCGCCGGCCTCCAGCACCGTCGCGATGGAGGGACAGAGGACGTGGGTCGCCACCGGACGGACGCGCGCGCGCACGGGCACGGCGCCCTGGCAGGTGTGGACCTCGCGGGTGACTTCCTCGTCGTCCAGCGTGCCGTTGCCGTTCGTGTCGAGCCCCGCCTGGGTCACCTGTCCGCCGTCCGGGCACGGGGTGCCGGGGTCCAGCTTCAGCGTCCGCACCACCACCTGCGCGGGCGTGGGTTCGGAGGTGGGGGCCTTGGCGCAGGCGTACTGGGTGAGCGTGACTTCGTCCGCCCCCAGCTCGCCGTCCTCGTTCAAGTCCAACCCCGTCTGGAGGGCCTGGCCCCCGTACGGGCACGCGGCGCCCGGCGGCTCGGGGAGGATTCGCGAGCGGGCCAGTTGGCCCGGGGAGAGCACGGTGAGGTCGAGCGGCGTGCAGCCTCCCGCGAAGAGGCAGAGGGCCACCCAGGTGCTCCATGTCCGCCGCATGCGTCGCATCTCCTGAAGGTCCGGGTCGCTCGCAACGCCGCGACGATACCGGGCCCGGTTCCTTTCATACGGGAGGTGGGGGCCTTCCGGGTCGTCGGGCTCCCCGACAGGCGGGTAGCAAGGATTGACAGGTTCCTGTCGAATTGACAGGTTCCTGCCCATGTCGCCACTGCCCAGGGACGCCGCCGCCTTCACCGACCTCATCTTGGAAGTGTTCCAGTTGAACGGGCTGCTGCTCCAGGCCGGGGACCGGCTGAGCGCTCCGGCGGGGCTGACGAGTGCGCGCTGGCAGGTGCTGGGTGTCATCGACCACGGGCCCGCCACGGTGGCGGCGGTGGCGCGCACCATGGGCCTTGCCCGGCAGAGCGTGCAGCAGACGGCGGATGCGCTCGCGAGCGACGGCTTCGTCACGTACGTGGAGAACCCCCATCACCAGCGCGCGAAGCTGCTCTCGCTGACGGCGGCGGGACGGCGCGCCCTGCGCAAGGTGGAGGCCGCGCATGCCGCGTGGGCGAACCGGCTGGGGGCGAGCCTCGCTCCGGGGCTCCTGTCCGCGGCGGTCGAAGGTGTTCGCGAAGCGCGCCTGCGGCTCGAGAAGGACCTCACCCCGGAGGACGGTGCCCATGAAACATGACGCCTGTATTCCATTGCTCCCGTGCGTCGCCATTGAGCCGACGCTGACGTTCTACGGCCTGTTGGGTTTCGAGGTGACGTACCAGCAACGCAACCCGAACCCCTACGCGGCCACCCGGCGCGGCGGTGCCCACCTGCACTTCTTCGGGCTGAAGGGGTTGGATCCCCAGACGGCCTTCAGCAGTTGTCTGGTCATCGTGGAGGAGGTGGAGGCGCTGCACGCGACCTTCGCGGAGGCGCTGCGAAAGGCCTACGGCCGGATTCCCCTCAAGGGCCTGCCGCGCGTGACGCGCATGAAGAAGGGGCAGACGCGCTTCACCGTCGTCGACCCGTCGGGCAACTCGGTCATGTTCATCCGGCGCGACGAACCCGGCGGCCATGGAGAGGAAGAGGCGAGGCCGGTGTCGCTCCTCGGCAAGGCGCTGAAGACGGCCCGCCGTCTGCGGGACTTCAAGAACGACGACGTCGCGGCGGCGAAGGTCCTGGATGTCGCGCTGAGGAAGGCGGACGCCGGCACGGTGGAGGAGCGCGGCCGGGCGCTCGCGGCACGGGCGGAGCTGGCCGTGGCCCTGGGGGATGTGCCCCGCGCCCGGGAGCTGGCGCGGGACATTGATGCACTCGCGCTTCCGGCGTCAGCGCGTGAGGCGCTCCGGGCGGAACTGGACGCCATCGAACAGCTTGCCCGGACGCAGCAGTAGCGGGCCGCTCAGGACGCCAGCGCCTCCGGACTGGCGTGGGCGTCCTCCATGGGGACGTGGGCCTCCGCGTCCTTGGTCTTCGCGATGCGCTCATCCAGCTCCGCGCACAGGTGTTCGAAGACCTCCTTGTTGAGCGTGCCCTTCTGGTAGGCGTCGAAGAGGGCGTCCTTCTCCACGATGAGGACGCGGCGGGCGGCCTCCTGGTGCTCCTCCTCGTGGAAGCGCGTGGACTGCTGCTTGAGCGCGGCGAGCTCCTGCTCCACCGCCAGGGCCTTCTCCTGGTACTCGCGCTCCATGGGCTCCAGCACGTCCACGGGGATTTCGCGCGAGCGGCGCATGGCCTCCAGCGACGCGATGGCGGCGTGGATGGCGCCCAGCCGGCCGCGGGCCAGCTCGTACTTCTCCTGGTAGATGTCCTTGATGCCGGTGATGCCCAGGCGCTTGAGGAGCGGGGCGACGGTGAGGCCCTGGAAGATGATGGAGAGCACCACCACGCCGAACGTCATGTTCACCAGCATCTCGCGGTGGGCGAAGTCCTCCGGAAGACCGAGCACCAGCACCATGGACACCGCGCCCCTGAGGCCACTCCAGGTGAGCACCGCGCTCCAACTCCACGGAAGCCGCTCCGACGTGAAGCGCAACAGGCCGGACACGCCGTAGACGACCACCGCGCGGCCCACGACCACCGCGCCGTACGCCAGCAGGATGGGCTGCCACGATGCCAGCAGCGACGTGAGCTGCACCTCCAGGCCGATGAGCAGGAACACCACCGAGTTGAGCGCGAACGCCAGGTACTCCCAGAAGCTCTCCACCGCGACGCGCGTGGTGGGGCTCATGCTCAGCCGTGCCGCCCAGTTGCCACACAGCATGCCGGCCACCACCGTCGCGATGACGCCCGAGTAGTGGAAGTGTTCGGCCACCACGAACGAACCGTAGGCCGCGATCATCGTGAGGGTGATTTCCACCATCGCGTCGTCCACGCGCTGCATGACCTGCGCGACCACGAAGCCCACCGCCGCGCCAATGACGACGCCCATGCCGGCGATCTTGATGAAGTCCCAGGTCGCCCCGCCCACGGTGAACTTCTCCCCGTTGGCCACGCTCACGACAAGCATGAACAGCACCACGGCGGTGCCGTCATTGAGCAGGCTTTCGCCCTCCACCAGGATGGCCAGTCGCTTGGGCGCGCCCAGCGCCTTGAACAGGCCCACCACCGCGATGGGGTCCGTGGACACGATGAGCGACGCGAACACCATCGCGTGGATGAGGCCGAAGCCCTCCAGGTAGTTCATCCCCTTCATCGCCGGCGACAGCAGCAGCGCCGTGAGTCCCATGGACGCCACCACGCCGGGAATCGCCAGCGAGGTGATGGTCAGCTTGTTCTTCCAGAACTTGCGGAAGTCGACGTGGAAGGCCGCCTCGAACAGCAGGCCCGGCAGCAACACGGCGAACAGCAGTTCCTTCGTCAGGTGCGGCGGTTCGAAGATGTGCACCACGCCCAGGCCGAGGCCCGCCAGCACCAGCGCCACCGTGTACGGAAACTTGAAGTAGCGCGCCGCGATCGCCACCGCGGTCGCGATGGAGAACAGCAGCACGAAGGCTGATTCAAAGTGCATGAAGCCCCAACCCGTTTGTGCTCAAAAAGGGGTGCACCCTATCGCGTGCGCGGGGCGGGTGAGGAGCCCCCACGGGTGAAAAACGAGAGGGCGGCCGAGCAGGCCGCAGGGTCATCCGCACCCTGGACACGCGACGGGCTGGCGCATGGGCTTGAAGGGATGTGCCTCCCGCGTGGATCCGCCGCACGGGCCTCCCCGTGCACTGTGGGCCGCTGGACGGCCGGGCGTCGGATGGCCGGACGTCGCGTCGAGGATGCGTTGTGACGCCCCCGTGCGAGGACTAGAAGCGAAGGGATGATGGACCTCTTCCTGATGTCTCCCCCGGGGCGGGGCTGGGCCCTGCGCGGCCGGGCGAACTTCCGCAGCCGCGAGGCCGCTCCCGCGGATGCACGCGGCGCGAGGCGGGAATGGCTGACGTTGGCGCGGCACATCGAAGCGCGCGGAGGCACGGTGGTGGCGCTGCCTTCGCCCTCGGACGTGCTGACGGGCATGCCCTACTCGGCCGAGTGCGGTCAGGTGGTGGCCCGCGAAGGGCAGGCCCCGCTGTTCCTCCTGCCCCGGATGATGAGCGCGCACCGCTTCGCTGAGAGCGAGCACTGGGCGCCGCTGGCCCGGAGCATGGGGATGGAGGTGGTGGAGCCGGGCCCGGGCGTCTGGGAGGCGCACGGCGACGTGGCGACGTTCGACGGCGTGACGCTGCTGTTCTGGGGCGGGCGCACCACGCTGGAGGGACTGGAGGCCGCGGAGCCCCACTTCCCCGGCGAGCTGCTGCGCGTGCAGGTGCGCGAGCCCGCGTTCCACGGGAACATGGCGGTGCTGCCCCTGCCGGCGGTGGACCGGCTGCTGGTGTGCCCGGACGTGATGGCGCCGGAGTCGGTGGCGCTCCTGGAGCAGCGCTTCGGCGCGGACCGGCTGGTGCGGGTGACGGAGGCGGACATCCGCCGCTATGCGACCAACGGACTGCCCCTGGGCAGGGACCTGCTCGCGCCCACGGTGATGCCGCCGCACGTGGTGGACCTGTTGCAGGGGCTGGGCATGCGCGTGGTGCCCATGCCGATGCCAGAGTTGACGGAGAAGGGCGGCGGCTCCTCGCGGTGTCTGGTGTCGCGCGCCACGGTGGACGCAAGCCGCGTCCAACTCCCCGCCGAGTACCGGTTGGACGCGGTGGCGAAGGACATCGAAGCCGATGGCGGGTGAGCTCGCGCCGCTGGCCCAGGCGTTCTTCGCCGCGAACCCGGAGCTGTCGTTGCAGGCGCTGGGCTCCGGCGTGCACGTCCCGTCGCTGGACCTGGCGCCCGCCGGCATCCCGGTGACGCACCTGCTGGCGGAGCACAACGCGGAGCTGGCGCGGCAGTACCTCACGCTCAACCAGCTCGCCTTCGGTGGCATCGGCGTGCCGCGTTGGGTGCTGTCGGACCTGTACCTGTTGCCCGGGGCCATTGGATTGCTGCGCTGTCCCGCGCGGCTGTTGAAGGCGCCCGCGCGCGAACGGTTGCTGCTGGCGGATGAGGAGCTGGCCATTGGCGCGGCCTGCTACGTGGCGCCGTCGCTGACGCCGGGGCTCTTCGTGGGCGTGTCGCTGTTCAGCTTCCTGCCGGGGCGGGGTGCCTCGTCATGGGTGAAGACGCTCACGCTGGGCATGGTGCGCGCGAAGCGGCTGCGCGGCGTCACCCAGTGGGACAATCCCGCGGTGCGGGTGCACACGCGGCTGGGGCCCATGCGGCTCGTGGGGCGCGTGCCCGGCGGACACGACTACGACGAGCGCACCTTCGTCTATGAGACCGACCTGGGCGACGAGGCTCGCGTCGCGCAGGCCATGGCACGCGGCGAGGAGCAGGCTCCCGCCACGCGCATCCCCGTCACGGACCTGGTGGCGCTGGGCTCACTTCTGGACCGCGCGGAAGCGGGGGCCCGGTTGGAGCTGGTGCCTCCCGGGCAGGACGCGGGCCACGTGCTGGTGCGCGAGCTGCACGGTTAGGCCGGAGCCGGCGCGCTCGGGTATTCGTCGTCCTGGTCCAGGGCCTTGCGCAGGGCGCTGGCGCCGTCGGTGACGATGGGCGCGCCGTGCGCGAAGCAGATGGTCTGGATGGGCAGGTGGTCCAGGATGCGCTGGATGCTGGCGCGGGTGCGCATGGGCTCATCCTGGTATTCGCCCGGGACGAACTTCGGCGTGCCCTTGCCCTCGCGCGACAGCAGGTCGGAGATGAAGACGACCGCGTGCGGGCTCTTCTGCAGCCAGAGCGTGTACATGGACTCGGTGGGGCCGGGCGTCTGGAAGGTGTTGATGCCGCCGGGCAGCGTGTGGCCGGCCACGTATTCGAAGTCTGGCTTTTCCTCCAGGCCCTGGGCGCCTTCCGGAGCCCAGACGGGAATGCCGAACGCCTTGCGCATGCGCCACGCGGAGCGCTGGTGGTTGCCCGCGGTGATGACGATGGCTTCAAGGTTGCCCAGCTCGCGCAGGGCCTTCTCGTCGATGGGCAACGGGTCGATGAGGGTGACGGTGCCGTCGTCATCCACCACTGCGTACGCGTCGCTGCGACTGCCGCCGATCCGGTCGTCCTTGACCGTCCAGTGATGCACTCCCGGGACGACCTCGACCGTCTTCTTCGCCTGGGCCTTGGGCTCACTCATGCGGACAAAGTTAGGCACCGGCGCCGGGATGACACGGGCGCGCGCTCCGCTGCCTGCCAGCCCTTCCAGCGGCCCCCTTCGCATCGGCCGTTCCGCACGCACCTTTGTCCTGGCGCCAGGGAGGAACGCGATGCGACCGCTCGTGCTGTTCGATGGGGATTGTGGCTTCTGCAAGCGCTGGGTGGAGCGCTGGCGCGGTGATACGGAAGGCCGCGTGCGCTTCGTCCGCGCCAGCGGGTGGCTGCTCACGCTGCTAGGCATCCCGAAAAAGGACATGCGCCGGGCGATGCAACTCGTGGAGCCCTCGGGGCGCCGCTCGTCCGGAGCGGAGGCGGTCTTCCGGATGCTCGCCTGGTCGCCCCACGCGGGGACGCGCTTCGCCGCGCGGCTGGGGCTCCTGCCTGGCATCAAGCAGGGCGCGGGCGCGATGTATTCACTCATCGCGCGCCACCGGCGTCGCGCGTCGCGCCTGGACACGTGGTTGTTCAGCCGGGTGACGGAGCCCGCCAGTCACCGGCTGGTGCGGTGGGCCTTCCTGCGCCTCTTGGGAGGCACCTTCCTCATCGCCTTCACGTCGCTGGGGCGCCAGATGCTGGGCCTCTATGGCGACAAGGGCATCCGTCCCATCCGCGAGGTGGCGAAGTCCGAGCGTTGGGCCGCGCAGGGCAAATGGCGGCGGCCGTCGGTGTTCTGGCTGGATGCGTCCGACGCGACGCTGGTGCGAGGGTGCCGCGTGGGGCAGGCGTTGTCGCTGGCGCTGATCCTCAACGTGGCCCCGGCGCTGAGCGCGAAGGCGCTGTGGGCGCTGTACCTGTCGTATGTGTCCCTGGGGCGCGAGTTCCTGTCGTTCCAGTGGGACGTGCTGCTGTTGGAGATGGGGGCGTTGGGCGCGCTCACCGCGCCGGCAGGCGTGCGGCCCGGGCTGGGGAAACGGGACGTGTCCGCGCTGGAGGTGTTCCTCTTCCGGATGCTCGTGTTCCGGCTCTACTTCGGCTCGGGGGTGAGCAAGTTCCACTCGGGGGACCGGACGTGGCGTGAGCTGCGCGCGTGCGACGTGTACTTCGAGACCGCGCCCCTGCCCACGCGGGGCGGCTGGGTCGCGCACCAGCTTCCACGAGCGGTGCGCCACGCGGGCACCGCGGGGGTGCTGACGGTGGAGACGGCGGTGCCCTTCCTCTCCTTCGGACCCCGGCGCGTGCGGCAGGTTGCCTTCGCCACCTTCGCGGCGTTGCAGGCGGCCATCATCACCACGGGCAACTACGGCTTCTTCAACTTCCAGTCGCTGGCCCTGGGGCTGTGGCTGCTGGACGACGCGGCCCTGCGGCGCGTGCTTCCCGAACGCCTGTGGCGGGACGCGGGGCCCGCGCGGCGGCCGTCGGTGTGGAGCACGGCGGTGTCCTCGGTCGCGGCGGTGCCGTTCCTGGCGCTCGGCACCACGGAGCTGCTGCGGCGGATGGGGTGGTGGCCGCGCGGTCCGGCGCGCGTGGTGGAGGCGGTGGGCTGGCTGGAGGACCGGGCGCATCCGCTGCACTCGGTGAACTCCTATGGCCTGTTCGCGGTGATGACGGTGGACCGGCCGGAGATCTCCGTCGAGGGCTCGGACGACGGCGAGCACTGGGTGGAGTATCCCTTCCGCTACAAGACCGCGGCGGTGGACCGGCCACCGCGTCAGGTGGCGCCCCACCAGCCCCGGCTGGACTGGCAGATGTGGTTCGCGGCGCTGGGCGGGCCGCCTTCGTGGTTCCTGTCCCTGCTGGAGCGGCTGCTGGAGGGCTCGCCGGAGGTCCTGGGGTTGTTCGCGGCCAATCCCTTTCCGGACCATCCACCCCGTCTGGTGCGCGCGGTGCTCCATGACTACCGGATGACGTCCCGCGAGGAGCGTCAGCGCACCGGGGCCTGGTGGAAGCGGGAGCCGCGGGGGCTGTATGTGTCACCCCTGACCCTCACGCCCTTCACGACGCGTACGGTAGGGGGACCCCGACTGTCCTGGCATGTCTAGGAATGGCGCACGGTGCGCGATGGGCCCACACGTGAAACGGGTGCTGCGCGGGGTGGGCAATCCCAATCGTGCATCC
>NZ_RAWI01000325.1 GCF_003612125.1 Corallococcus praedator
GGGCGGATACACCACCGTCGCGACGCCGAGCACGTCGAAGAAGGTCGCGGTTGCTGGACCGGGCTCGGGGGCCGGCAGCGGTCGCGACGCGAGCCTTCGCACCAGCGCCAGCACCGTGTCCCCGACGTGCTGGAGGGTGCCGGGGGGCACGGCCTGCGGCCCATCCAACGCCGTGTGGTACGCGTAGCCGCCCTCCACCAGCGCCAGGTCGAGTCCCGGAAGGCCGCCCTCCACGTAGCGCTCGAAGTCCGTGTAGAAGGGCGCCGCGCCGCTCGCCATCACGTCCTGCCCCAGCACGGACGCGCTCGGGTCTGGCACCGCGTCCGCGTACGCGTCCAGCAACCCCCGGGCGCCAGGGCTCGCGCGGAAGAGGACCAGCCGGCCGCCGACACCGACGCCCTCCAGGTTGATGAACGCCTTCACGCCGCGCGCCCAGGGATGGCGCAGGAAGCCCGCCGCGCCCAGACGGCCGTCCTCCTCCCCTCCGTTGAGGTTGAGCAGCACCGTGTGGCGCGGACGCGGCCCCGCGCTCAAGGCTCGCAGCACCTCCACTCCCGCGGACACCGCCAGCGCGTTGTCCCCCGCCCCCGGGCTCTCCTCCGGGCTGTCGTAGTGCGCGGACAGGAGCACCGCGTCCGGCTCCGTGCCGGGCAGCCGCGCCAGCACGTTCACCGCGCGGAAGAGGACGAGCGTTCCCTCGTCCACCACGGTGGCCTCCGCGTCCTGCACCTGCACCTCCACGCCCGGCAGCGCCCGCAGCCGCTCCACCAGCAGCGTCACCGCGCGTTGCGCCGCGGGTGAGCCCAGGGGGCGCGGCGCTTGCGCCAGGGCGTGCAACAGCGGCAGCGCGCGCGCTTCCGAGAACGCTTCAGGCGCGGCGTCCTCCGGGCGCGGCTCCACCGGGCGGCGCGCCACCCACGCGGCCCCCAGCACCGTCACCAGCACCGCGAGGACCCCGGCCCAACGGCGCGCGTACTCCATGTGGACTCCGGCCTGGCGGCGCGTGCTCATCGCGTGGCTCCAGCCCAACGGCGCGCGTGTTCCATGCGGACTCCGGCCCGGCGGCGCGTGCTCATCGCGTGGCTCCAGTCCGGCAGCGTGCTCATCGCGAGGACCCCGGCCCAACGGCGCGCGCGCACCATGCGGACTCCGGCCTGGCGGCGCGTGCTCATCGCGTGGCTCCAGCCCAACGGCGCGCGTGATCCATGTGGACTCCGGCCTGGCGGCGCGTGCTCATCGCGTGGCTCCAGCCCAACGGCGCGCGCTCACCATGCGTAGCTCGCCTTCAGCAGCACCGTGTCCGAGCGCGGTCCCAGCCCGAGCCCGTGCGGCGGGAGCGAGCTTCGGGCCGCGTCCGCTCCCTCCAGCAGCGGCTCCTCCTGCGCCCGCGAGTAGATGAAGTAGAGCGTGGAGCCCACGTGGTACTCCCAGCGCGCCACCACGTTCACGTTGAGCGCCGCCGTGTGGAAGCTGGGGTCCTCCACGCCCGTCACCGGCTGGAGGTCTCGCAGCCGCACCGTCCCGTCCTCTGGGATCCGCGTCGCGTAGAAGGGACCATAGGGGCCAAGCCCCGTGAGCAACTGCACCCGCGCCTGCAACGTCAGCCGGGGCGTCACGACGACGAGCTGCTTGAGCGTCAGCGTCAGGAAGCGCGGCACCAGCTCCGCGAAGAGCAGCCGTCCATCCTCCGTCTCCCCCGTCCAGCGCGGACCGTCCTGCGTGGCTTCATACGACACGGCCACGTCCGTCTGGAGTCGGGGCATCGGGCGCCACGACAGCCCCGCGCTCGCGGACTTGCCCACGCGCCCCGGCGAGACGCCGTTGCGCGACGTGCGGTCCACGTAGCCCTCCAGCGTGAAGGCCAGCGGACGCAGCGGATCCGTCTCCAGCGCGCAGGTGGCGTAGCCGAAGTCCGGCAGTTCGTAGGCCAACCCCCGCCCCGGAATCTCCCGCAGGTCGCGGCGATGGGTCTCCACGCCCGCCTCGCAGTTCAGGGTGCTGAAGTCCGGCAGCACCGCCTCCAGCGTCAGGTCCAGCCCGCGCGACAGCGGCAGCCCCCGCGCGTCCGTGGACCAGCCGCCCTGCCCCCGCACGCCCAGCCACAGCTCGGGGAAGATTCCCCACCGCGAGCCGCGCCCGTACTGCACGTGGGCCGACACCTTCTGCTGGTTCTGGAGCGGCTGGAAGCCAGACGCGTTCAGATCCAACGTGGGCGACTCGTACTCGTACGTCAGCGTCGTGCGCCACGGCTCGCCGCCCAGCTTCCCGCCGCGCAGGTAGGCCCCGAACCCCAGGTCCCCAGCGCGCAGCCGCGTCCCATCCCGCAGCAGCACGCCCTCGGGGCCGCCGCCCGTCACCCGCGAGGCGTCCACCTGCCCGGACAGCGCGAAGACACCATCCGTCGTGCGCAGCCGGAAGTCCGCCGCCGCGGCCTGGCCCCCGCGCACGACGCACGGCGGATCCTCCGGCAGCGGCGTTCCCTGACAGCGCGAGGACAGCGGGGTCGCCGCCGTCACCATCAACCCCAGTTGCTGTCCCTCCGCCACCTCCGCGCGCAGCACGCCCGCGAGCGAGTTCATGGGCGGTGGCACCACGCGCGGCAGCGTGGCCTGGGAGGCGAAGTGCAGCGGGCGCGCCCACTGGAAGCGGTAGCCCCGCCCCGGAGCAGTCCCCAGCGCCGGGACGCCCAGGGAGACAGCGTCGAGCAGCCCCACCTGCACGCCGTCGCTCACGGTGCCCACCAGCTTCACCGCGCCCAGCAGCGGTTGATCCAGTCCCACGCGCCGCGAATAGAAGAGCGTCTGCGCGGAGCGCCCCGCCTGCGCGCCCACCGGCTGGAACAGCTCCAGCCCCTCCAGGAAGAAGGGGCGCTTCTCCGGGAAGAAGACCTCCGAGGTACCCAGGTTCACCAGCAGCTCGTCCGCCTCCACCTGGCCGAAGTCCGGGTTGAACGTGCCCGTGAGCGACAGGTCGCTGGCGAGCGCGGCCTGGAAGTCCAGGCCCACGTCCGCGGACGGCTCCAGCGTGGAGGCTCCGCCCAGCGGCACCGCGTCGCGGCTCGCGGTGAGGCGGCTGGCCACGTAGGGCGTCAGCAGGAGCCCGCGCTGATGGCGCACGCCCTCCAGCCCCTGGAAGTCCGCGAAGCGCGACACGAGCGCGTTGGCCTCGCGCGGGATGACGGTGGAGTCCACCTGCTCGTGCGTCCGGGCCATCTGCCTGCGGACGTGGAAGCCCCACGTCTGCAACGGCGCCTCCGGGAAGCGCAGGACGGACAGGGGTACGCGCAACTCCGCCGTCCAGCCTTCTTGCGTGACGGTGGCCTCCCCCTCCCAGACGGCGTCCCAGTCCTTCGCCTCGGTGGTGTCCTCGGTGAGGCGCGCGTCCTCCAGCGTCCCCCCCGCGTTGATGGAGAAGACGTAGGCGGTGGCCCTGTCCTTCAGGCTGTCCACCATCACCGTCACCCGGTCGGAAGGCGGGATGGCGTCGCGGCGGCCCAGGCTCCGGCGGATGAGCGCGGGCTGCCTGTCATAGGCGGTGATGCCCACGTAGAGGTTGCGCTCGTCATGGAGGATGCGCACCTCCGTGCGCTCCCCGGGCGCGGCGCCAGGCTCGGGGAAGCTCTGCACGAAGTCCGAGTACACCGGCGCGGCGGCCCACGCGGCTTCGTCCAGCACCCCGTCCACCACCACGGCCCCGTCCGTGCGCGCCGCCCGGAAGACGGCGGGCACGCGCGGGCCTTCCGCCGCCTGGACCGGCACCGCCAGCGCGAGCCAGAGCCCGCCCAGCCAACAGCGTCTGCGCCACGCCACCCGCGTCACGTCCGTTCCCTTCCGGCGCGCGCGCGGTCCCCACACACCTGGGCCGGGGACCGCGCAACACGCGCCCTCATGCGTAGGTGCCGCGGTCCACGTCCACGTTCAGGATGACCCGGTTGCGATCCGAGCGCTGCCACACCTCGTGGTACTGGGTGTCGTCGAAGACGAAGCAGCGGCCCTCCTCCCAGGAGATGAATTCGCGCCGCACGCGCGGCGACTTGGCGAGGAACTCCGGGAACGCGCGCTCGATGAAGAAGAGCGTGTTGAGGTAGTGCAGCTCCTCGCGACCGGACTCCGACGCCAGGGCCGAGGGCGAGGCCTCCCCCTTCGCCGTGAGCACGCCCTGCGCCTGGAGCCGGGCGAAGGTTTCGTCGAAGACGGGCGAGGCGGGATGCGGGGTCGCGTCCCGGTACGGCAGGCAGAAGCCCGGCTGCTCGATGCGCACGTTGAGCGCCTCCGCGACGGCCCACAGGGCCTTCCAGGCCCCGTCCGGGTTGTCCGTCCGAGTGAGCGAGGAGAAGCCCCTGAGCGTGCGGATCTCCGCCTCCGACAGCGCCTCGCGCAGCAGCCGCGCCGGCAGGCTGTCGTTGTCCGCGGCCACCAGCGGCAGGAGGCGGTCCACGTCCTTGAAGTCGTTGGGCGACACGCGGTGCGACCCCACGGCCATCACCGCGTCACCCGGGACGATGAGCCCCAGGTGGCAGCGGAGCATCGTGGCGTCGTTGCCTGTGTGCGCCAGGATGTGCGAGCCGGGTGCGAGGCAGGAGAACCACACGCTGCGCAGGCCGGGAATCCGCTTCACGATGGACGTCGTCACCGGACACGCTTCCGTCACGTCGCGGAACTCCGTGATGCCGCCCTTCTTCAGGAAGCTGGGGTAGACGGCCTCCTCCAGCACCGCGACGTGGAGCCAGCGCAGCGCGTCCCGGGCCTCGTCGCCGTCCACGTTCCCCAGCGCGAAGTGCCCCTCCCGCTGCACCAGCTGGCCCGCGGCCAGCAGCTTCGCCAACCGCTCGCGCGAGTGCGGCGCGCGGTCATCCAGGGTGAGCTGCCGCTGGTTCACCACGAAGAATTCGGGGTCCGCCACCACCGCGTTCATCCCGGCCACCAGCCGGTCGATCATCGAGGGCGTGCAGTCGTGCGGCGAGGTGTACGTGGACAGCTCCCGCATCGTCTCCTCGCCCAGGCGGGCCTGGAGCAGTCGCGAACCGAACGAGGTGGGATCGCCCAGCAGCACGCCGAAGAGCTGGAGCGGATCCGTGCAGTCGGACACGGTGAAGCGCGGGCGGTTGCGCACGTCCAGACGGTTGTCGTGGTACAGCAAATCCAGCGTGGTCCACCCCGCCGTGTACACGTCCGAATAGGCGTACGGCTTGAACCGGGCTTCGATCTGCCGCTCCGCCTCCGCGCGGATGGCCGGGTAGTTCGCCTCCAGCTCCTGCGTGAAGGGGAAGAGGTGCTTCGGGTAGAAGTTCATGACCTTGGGTTCCTTTCGTGGGTGGGGGCCAGTTGGCCTTCGAGCAGCGCCCGCAGGGCGTTGCCCACCGCCTGCACATGCGACGGCTGAAGCAGTTCGTAGTGGTTGCCGGGAACGAGCAGCGTCCGCACGCCGCCTCGCGCGACGCGGGCCCAGCCCCAGTCCTGTGAAGAGGCATCCCGGATGCCGCCCTCCGCCCCGGCCAGCAGCGTCAGCGACCCCGCGTAGTCCCCGGGGCGGTAGGCGTGCAGCGCCTCCAGGTTGGCGCGGAACACGGCGTACAGCCGCTCCAGCGTCTCCAGGGGGGCGTCCTCGGGCAGCACGCCACCGTCGCGCGCGGCGCGCAGCAGCTCCAGCAGGCTTCCACCGTGGGCGAGCGACGCCACGGACGCCTCCGGCAACCCCAGGTCCACCGCGAAGGCGCCCAGCAGCGCCGCGTCGTCACCGGGCCCGAGCGGTTGCTCGAAGCCCTCCAGCGTCGCGTCCAGCAGGCACAGCTCGCCCACGGACTCCCCCGCCGCTTCGAGCTGCCGGGCCATCTCGAAGGCGATGACGCCGCCCATGGACCAGCCGAAGAGGTGGTAGGGGCCCGAGGGCCGCACCCGACGCAGCTCGCGCACGTACCGAGTGGCCATGGCCTCCACCGTCAGGTCCGGCCTGGCGCCGGTGACGCCCTGGGACTGGAAGGCGTAGAGGCGGCGGCCCGTGAGCCTTTCGCCGAGCGCGCGGTAGCACAGGACGTTGCCGCCCACCGGGTGCACGAGGAACAGCGGAGGCCCGTCGCCCTCGCCGCCCAGGGGCACCAGCACGCCCTGCTCGCCGCCGGCCGTCTCCACGGCGCGCGCGAGCCCCTCCACCGTGCTCGTCTGGAAGAGCGTGGCGAGCGGGAGCCGCACCCCGAAGGCCGACTCCATCCGCGCCAGCAGCCGCAGCACGAGCATGGAGTGGCCGCCGAGCTGGAAGAAGTCACTCGTCGCCCCCACGCCCGTGACACCCAGCACGTGCTCGAAGAGGTCCACCAGCACCGCCTCGCGCGCGTTCCGGGGCGCGAGGCGCGCGATGTCCGGGCCCGTGGCCGCGTCCGACAGGGCCGGCAGCGCGCGCCGGTCCACCTTGCCGCTGGGCGTGAGCGGCAGCCGCTCCATCACCGCGAAGCGACCCGGCACCATGTACCCGGGCAGCACTCGCGCGAGGCCCGCGCGCAGCGTCTCTCCCCAGTCCGCCGGGGCACGGCCTCCCAGCGGCGCGACGTAGGCGGCGAGCAGCGCCTCCCCGCCCGGCGCCGCGCGCACCTCCACCGCGGCCTCGGCCACGTCGGGCAGGCCCAGGAGCACCGCTTCGATCTCCCCCAGCTCGATGCGGAAGCCGCGCACCTTCACCTGACGGTCGACGCGGCCCACGTACTCCAGCGAGCCGTCCTCCAGCCGCCGCGCCAGGTCTCCCGTGCGGTACAGCCGCGCCCCCGGCTCCGTCGCGCAGGGGTCGGGGATGAAGCGCTCGGCCGTCAGCGCGGGCCGGTTCAGGTAGCCGCGCCCCAACTGCACGCCCCCGATGAACAGCTCGCCCAGCGCGCCGGTGGGCAGCAGGTTGAGGTCCGCGTCCAGCACGTGAAGTCGCGTGTTGAAGACGGGGAAGCCGATGGGCACGGTGGGCCGCGCGTCCCCGGGCCTGCATGTCCAGTGGGACACGTCCACGGACGCCTCGGTGGGGCCGTAGAGGTTGTACAGCGTCGCGCGCGGGAGCCGCTCGATGCAGCGGCGCTGGAGGACGCCCGGCAGTGCCTCGCCGCTGCAGAAGACGCGCGTCAGGCCGTCCAGCGCCTCCAGCCCTGGCGCCTCCAGGAAGAACTGGAGCATGGACGGCACGAAGTGCACCGTGGTGATGCGCGCGGAGGCCAGGGTCCGCACGAGGTAGGCGGGATCCTGATGTCCGCCAGGGCGCGCCACCACCAGCCGGGCTCCCACCGCGAGCGGCCAGAAGAACTCCCAGACGGACACGTCGAAGCCGAAGGGCGTCTTCTGGAGGACGCGGTCGTCAGGCCCCATCCCGTAGGCCGCCTGCATCCAGGCGATGCGGTTGTGGATGCCGCGGTGGGTGACGAGCGCGCCCTTGGGCCGCCCCGTCGAACCCGACGTGAAGATGCAGTACGCGGGATGGTCCAGCTCCGCGCCGCCCGGAGGAGGCCGTGTGGCGGCGGAGGGTTCGAGCCCGGAGGTCCACGCGTCGTCGTCGAGCACCAACGCGGTGCCCGCGCCTTCCGGCAGCCGCTCCGCCAGGGCGCGGCTCGTGAGGGTGACCCGGGGACGCGCGTCCTCCACCATCTGGCGCAGGCGCTCCGCAGGCAGTCCAGGCTCCAGCGGCAGGTAGGCTCCGCCCGCCTTGAGGATGCCGTACAGGCCCACCACCATGTCGAGCGAGCGCTCCAGGAAGACGCCCACCAGCGCCTCCGGCCCCACGCCCTGTGCGCGCAGCCGGTGCGCCAGCAGGTTCGCCCGCGCGTCGAGCGCCGCGTACGTCATCGACTCCCCCTCCAGCTCCAGGGCGATGGCCGAAGGCGTGCGCGCGGCCTGCTGTTCGAACGGCACGTGCAGCGCAGACGGGTGCTCGAACACGTGCTCCGTGGGATTCCATGCGCGCAGCAGTTGCTGTCGCTCCTCCACCCCGAGCAGCGACAGCCGGCCCACGCGCTGCTCCGGCCCCTCCACCATCGCGGCGAGGACCGTGCGCAGGCTGCCCGCGAGCCGGGCCACGGCCTGCGCGCCCAGGCGATTCGCGTCGTAGGTGAGCGCCAGCCCCAGCGACGCGCCGGGGTAGACGGCCAGGTGCAGCGGGAAGCCCGTGCGCGGCGGGCCCAGCTCCTCGACGCCCGCGGCGAAGACGCCCCGCTCGCCGCCACGCAGGGGCCAGGGGTCCACCACGAGCACGCTCTCGAAGAGGAGCCGCCCGGCCCCCACCTCGCTCCAGCGCTGCACCTGCTCCAGCGGCACGAGTTCGTGCTCGCGCAGCTCGGCCTGCTCGCGTTGCAGCTCGCGCAGCCACGGGAGCACGGGCTGTCCGGCCGTCACACGGACGCGGACCGGCAGCGTGTTGATGAGCAGGCCCACCAGCTCCGTCACCCGCGCGACGGGAGCGGAGCGCCCCGACACCAGCGAGCCGAACACGGCCTCCGTCGCCCCCGCGTGTCGTGCGAGCACGAGCCCCCAGCCCGCCTGCACCAGCGTGCTCAACGTCAGCCCGTGGCGCGCGCAGAAGCCCTGGAGGGCTTCGGTCTCGCGGGCGTCCACGCTCACGACGTGGCGGGCGTAGCGGGGCTCCTCGGACGCCACGGTGACATCCGGCCCACCGTGGGGCAGCGGCGTGGGTGAGTCGAAGCCCCGGAGGGCCTCCGTCCACAGGGCCCGCGCGGGCGCCAGGTCCTGCTCCCGCTCGTGGCGCACGAAGTGACGGAAGTCCGGCGACGCCGCGAACACGGGCGTCCTCCCCGCGAGCACGGCGTCATGGTGCTCCGCCACTTCCGACAGCAGCAGGCCCAGGCTCCAGCCATCCAGGATGGCGTGGTGAAAGGACAGCGCGAAGCGCCAGCCGCCCGTGGGGGCCCGGGACAAGGCCAGCCGGAACAGCGGCCCCTCCTCCAGCACGAAGCCCCGCTGCAGATCCTCTTCCAGGAAGCGGCGCCAGTCGGCGTCGGACACCGCCGCCCCATCCCCGCTTCCAGAGTCGGCCTTGAACCCTTCGACGACCCGCTGGGCCGGCGCTCCGGCGTCGTCCAGGACAAACACCGTGCGGAGCGCCGCGTGTCGCTCCACGGCCGCCGTCCACGCGGACCGGAACGCGTCCACGTCCAGCGCCGCGGGCAGCAGGCCTCCCACCTGCTCGAAGTAGTCACGCGAGGCGGGCGAGAACAGCGCCCGGAAGAGCATGCCTCGCTGCATGGAGGTGAGCGGGGCGGACTCCCCGGGCGAGAGCCGCACGGCGTCCTCGGGCTGAATCCCCCCTGCGGGCCCGGGCTCCAGCGGCACCAGCTGCTCGGCGAACGCGGCCACCGTGGGGTGCTCGAAGAGCTGCTTCGGCGAGGACGCGAAGCCCTCCCGCCGCAGCCGGGACACGAGCCGCATGGCCGCGACGGAGTCGCCTCCCAGCGAGAAGAAGCTGTCGTCCGCGCCCACCGACGTCCGGCCGAGCACCTCCGCGAACACGCGCGCCACCCACTGCTCGCGGGGACCCGACGGCGCCCTCCCCTTCGTGCGCTCCACCGGCGGCTCCGGGAGCGCCTTGCGATCCACCTTGCCGTTCAGCGTCGTCGGCAGCGCGGGCAGCACGACGAAGACGGACGGCACCATGTACTCGGGCAGCCGGGCCTCCAGCGCCTCACGGAGTGCTTCCGGCGACAGCGAGGCCCCCTGCCGCGCCACCACGTACCCCACCAGCCGCGCCGCGCCTGAAGCCGCATCGCGCACCGCGACCGCCGCGTCCCGCACGTCGGGAACGGCCCGGAGCGCGGCCTCCACCTCGCCCGTTTCGATGCGGTGTCCCCGCACCTTCACCTGCGAGTCCTCGCGCCCGCGAACCTCCAGCATCCCGTCGGCGCGCAGGCACCCGACATCCCCCGTGGCATACAGCCGCGCGCCCGGCGTGGCGCTGAAGGGATCCGGCACGAAGCGCTCGGCCGTGAGCGCGGCGCGCCCCACGTAGCCTCGCGCCACGCCCACGCCCCCGATGTAGATCTCGCCGCACACGCCGGGAGGCACCGGTTCCATGCACGCGTCGAGCACGTACACCGGGGTGTTGAGGACGGGCCGGCCCACCGTCAGCCGCGCGTCCCCGGGCCGCACCCGCGCCACCGTGGACCAGACCGTCGTCTCCGTGGGGCCGTAGAGGTTCCACAGCGCCCCGCCCGTGGCGACGAGCCTCGCGGCGAGATCGGACGGAAGGGGCTCGCCGCCGCACAGCGCCGTCATCCGTCGCGGGTTCGTCCAGCCCGCCTCCAACAACATCCGCCACGCCGTCGGGGTGGCCTGCATCACCGTCGCGCCCGCGCGCTCCAGCCGCTCCGCGAGCCGCGATGCATCCCGGGCCTCGTCGCGCGTGCACAGCTCGATGCGCGCGCCCACCCGGAGCGGCAGGTACAGCTCCAGCCCCGCGATGTCGAAGGACAACGTCGTGACGGCCGCCAGCACGTCGTCTGCGGACAGCCCCGGGGCCTCCTCCATGGACGCAAGGAAGTTCTCCAGCGCCGCGTGGTGCACGCTCACGCCCTTGGGCCGGCCGGTGGAGCCCGACGTGTAGAGGACGTAGGCCTCGTCCATCCCGAGCGGGCCCGGCACACGTTCGACGCCCGCGTCCCGCACGTCCTGCGCCTGCGCGTCCAGGCGCCACAGGGTCCCCGCCTCCGGGCCCAGGCGCGCCTCGCAGCCCTGCTCGGTGAGTGTGAGGCGCAGCCCCGCGTCCTCGGCCATCAGCGCCAGCCGCTCACGCGGGAAGTGGGGATCCAACGGCACGTACGCCGCGCCCGCCTTCAGCACGCCCAGCAGGGCCACCGGCAGCCGGTGCGTGCGCTCCAGGCACACGCCCACCCGGTCCCCC
>NZ_RAWI01000326.1 GCF_003612125.1 Corallococcus praedator
CAGCAGGAGCGGAGGGGTGGCACGGCTACGCCTCCCTGGGCGCGGGCGTCACCCTGGACCACTTCAGCGACTGGCGCGCCAAGGGCCCCACGCTGCAGGCGTGGCTGGGCATCGAGACGCCGCCCGGCCTGTCCCTGGGCGCGGTCTTCGAAACGACCCAGACCTGGGGCCAGCAGTTCGCGCAGGCCCGGGACCCGTCGCAGATGAGCCGCGTGCAGTTGGACTACACCGCCGTGGGCATCGAGGCCCGCCTGCGCTTCCTCGGCGACAAGCCGGTGACGCCGTGGCTGGGCGCGCGGCTGGCGAAGAGCTGGGCGAAGCCCTTCACCCCCAACAGCCTGGGCGAGCTGCGCCGCGAGGACTTCGACGTCACCAGCATGGCCTTCCGCGTGGGCCTGGACGGCTGGTTCGGCGACCACTGGGGCCTGTCCATCGCCACCGCCCTCCAGTTCTGCGACCTGAAGTTCACCAAGGACGCGGACACCAGCACCTGCGCCAAACCCCTCCAGAGCATCACCGCCGGACCCGTGCTGCGCTTTTGATGCGGTTACAGTGCGCGCCCATGAACGCGCCGCCCCCCGTCCCCACGTCAGGTCCCCGCTGGCTGTACCTGCACGGCTTCGCCTCCGGCCCCGCCTCCACCAAGGGCGTGTGGCTGGACGCGCACTGGGCGAAGCAGGGCATCCCCCTGGAGCGCCTCAACCTGCGCGTGCCGTCCATGGAGCGCTTGAGCCTCCACGCCATGCTCGACACCGTGCGCGACGCGCTGGGAGCGCCGCACGAGAGAGCCGTGCTCATCGGCTCCAGCCTGGGCGGACTCGTCGCCGCGCGCACCGCGGAGAAGGAGCCCCGCGTGGGGGCCCTGGTGCTGCTCGCGCCCGCGTTCCACTTCGTGGAGCAGCTCCAGCGCCGCATGGGCCAGGAGGGCTGGGCCCGGTGGCAGCGCGAGGGCTTCCTCGAAACGGATGACCACGCGGAGAAGCGCCGCACGCGCGTGCACCACGGCATCGTGGAGGAGGCCCAGGCGATGGATGCCGAACGGGGCGTCTGGCCCGACGTGCGCGTGCCCACGCTCATCGTCCACGGTCGCCGGGATGACACCTGCGACGTGCGCTACTCGCGCGAGTGGGCCCGGGGCAAGCGCCACGTCCGGCTGGTGGAGGTGGACGACGGCCACGAGCTGACCGCTTCGCTGGAGGCCATCGCCCGGGAGGCGGACGCCTTTCTCGCGCCGTGGCGGGGTGGGGAGGACACCCGGCAGGTGTTCACTGCCGACTGACCGGCGAGCGCTGGCGCCCCTGGCGCGCTTGCGTTCCGGACGCGCCGGTTAAGGTGGCGGCCATGAACCGCGAATACCACCGTTGGTACAGCCAGCGGCTGAACCGGGACATGGACGTGCTGCTGTACGGGCACTCGGGCGAGCCCATCATCCTGGTCCCCACCAGCAAGGGCCGCTTCTACCAGGCCGAGGACTTCGGCCTCATCGGCGCCATCGCGGACGGCATCTCCGCGGGCCGCTACGTCGTGGTGTGCGTGGACTCGGTGGATGAGGAGTCCTGGTACAACAAGGACGTCGCCCCCGCCGTGCGCGTGGCCCGCCATGCCCAGTGGGAGGACTACGTCGTCAGCGAAGTGGTGCCGCTGGTGCGCGGGCGCGCCTCCGGAGGGCGGCTCACGCTGGCCGGGTGCAGCCTGGGCGGCTTCCACACGTACAACGTGGGCCTGCGCCACCCGCACGTCTTCCAGCGCCTCATCTCCATGGGCGGCAAGTTCGAGACGGAGGACTTCCTGGACGGCCACCACGACGAACAGGTGTACTTCCACACCGCGCCCCAGTGGCTGCCCGGCCTGCATGACACCGCGCGCCTGAACGCCCTGCGCCGCGTGGAGATGACCCTGGCCGTGGGTGAGCACGACTTCTGCCGCCCCTCCAACGAGCACCTGTCCAAGCTGCTCTGGCAGAAGGACATCCGCAACGACCTGTCCATCTGGAGCGGCGGCACCCACGACTGGCCCGTGTGGCGGCAGATGATCCGCCAGTACCTGCCGGCCTGAAGCACCGCCGCCCGCGAAGCGGCCCCCGCGACTCTTGGACGCCTCAGTTCTCCAGGGGCCGCAGCGTGCCCGCGCTCACGCGCCAGAAGCGCCACAGCACGGCCAGGGCCACGAAGATGAGGCCCGCGCACAGGCCCCACCAGATGCCCAGCACGCCCATGCCCAGGCCGAAGCTGAGCAGCAGCGTCAGGGGCAGGCCCACCGCGTAGTGGCCCACGATGTTCGCCAGGAAGGTGAAGCGCGTGTGGCCCGCGCCCCGGAGCACGCCCGCGCCCACGCCCTGCACGCCGTCGAACACCTGGAAGATGGCGCTCACCATCAAGAGCGGCAGCAGGAGCGGCAGCACCTCCGGCGGCGCGCCCGCCAGCCTCGCCAGTCCCTCCGGGAAGAGCGCGAACCCCAGCCCGCTCAGCGACATCACCACCGCGCCGGTGGCGAAGGCCATGAGGCCGCTTCGCCGGGCCTGCGGCGTGTCGTGCGCGCCCACCGCCCAGCCCACCCGCACACTGCCCGCGTTGCCGATGCCCAGCGCCATGGTGAAGGTGAGGCTCGCGAAGGAGATGGCGATCTGATGCGCGCCCACGCTCGCCGGGCCCAGCCGCGCCGCCAGCACGCCCGCCAGCGCGAAGACGCCCACCTCCGCCGCGATGTGCAGACCAATGGGCAGGCCCACCCGGAACGCGCGCAGCTGGTCCGCGAGCGCCGGCTTCAGGGACGGCGTGCCCGGCACGGGAATCCCAGCCACCGCCCGCGCCACGATGAGCACCTCCAGCGCCGTGCACAAGAGCGTGGACAGCGCCGCGCCCGCCGCGCCCATCGCGGGCACGTGCGTCAGGGGCCCCGCCCACGCGGGCAGTGACGCGCCGCCGAAGACGAACAGCGGCACCATCAGGAGGTTCAGGATGTTGGCCACCACGGTGGACACCACCAGCGGCCGGGGATTCCCGATGGCCTGCAGGTACGCGCGCACCGTGAGGAAGATGAGCATCAGCGGCAGGCTGGGCGCGCGGAAGTGCAGGAAGGCGCGCACCTGGACGATCTGCTCCTCGGCCACGCCCACCCACGGCAGTCCCGACGGCACGGTGATGAGCACCGCCCACAGCACCAGCCCCACGAACGCGGACAGCCAGATGCCTTGCCACAGTACACCGCGGGCGCGCAGCGGGTTGCGGGCACCAATGGCCTGCGACACCAGCGGATCCACGCCCATCATCAGCCCCATGCCGAAGCTGCTGACGGCGAAGAACAGGCTGTGGCTCAGGCCCACCGCCGCCAGCGCGGACGTGCCGGCCCGGCCGACGATGAGCGTGTCCACGAGCCCCATGAGCGACTGGCCCGCCTGCGCGATGCACAGGGGCAGCGCCAGCCCGAGCAGGGCGCGCAACTCCCCCCGGTTCCTGACCGAGGGGGACGACGACACGGACGGCTCGGGGGCATCGGGCGGCATGGCGGGCCTATAGCCTCTTCGGGAGGGGATTGCGCTGCCCGAGCGACGGACGCGCCTCCCCTCCCCGCCTGACCGCCCCCCCTTACGTCAGGGGTTGACGAGCTTGGGGAAGCGCGTCGTGACCAGCGGCGTCTGGAGGCTGTTCACCTTGGACACGCGCACGCCCGCGTCGCTGATGGCATACACGTAGTCGTCCGCCATCACGCTGCGGCGCACGTCCGGCGTGTAGTACCAGGTCCAGTCCGGCGTCTGCACCCGCTGGAACATGTCCGTCATGCTCACCGCGCCCACCGGGGAGATGCCCGCCTCCAGGTCCACGCGGAACACGCGCAGCTCCGTGCGGAAGCCGTTCCAGTAGGCATCCCCGCTGTAGGTCCGGGGCGCGTAGTCCGTGAAGGGGATGGCGACCAGGCCCTTGGCCGGGAAGTAGTTGAAGGCCTTGTGCTCATAGAGGGCCTCGCTCCAGCCGTAGGCGGTGCCGACCAGTTGCGTGAAGGCCTCCTTCGGGTTCGCCAGGTCGCTGACGTCGAAGAGCGACAGCTTCAGCGAACGCTCCCCGCAGCAGCCGCCGTTCGCGTCGGTGTGCACGCCCATCGTCAGCAGGTGGTGGTCGCCCACCGGGTGCAGGTACGTGGAGAAGCCGGGCACCTTCAGCTCGCCCACCTTGTGCGGGTTCGCCGGGTCGCTCAGGTCGAAGGTGAAGAGCGGATCCACCTGGAGGAACGTGACGATGTAGCCCCGCGGGCCCACGAAGCGCGCGCTGTAGATGCGCTCCCCTTCGGCCAGGTCCGCGCTGCGGCCCAGCTCCTTGAGCTGGCCGTTCTTCACGCCCATCGTCGTCACGCGGCTGGCCGTCGTCGTGCGGCCCCACCACCAGTCCTCGTGCTCCGCCTCGGGCAGGCGCGTGGTCACCGTGGTGGCCAGCCGCAGCACGCCGTCGTATTCATCCAGGGCGAACTGGTTGACGGGCACGCCCTCCACCGTGCCGGAGCCCGCGTACACCGCGCGGCCCGGCTGACGGGTGTCGAACTTGTGCACGTAGGTGAAGTCCTTCTGCCCCGGCTCCGGCCACCACCAGTAGTGCGAGTGCGCCAGGTAGAGCGAGTCCTTCGACGCGTACACCGTGCCCGGCTCCGCCACCAGGCTGGTGCGCCCCGGCGCCGCCGACTGCGCGTCCAGGTTCAACGAGGCCACCGTCACGAAGCCCGGCGCGGACGGCGCGTTGCTCCGGTAGAAGTCACTGCACGTCACCGGCAGCGCCGTCGTCACGCCCGCCGCGTCCACGTGCTTGCCCGCGGGCAGCCACTGGTCCAGCGTGTTCGCGCGGATGAGCTGCTCGTTGAGCGCGATCCGCTCGTCGATGGCCTTCTCCAGCTTGTCCTCGTCCTTGGCGAGTTCGTCCGTGTAGTTCACCCAGAACTTCACGCCCTCCGGCCAGCGGAACGCATCCGACAGCACGAGGCGCACGGAGCTGTCCACGCGGCGCGCCTGCGTGAAAACGCCCGGCAGGTACACCTGATCCACCACCGTGGGGTTCGCCACGTCCGACACGTCCACCGTCGTGACCTTGGTGCTGTCGCCACCGTAGTAGCCACAGCTGAAGCCGAAGCCGGCGCAGTCGGAGATCATCATCGGCTCCGGCATGCCGATGCCCCCGAAATAGCCCCCGACGGACGGCTTGCCCGGCAGGCCCAGGCGCACCTGCGAGACGATGACCAGCCGCTGGTGCTCATCCAGCAGCATCTCCCGGGGCCAACCCTCCACTTCCAGCGAGCTGGCCAGCGTCAGCTGCTCCGCGGGCCACGAGCGGTGCGCGTAGAGGCGGTTGCCCGACAACACGAAGATGCGCGTGCCGTCGTTCTGCACGAAGTCCGACTCGTGTACGCCCTCCACCTGGTTGTTGGTGCCGGTGGAGTCCTTCGGGCCCTGCGGGCTGCCACCGCCCGACGAGGCGTCCCCTTCAGCCATGGGAGGAGCGCCGTCCAGGTCGATGCCCCGGTTGCGACCGAACCTCTCCCAGAAGCCAGGTTTCTGCTGTTCAAGGCCCGCGCGCATCTGCTTGGACGCGGTGTCCTCGATGTACTGCTCCAGGTCCGAGCAGGCGGCGAACTCCTCCAGCCGCAGCGACTGCTGCACGGGCTCATTGCCCACCGAGGGCGCCTTGTCGCCGCTACAGCCCACCGCCAGCAGCGTGAGTCCCACTCCTCCGAAACGCGTCCAATGCATGCCTGGGTCCCTCCCTCGAAAGCTTCGCGGGGCGTGGTGCATTGCCACGCCCGTGCCAGGGCGGAATCCCTGGCGCGAACCTGCGATTGCGAGGGTTTGCGGGGCCGGGCCGGGCCCGCGCCGCTCTCAGAAACCTGAGGCGCGCGCGGGGCCCGCGGTGGGAAAACCGAGGGTCTGGGGCACGAAGCGCACGAAGCGCTGCTGAAGCTGCGCGTCCATGCCCTCCAGCTTGAGGCCCATGCCCGTCTGCGAACGGAAGGCGCTGCCCGGGCCGGGCGGGTTGGACCACGCCACCACCGCCTGCGCCTCACACGGGGTGCGCTGGCCGGCCATCACCAGCCGCAGGGACAGCCGGGCGCCCTCGCGCGCGGGCGTGAGCGTGCGCACGAAGAGCCCCTGGGGGCTGGCGTCGTGGCTGAAGCCGCTGAGCGTGGGCCCGCCCGTGGTGTTGAACTCCACCACCGTGAAGAAGGGCACGCGCTCCGCGGCCCTCAGCGGCACGGTGCCCGGCGACAGGCGCGCCATCACCCGCCCCAGGAGTTCATCCGCGCCCAGGTGCCGCTTCTCCAGGAGCGGCGCGCCGCACAGCTCCAGCGCGCGGGCCAGCACGTCCGGCGCCTCCTCCACCCGCGACAGCAGCACCAGCGGCTTGCGCGGGTACAGCTCCTTGAGGCGCGTGGCCAGGGCCAGCGCCTCGCGCGGCAGCCGGGAGACGTCCACCACGAAGCCGTCCAGCCGGTCGCCGTGGGCCGCCGCCTGCGCGCCCGCGTCGTCCAGGTCCTTCGCGTAGAGCACGTGCAGCCCCTCGTGCTCCAGCGCCCCGCCCAGGAAGGTGTGCAGGAAGCGGCCGCCCTCCACCAGCAGCACGCCGCGCCCGCGCGGTGGGCCCGTCCAGACGCGCTCCCGGGACGCCCTCACCGCGGCCACCTTCGCCGCCAGGGCCTCCTGGCACACCGGCTTGGGCAGGAAGTCATCCGCGCCCGCGCGCCCGCAGTGCATCACCTCGTGGGGCTCGTCCGCCGCGGTGAACATCACCACCGGCACGGCGCGGCCAGCCGCGTGCGCCTTCACCGCGCGGCACGCCTCGTCCCCCTGGAGCTTCTCCAGGTGCAGGTCCATCAGGATGAGCGCGGGCACCCGCTGCTGCAGCTCCGCGAGGCACGCGTCCGCCCCCTCCAGCCCCACCACGTCGCAGCCCATGCGCGACAGGTGCAGCCGAATCACATCCCGCGCCGTCCGCGAGTCGTCCACCACGAAGACCAGGTCTCTCGGGCGCGGAGAAATTCCGGGGTTCATCATGACTCCCGGAGATAAGCGGACTCCGGGAAAGTCACCATGCACCCCGCGCGTCAACGTGCGCTGGTGGACGCCTTTTCCGCGTGGCGCGGGACATCAGCTTCGGGGTTCCGCGCGACCGGACAGAAGCTTGGTGAGCTGGCGAGCAATCTGGGCGCACTGGGCCGCGTCCCCGGCCGCCAGCGCGTCCTTGCCGCCCACCAGCAGCTGCTGGACGGTGCCCACGGCGGTCTCCGCCTCCGGGCTGGGGTTCTCCTTGGCGCTCTTCTGGAGCAGGCGCGCCAGCTTCTCCCCGCGCTCCAGCAGCTTGCGGAAGGTCTCCTCCGCCTTGCGCGCGTCCACCACGCCCTGGGCCTGGGCGTAGTTCATCTGCTCCTGGCCCAGCTTCTCCGCCTCGCCCTGCGGCAGGCTGGCGCGGGCCTCCAGACGCACGACCTCCATGTTGCCGGAGGTGAGGTCGGTGGCCTTCACCGACAGCGTGCCTTCGCCGGACAATTCAAAGACGACCTCCAGGGGCGTCTCCCCGCGCGCGGCGACGTGCAGGTTCTTGAGGACCACCTCGCCCAGCTTGTGGTTCTCGTCCTGGAACTCGCTCTCCCCCTGGTACACGGGGATGCGCGCCTCGGCCTGGCCGGAGGTGCCCGGGAAGAAGATGTCGCGCGCCACCACCGGCACGCCCGTGTTGCGGGGGATGAGGCGCTTCACGCGCCCGCCCATCACGCCCACGCCCAGGCTCTGGCTGGCCACGTCCAGGAGCAGCGCCTGCCCGGACTGCCGCAAGAGCTCATCCGCCTGCACCGCGGCGCCCAGCGCCACCGCTTCGTCCGGGTGCACGTCCGTGGAGGGCGCGCGGCCGAAGAAGTCCGCCACCAGCCGGCGCACCATCGGCACGCGCGTCATGCCGCCCACCAGCAGCACCACGTCCACCGAGCGCGGATCCATCTTCGCCTCGGCCATCACGCTCTTGCAGACCTCCAGGCACCGGCGCGACAGGGGCTCGGAGAGGGTTTCAAAGAAGCTGCGCGTGAGCGCGGTGTTGATTTCGGTGAAGCGCTTCACGCCCGCGGTGTGGTCGCCCAGGCCGGAGACGGTGATGCTGGCCTCGTCCCTTTCGGTGAGCTCGCGCTTGGCCGCCTCCGCCGCGACCTTCAGCCGGCGCAGCGACTGCGCGTCCTTGGACACCGCGTCCTGGAAGGCGTCCTCCACCTGCGCCAGGAGCCACTGGACGATGCGCTGGTCGAAGTCCTCGCCCCCGAGCGCGTGGTCGCCGCCGGTGGCCTTCACCTCGAAGACGCCCGCCTTCACGTCCAGGATGGACACGTCGAAGGTGCCGCCGCCCAGGTCGAACACCAGCGCGCTGCCCTCGAAGCCGCGCGACAGGCCGTACGCCAGCGCCGCGGCGGTGGGCTCGTTGACCAGGCGCACCACCTCCAGCCCCGCGATGCTCGCCGCCTCGCGCGTGGCCTGGCGCTGGTTGTCGTCGAAGTTGGCCGGAACGGTGATGACGCACTTGCGCACGTCGCGCCCGAAGTGGGCCTGCGCATCCAGCCGCAGCTCCCCCAGGATGAAGGCGGACACCTGCGTGGTGGGCAGCACCCGGCCCGCCAGCTTCACGCGCACGTCGCCGGAGGGGCCGGCCACCAGGGGGTAGGGCACCATCGACTTCGCCTGCTGGACCAATTCCGGCGTGTAGCGGCGGCCCAGGAAGCGCTTGGTGGCCCACACCACCGCGTCGGGTTGTTCCTCCGCCAGTGCCTGGGCGGGTTGCCCCACCACGCGGTCGCCCGCGCGGGTGAGGCCCACCACGGAGGGCGTGAGGCGACCTCCCGCACGCGAGGGGATGAGCCGCGGACGTCCGTCTTCCACGGTCGCGACGACGCTGTTGGTGGTGCCCAGGTCGATGCCGATGACGGGTTCTTGCATGGGGCGAGGAGGCCCACGCTACGGGCCCGCCCCCCATTCCGCCAAGCCCTCTTGCTACCTGGGCGTCACCTTGCGAGCGCTGGCCCGCCCTTGGAGGCCACGCCCGCGTTCACTGAAACAGACCCACAAGGCCCGCTTCCGGCCACCCGGGACCCGGGAAGTCGGCAGGATTGCCGTGGGGGACGCCCCATGCTAAGGGCGCCAGCGTCATGGTGAACGTCTCCATCGCCCGCCGCTACGCCCGCGCCATCCTCGACGTCGCCGCGGAAGGCAACCGCACCGACCTGGTCGCGGAGCAGCTCAACGCCTTCGCCGACGTGGTCGGGCACAGCCCCGAACTGTCGGATGTGCTGCTCAACCCCGCCTACAGCCGCGTCCAGCGCAGCAACGTGGTGGAGGCCGTGCTCAAGGCGCTGCCCTCCCCCGCGGATCCCGCGCTCGCCAACGCGCTGCGGCTGCTGGTGGACAGGAACCGCCTGGGCTACCTGCCCGACATCGCGCGGCTCTACCGCGACATGGCGGATGCCCGCGCGGGCCGCGTCCGGGGTCAGGTCACCAGCGCCGTGCCCCTGTCCGCCGACGCCGTCACCCAACTCCAGCAGTCGCTCCAGCAGCTCACCCAGCGCAACGTCGTGCTGGAGACCCGCGTGGACCCGGCCCTGCTCGGCGGCGTGTCCGCCCAGGTGGGTGGCACCCTCTACGACGGCACCCTGCGCTCCCAGTTGGAGCAGATGCGCCGCGAGCTGAAGTAGCCCGCCTTCCAGCACCCAGACGGCCAACGTCCCAGGTTGGCCGTATTGCCCCGTAGTCCTAGTCAAACCCGTATTTCCCGCTGGCACGGGGAATGGGTATACTTCTCGTCAACGCGGACAAGCCCGCGTTTTCCGAGACGACCCGCCCATGCCGCAGCCCGTGTTCCACCGGCTTCCCGGAGCCCTTCCGTCCTCAGGGGTTCCCGAGGAGTCCTGGCCCTTCCTGAGTGCGTTGCTGAACGCGCCGGGTTGGGGGGTGGCGCTGGTGGGCGCGGACTCCCGCCTCCTCTGGATGAACGACCTGCTGGCGTCGCTGTGCGGCCGGCCGGCGGCGCTCTCCGTGGGGCGGCTCCTGCTGGAAGCCTGGCCGGGGCTGGCGCCGTCGCTGGTGCCGCTCGTGGGCCGGGCGCAGTCGGGCGAGCGCGTGGCGGAGGAATTGGTGTCGGGGCGCTTCGGAGAGGTGGGCACGCTGCGCCACCTGACGGTGAGCGCGATGCCGGCGGCTCCAGCGTCGGCGGGCGTGCTGCTGCTCCTGCGCGACAACTCGGCGCGCCTGCGCGAGGAGGCGGCGCTGCGCGCGAGCGAGGAGCACATGCGCAGCATCGTGGAGATCTCCTGTGACGGGTACTTCTTCCACGACCGCGGGCAGTTCCTGGACATCAGCCCGGGGCTGGCGCGCCTGCTGGGACACTACGAGACGGCGGAGCTGATCGGCCGCAACGTCATCGACTGGGTGGCCCCGGAGTTCCGCGCCCCCGCGCGCGACGCCATGGAGCGCGGCGTGGAGGCCCCCTACGAGGTGGCCATCGTCCACCGCGACGGCCGGCGCATCCCCGTGGAGGTGATGGGCCGCCCCGCCACCTACCAGGGCCGCGCGGTCCGGCTGGCGGCGGTGTGGGACGTCAGCAGCCGCAAGTCCTCCGAGGAGCGCCTGGCGCGCATGGAGCACTTCCGCGAGCAGTTCCTGGGCGTGGTGGGCAACGACCTCAAGGCCCCCCTCCAGACCCTCCAGCGCGACGTGCTCGCCCTCCAACACGCCGCGCAGATGCCGGAAGCCCTGACGGAGCAGGTAGGGCGGGTG
>NZ_RAWI01000327.1 GCF_003612125.1 Corallococcus praedator
GCGGGGGAGGCTTCAGGTCACGGTGGGCGCTAACGACGCTCTTCGGCTGGGGTGCGAGAGCGGAGGCCCGGAACGACGAAGCCCACCGACCCTCGCGGGTGGGTGGGCTCCGGTGGCTCGCCAGGGGCAGGCTGTGCGTCAGCCGGCCGCGGCGGGCTTGGGCCCACCCGGAACAGGCATCGAACACATGCACATGGCGGAGGTGACGAACATTCTGCGAGTAGAAGTAGCGAGCATGCCGCGCGCTGTCAAGCCACCCTCCGGAACGAAGCCTCGCACGTCACGCACCGGTGACGACGCCTCGTCGCGTATTCCCATGATGACGTCCTTCCGCGCCGCCGCGCTTCTCCTCCTGCTCATCACCAGCCTCTTCACGACCGCCTGTTCCAGGCCCGCGCCGCCCACGCCCATGACCTTGCGAAAGACGTTCCGCACGCAGTTGAAGGATCCGTCCGCGCCGCCCGTGAGCGCGCCCGTTCCGCCCTCGGGCGTCTTCGAGTTGGTGCGCTATCCGGCGCCGCTGGGAAGCAACGCGGCCTACGTCACGCCCGTGCGTGAAGGGGGCCGGCGCCCGGCGATGGTGTGGCTCCACGGCGGGTTCAACTGGGGCATCGGGCCGCTCGCGTGGCAGCCGGCGGACCGCGACAATGATCAGAGCGCGCGCGCGTTCCGCGAGGCGGGGATGGTGCTGATGCTGCCGTCGCTGCGAGGCGCGAACGACAACCCCGGCGAGCACGAGTACTTCCTGGGCGAGGCGGATGACGTGGTGGCCGCCATCGACTTCCTGGCCCAGCGTCCGGACGTGGATCCGGCGCGCATCTACCTGGGAGGCCACAGCACGGGAGGCACGCTGGCGCTCATCGCCGCGGCGCACGCTCCGCGCTTGAAGGGGGCGTATGTCTTCGGCCCCACCCACGATGTCTCCGAGTACGGGAGGACGGGCACGGCGCTGGACCGCGCCACGGGGCCGGAGCTGTGGATGCGCAATCCGGTGAGCTTCGTGGAGGCTCTGCGCGTGTCCACGCAGGTCATCGAGGGCTCGGACCATGGCAACACCGACGCCATCGAACCGCTGCGCAAGGCCGCGAAGGGCGCGCCGCTGTCGTTCCTCCTGGTGCCAGGGGCCACGCACTTCAGCGTGCTCGCGCCCGTGACGGAGCTGCTGGCGCGCAGGCTCGCGGCGGCGCCCGCGGAGGCACCGACGGTGGTGCTCACGGACGCGGAGACCCGCGAGGCCGTGCTCGCTGAACGCGATCGGTGAGGCCCGCTCAACGCACCCGGGCGTTCGCCGGGTAGGGCGGCAGCGTGCCCTGGAAGCCTGGCTGCTGCCGCACCCGCTCCAGCCACGCGCGCACTGCGGGGTACGGCGTCAGCTCCACACCCGCGTCCGGCGCCAGGTGCACATACGCGAAGAGGCAGAGGTCCGCGACGGTGTAGCGCTCCTCCACCAGGAACGTGCGGGTGCCCAGGTGGCGCTCCAGCGTTTCCAGCGCGCGGACTCCCCCGGAGACGCGCTGTCGGAACGCCTCCGGTTGCTGGGGCTCCCTGCCGGTGAGTCGCCAGTAGCGCGCGGTGCCCAGGTTGGGCTCCACCGCGTTCTGTTCGAAGAACATCCACTGATGCACCTGCGCCCGCGCGAAGCGGTCCTCGGGCAACAGCCGCGTGCCCTCCGCGAGGAACAACAGGATGGCGTTGGACTCCGCCAGGAACCGTCCCGGCTCCGGCTCCAGCACCGGGATGCGGCCGTCCGGGTTCTTGTTCGCGTGGAAGTCGGCCGTGTGGCTTTCGCCCGCGAAGATGTCCACCGGCACCAACTCGTATGCGATGCCTAACTGCGCGAAGAGTGTGCGGACCTTGTAGCCGTTCGCCGAGGGCAGGTAGTCGTGGAGGCGCATCGATGAGGCTCCGGAAGGCAGGAGGATGCGCGACACGTTAGGGCCTTCCCGGTGGCACCGCGCTCCGCTCCTTGTCCTTGAATTCGGAGTCAAAAACGTCAGCCGCGTGCCCTGGCTGCGGCACAAGGCGCCGGCCATCGCGCACGCCCCGGCGCCTTCGGGCGCGTGAGCTACGGCGTGACCTCGTTCCAGACCTCGGAGACGCGGCCCACCTGGTCGAACGCGCAGTGCGCGGCGCCCGCGATGACCTTGTCGTTCACCGGGAACTGGAGCCCGGTGAAGTAGGACTCGGCGTCCCGGATGTCCACGAGCAGCGGATCCAGGTCGCCGTAGGTGAAGTAGAACTTCGTGTCGCCGCGCAGCGAGGCCTGCGTGGTGTCCCAGTCCATCTTGCCCGACCACGGCTTCTCCCCGCCGCAGCTGAGCGCGTAGACGCCCGGGTAGCGGTCTCCGTAGCGCGGCAGGAAGCTGGCGGTCAGCTGGATGGAGCCGCCCGACGAGCCGCCGAAGTAGATGGGGCCGTCCTGGATGTTCCAGCCACGGCGCAGCGCTTCGATGATCTCCACCAGCGTCGCCGCGTTCTTGCCCTCCAGGTCGCGATCCGCGTCCGTCCCCTCGGTGGTGCAGTCCGTGCGCCCCGGATTCGTCCACCACGCGCACTTGTTCGGCGCGAGCGCCGCCACGTAGAGCGTGTTGTGTCCGTAGGTCCAACCGCCGTGGGTGAACAGCGCTCGGGGGTTGCTGCCGTTGTAGGCCGCGGCACCGTCGCCGTGCAGGTAGATGGCCAGCTTCATCGGCGCGGCCACGATGCCGGCCTGGGGCTCGATGATCTTCACCCGCGCTTCGCCCACCTGAGCCTCGCAGAACGGCAGCGTGCCCGCGTCCGTCTTCACCGAACCCGTGCTGATGCAGGGCAGCTTGCCGGACCCCTGCGAACTGCCCGAACCGGCGTCCGTCCCGGCGTCCACCTGGGTGCCTGCGTCGCTGCCCGCGTCAGTGCCCGCATCGACGTCCGTGCCGGCATCGGTGGCCGTGCCCGAGTCGGCGGTGGCGCCCGCGTCGGGGGGGACTTCATCAGGGTCGTCGGAGCACGCGGACAGACCCAGGGCAAGGACGGCGGCGAGGACGAGACGGGACATGTGACTCGGGGGGAGGGGAGGCGACGCCTCTGTTCAGCCGCCAGTATACCGGGTATACATTTCCAGCCCGGAAAGGAAATTCTTCCATGAGCGGACGCGTGAACCTGATGGCGCCGGAGGTCCGGGCCAATCCCTACCCTGTCTACGCGGAGCTGCGGCGCACGGCGCCCGTGTGTCAGGTGGAGCCGGGAGGCCTGTGGGCGCTCACGCGCTTCGAGGACGTGTCCGCGGCGTTCAAGAACCCGCAGGTGTTCTCCTCGGCGGGGGTGCGCACCACCACGGCGCCTCCGTGGCTGGGCCACAACCCGTTCTCCGAATCCATGATCGTCATGGACCCGCCGCACCACATGCGGCTGCGCACGCTGGTGAGCCGCGCGTGGACGCCCACGGCGGTGAACCGGCTGGAGCCGCGCATCCGGAGCTTCGCGCAACACCTGGCGGAGCGGCTGCACCCCGAGCGCGAGGTGGACTTCGTGGACGCCTTCGCCATGCCGCTGCCCGCGAGCGTGATTGGCGAGCTGTTCGCGTTGGATCCGCAGATGACCGCCCGCTACAAGCGCTGGTCGGTGGACCTGTCCAGCGTGTCCGGGACGACGGAGAAGGACACCCACCGCCACGAGTCCATCCGCGCCACGGTGCGCGAGATGGAGGACTACCTGTCCCAGGTGGTCGCGGACCGCCGCCGCCAGCCGCAGGACGACATGGTGTCGGACCTGGTGCAGACGCGCGTGGACGGCGAGGCGCTCTCCGACGCGGAGCTGATGAGCTTCCTGTTCCTGCTCGTCGTCGCCGGGCTGGAGACCACCGTGCAACTGGTCAGCCACTGCGTGCGCATGCTGATGGAGCACCCGCACCTGCTCACCCGCCTGCGGGAGAACCCCGCGCAATTGCCGCGCTTCGTGGAGGAGGTGCTGCGCTTCGAGCCCTCCGTGCACGGGCTGGTGCGCGTCACCACGAAGGAGACGGAGGTTTCGGGCGTGGTGATTCCGGCGGGCGCGCGCGTGGCGCTGATGGTGGGCTCCGCGTGCCGCGACGGCGAGCGCTTCAAGGACCCGGACACCTTCGACATGGACCGCGAGGGCGTGAACAACTTCCCCTTCGGCCACGGCATCCACTTCTGCCTGGGCGCGCCGCTGGCCCGGCTGGAGGCGCGCGTGGGGCTGGAGGTGCTGCTGTCGCGCTTCACGCGCTTCACGCCCACGGGCCCGGTGAAGTGGAACACCTCCCTCACCGTGCGCGGCCCGCTGACGATGCCCCTCATCCCGCACGCCTGAGCGCGCGGGACGAGAGGGCGTGAGGCTCAGGCCTCGATGTCGAACGCGAGCGACACGCGCTCGCCGGGCTCCACGTGCAGCAGGCCCTCGCCGGTGGCCAGCGCTCCGGCGGCGGCGGTCCACGGCTCCACGCAGACGAAGTCCTTGCCCTGCAACGTCCACACGACGAGCAGCCGGAACTCCGGGCTCCACGACAGCTTCACCGGCGGCAGGCCCGGCCCGCGCGAAAGCACCGTGCCCGGCCCCTTGTGGTCGCGCAGGTGCATGTCCACCTCCTGCGCCGTGAGGTCCAGGCCGGTGAAGGGCACCTCCTTCTTCTCCCGGTTGTCCCACGCGTGCGTGGCGTCCGTCTCCACGCGGGCCTGGGCCTTGTGGCCCTGCGGCACGCGGAAGTACGGGTGGTAGCCCAGGTGCAGCGGCAGGGGCCGCGTGTCCCGGTTCTCCAGGTCGAAGTCGAGGGTGAGCCGGCTGCCCACCAGCGAGAAGGTCAGCTGCGCGTCGAAGGCCCAGGGGTACTGGCGCAGCGTCTCCTCGGAGGAGGTGAGCCCCAGCACCAGCAGCGAGCCTTCCGCCTGCCGCACCGTCCACGGCAGCCGCCGCGCGAAGCCGTGCTGCGGCAGCGTGTACGCCTTGCGGTCCGCCGGGTACGTGTCCCCGGGCAGGGGACCGGCGATGGGAAAGAGCACGGGGATGCCCCCGCGCACGTTCTTCGTGAGGTCGGCGACGGTGCCCTCGTCCAGGAAGAGCACCTCCTCACCGTCCACCACCATGCGCGTGACGAGCGCGCCGCGCGTGGGGATGATCTCCACGCGGCACGCGCCGTCCTCCAGCGCGTAGGTGTCCAGCCCCGCGATGCCCGGGAACGGTCCGCTCATGGAGTTAGATGGCCCCTTCCTTCGGGTCGCTGTCCATGAAGGGGTAGGGCACCTTCGCGGGCGGCACGAAGTTCTCCTTGATGGTGCGCGGGCTGCTCCAGCGGAACAGGTTCACGATGGAGCCCGCCTTGTCGTTGGTGCCCGACGCCCGGCTGCCGCCGAAGGGCTGCTGGCCCACCACCGCGCCCGTGGGCTTGTCGTTGATGTAGAAGTTGCCCGCCGCGCTGCGCAGGCTGTTCATCATCATCTCGATGGCCTTGCGGTCGCGCGCGAAGATGGCGCCCGTCAGCGCGTAGCTGGCGGACTGGTCGCACTCCTTCAGCGTCTCCTCCAGCTTCGCGTCCGGGTAGACGTACAGGCCCACGAGCGGCGCGAAGATCTCCTCCGTCATGATGCGGTGGCGCGGGCTGTGGCACTGCACCAGCGTGGGCTGCACGAACCAGCCCTCGCTCTTGTCCGTCCCGCCGCCCGCGAGGATGGTCGCGTCGCCGCCCGTCTTCGCCAGCTCGATGTACGAGGACACCTTCTTGAATGAGCGCTCGTCGATGACGGCGCCCATGAAGTTCCGGAAGTCCGTCACGTCGCCCATCTTGATGTCCGCGATGAGCGCCTGCAGGCGCGGCTTCAGCTTGGGCCACAGCGACTCCGGCACGTAGACGCGGCTGGCGGCGGAGCACTTCTGGCCCTGGTACTCGTAGCCGCCGCGCACGATGGCGACCGCGAGCGCCTCCAGGTCGTCCGCCGCGGACGGGTGCGCGAAGATGAAGTCCTTGCCGCCCGTCTCACCCACCAGCCGGGGGTACTGCTTGTAGCGGCTGATGTTCTCTCCCACCGTCTTCCACAGGCTGTTGAACGTGGGCGTGGAGCCGGTGAAGTGGATGCCGCCCAGGTGGGGGCTGGCCAGCACCGGGTTGCCCACCGTGGGGCCGTCGCCGGGCAGCATGTTGATGACGCCGTCGGGCAGGCCCGCCTCGCGCAGCAGTTCCAGGCCGTACCACGCGCTCAGGCCCTGCGTGGAGGACGGCTTCCACAGCACCACGTTGCCCATGATGGCGGGCGCCGCGCACAGGTTCACCGCGATGGAGGTGAAGTTGAACGGGGTGATGGCGAAGACGAACCCGTCCAGCGGCCGGTAGTCCGTCAGGTTCCACGTCTGCGCGGAGCTCTCCGGCTGGATGGACAAGATCTGCTGCGCGAAGTGGACGTTGTAGCGAAGGAAGTCGATGAGCTCACACGCCGCGTCGATCTCCGCCTGGTGCGCCGTCTTCGACTGGCCCAGCATGGAGGACGCGTTGAGCAGCGGGCGGTAGCGCGTGGCGAGCAGCTCCGCGGCGCGCAGGAAGATGGCCGCTCGCGCGTGGAAGGACATCCGCGCCCAGTCCTCCTTCACGCTCATCGCGTTCTGGATGGCCTGCTCCACGTGGCTCGCGTTGGCCTCGTGCAGGGTGGCCAGCACGTGCTTGTGCCGGTGGGGCATGCGCACCGTGTCCGTCTTGCCGGAGTGCACGTGCTTGCCGCCGATGACGATGGGGATCTCCACCTGCTCGCCGCTCATGCGCTTGAGCGCGCTTTGCAGCTCGGCGCGCTCGGGCGTGCCGGGGGCGTGGGAGAGGACGGGCTCGTTCTTGGGAGCCGGGACGCGGGGGAAGGCGTTGAGCACGCGAGGACCTCGGGGCGGGAAAGAAAAGGTGGGCAAGGTATAGCCCTCCCGCACGTCCAGGTCAGCGAGAGTTGCCGGGGCCGTCCGCGCCGCGACACAGGCGGCGGCTTCAAACGCCTTCGCGGTGGAAGGCCGCCCGGCGCGCGACCGGCTTCAGCCCTCGCCCGCGGCCTTAGGCCGTTGCGCCCCGCGCACGCTGCAACACGGCATGCAGCTGCGCGATGAGGTACGGCGGCTTCACCGGCTTGACCAGGTACGCATCCGGCTGGGGCTGCCCCGGCTCCAGCTCCGCGCGCGGCGCGTAGCCGCTGACGAACACCACCGGCAGGTGCGCCAGGGACGGCTCGGCGCGCACGCGACGGCACAGCTCATAGCCGTCGATGCCCTCCATGTTCACGTCCGACAGGAGCACGTCCGGCGGCTCCGCCAGCGCGTGCGCCAGGCCCGCTTCGCCGTCCGCCGCCACCGTGCAGTCGAACTCCCCCGACAGCAGCAGCCGCAGCGTCTCGCGCATGGTCCAGGAGTTCTCGACGATGAGGACCTTGGGCTTCACGGCGCTTCGACTCCCGGGGAGGGGACCGCGGACAGCAGGGGACGACGGCACCCAGCATCCCCCCACCGTGCGCACCGGGCAAGAGGTCCCCCCTCACCCGGAGGAATTCCTGAAAGCCTCCACCTCACGGGTTTGCCGCCCAGCCCTAGGACTCCGGCGGTGGATTCACGAGCCCACGCCGGGAAACCTCGGAGTCCGGCTCCTCGTCACCCCGGGCCTCCCGCTCGGGCACCTGCTCCTCCTGCCACCCTTCGCCGCGCTCGACGCCCGCCTCCCAGGGGGTCTCCTCCAGCGGACCCGGGTTGACGTCCGGATCGCGGGCGGCGGCCTCGGAGCGCTCGCGGCTCAGCTCCGCGGCGGCCCGGTCCTGGGCGTCCTCCATCTGGCCCCGGTTGCGAGGCTGGAAGTTCTTGCTGCCCTTGTTGCCGGCCATGGTGTCGCCTCCCGAAAGGGTCTCCGGTCGCCGTCCCCGGACGTCCGGGCGCGCTCCGGCCTCCGGCAGGAAGGTGGTCCTCGCCGGGGAGCCCGGGCAACGCCGGGCCGGTCCGCCCGCCTGCCTGGCCGTCCAGGGACGAAGGGCGGCCCCTCCCTGCCGCGCCGCGCCGCGCCCGGAATGGGCATGACGCAGGACGCGGCAAAGCCGTCATGACGCTTCAGCGCGGGGCCCGTGGCATGCCCCGGGCCAGCGGCTGCGCGTCCTCGCGCGACAGGCGCTCCACCTCCGGCGCGACGTCCGCGGTGGGCGCGGCGATGCTGCACCGCGCGCCGCCGTGCACGAGTCCCACCACGCGCATCCGCGCATCCACCAGGGGCGCGCCGGAGTCTCCCGGGATGCCGTGCATGGTGGTGAAGAGCGCGGCGGGCACGTCCGGCAGCGAGGGGCAGCGGCCCAGCCGCTCCAGCATCACCTGCTGCGGTTCGCCGGGGCGATCATACCGGCCGGTGAAGACGAGCAGGTCCCCGGGAGCGGGCAGCGCTTCGGCCACCTCCAGCGGGGCCACGGGCGCCGTCGCTTCCAGCTCCAGCACGGCCATGTCCCGGCCGCGATCCACGAACACGTACCGGCCCTCCAGCCGCCGCCCGTCCTCGAAGTTCGCCAGCTCATGGCCGGAGGCCTGCGCGACGCAGTGGGCCGCGGTGAGCACATGGCGCCCCTGGCCCACCACCACGCCCGCGCAGTGGCCGTCGCCCAGCGTCACCGTGGCCGCCGTGGCCCGCTGGAGGCCCTGGGCTTGCTGGGTTTCGGGCTGACCGCACGCCATCCACGCCGTGACGGCCACGAAGGCCACGGCCACTCCCCCCCGCTTCCACGCACGCATGCCGTCCTCCCCCTCTGGCGCGGGCAATGGGCCCTGTGCCTGGAAGAAGGGTGTGCATGCGTCGGGGGGCGACGTGGGGGCAGGGCCGGAAGTGGCTCCCCAGCAGGCATCCGGCCGGCGGGACGCACTTTCTTCCAGCAGAACGATTGATCAGGGACTAGGAACACCGGGTGCACCTGCTCGGATGTCCCGGAGGCGGTGTCACTGAAACGTGCTATTCCTCCAACGTCTGGATCCCGGCGGAACGGCCGGCCCCTAGCGCGTGAGCGACGACGAGAAGACAACGGTCCTGGACGAACGCACCCGGCCTCCGAGCACATGGGGGGACCGGATGCGTACGCCCATCACGCTGCCGGGCGCGGGCGTCGTGGGGCGGCGTTCGCTGGAGCCGGGCGTCGTCGTCACGGGGCGCTACCGGGTGGAGTCGCTGCTGGGCGAGGGCGGCATGGGCCGCATCTGGCTGGCGGACGACCTCCAGGAGCGCCGGCGCATCGCGCTCAAGGAGATGCACGTCCCGGCGGAGCTGTCCGCGGCGAAGGTGGAGGAGCTGGTGCTGATGTTCCGGCACGAGTTCTTCGCCATGAAGAAGCTCCAGCACCCGTCCACGCTCAAGGTCTTCGACTGGGGCATGACGGAGGCCGGCAACCGCTTCATCACCATGGAGGTGGTGGGCGGCCACGACCTGAGCACGCTGGTGCGGGACGCGCCGCTGGACACGCGCACGATGTACCGGGTGCTGATCCAGATGGCGCAGGTGCTGGCGTTCATCCACTCGCGCCTGTACGTGCACTGCGACATCAAGGCCAGCAACGTGCGCATCACCGAGTCCGGCGCGGTGAAGCTGATGGACTTCGGCGTGATGCACCAGTTGGGCACGCCCAGCCCCGGCAAGCTCAAGGGCACACTGGAGTACCTGGCGCCGGAGTGGCAGCGGGGCGCGAGCATCGACGGGCGTGCGGACCTGTACTCGCTGGGTGTGATGGCCTGGTACCTGGCCACGCGCAAGCTGCCCTTCAAGCGCAGCAACCCCGCGGTGCTGCTGGCGGACCACCTGACGCGTCCGCCGCCGCGCCCCTCCACGCTCTGCGCGGTGGATCCGCAGCTGGAGGAGATCATCCTCCTGTTGATGGCCAAGGACCCGCGCGAGCGCTTCCAGGACGCGAGCGAGCTGCTCGAAGCGCTCTGCCACGCGAGCGGCGAGCCGTCCCCGGAGGAGCCGCTGTCGGCGCGCGCCAGCTACCTGCACGTGCCGGAGGTGGTGGGGCGTGAGGCGGAGCTGGAAGGGCTGATGAACGGCCTGGCGGAGGCGGACTGGGGCCAGTCGCGCGCGGTGCTCGTGGGCGGTCCCGCGGGCGTGGGCAAGACGCGGCTGCTCCAGGAGTTCGAGCTCCAGGCGAAGCTGGCGGAGCTGCCCTTCGGCCGGGGCCAGTGCCGCGCGGAGGGGCTGGCCCCGCTCGCGCCGGTGGCGCAGGCGCTGCGCAGCATGGTGCCGCACACGCCGTCGGAGCTGATGGACCGGCTGGGGCCGCGCCTCATGCGCCTGCTGCCGGGCCTGTCGTCGGAGCTGCCCGAGGGCGAGGTGTATGAGCGGGCCCTGCGCGAGGGGACGGAGGAGAAGGGCGCGTTCTTCGAGGCGCTGTCGGAGTGGACGCGCACGCTCGGCGGGCGGCAGTCGTTCGTGCTGTGCTTCGAGGATTTGCAGTGGGCGGACAGCGCGTCGCTGGAGGCCATCAACGTCCTCATCCGCGCGCTGCACGGCACGCGCGGCATGGTGGTGGGCACGTTCCGCTCCGCGGAGCTGTCGCGCCTGAGCCTCGCGTTCCAGACGGTGGACGAGAAGCTCACCGCGCGCATGGACCTGGAGCCGCTGTCCGCGGAGAACGTGGGCACGCTGGTGGAACTGGTGCTGCCCGGGTTGGGCATCCCGGAGGGCTTCGTCACCCGGCTGCACGCGACCACGAAAGGCAACGCCTTCTTCGCCACCGAGTGCCTGCGCATGCTGGTGGAGGCGGGCGCGCTCAAGCGCGTGGGCGGGCGCTGGGAGG
>NZ_RAWI01000328.1 GCF_003612125.1 Corallococcus praedator
TTCTTCCCCCGCCCGCCCGGAGACGACTCCACCGGAGCCGAGCCCGCACCGTGTGTCTGGGTGGTGGACGACAGCGCCAGCGAGGCGCGCTTCATCAAGACGGCGCTCGGCCCGGGATTCCAGGTGGAGACGTTCCCGGACGGCGCCGCGATGCTCGAACGCCTGCACGCCGGACGGGCGCCGGACGTGGTGGTGCTGGACTGGGAGATGCCGGGGATGTCCGGCCCGGAGGTCTGTCAGTTCCTGCGCGGCCAGCCGGAGACCGCGGCCCTTCCCGTGTTGCTGCTCACCGCGCACGGCCGGCCGGAGGACCTGGTGCAGGGCCTGCGCGCGGGCGCCAACGACTACGTGGCCAAGCCCTTCCGCACGGAGGAGGTGCGCGCACGCGTGAACGCGCTGGTGCGCGGCAAGCGGATGGTGGACGCCGTGCGGAGAGCGGACCGGGAGAAGGCGGAGGCGCTCGCGCAGCTGGACGCGCTGCTCACCTCCTCGCCGGTGGGCCTGTCGCTGCTGGACCGGGAGCTGAGGTTCGTGCACGTCAACGCGCGGATGGCGAAGCTGGACGGGCTGCCCCTGGACGCCCACGCCGGGAGGACCTTCGCGGAGGTCCTGCCCTCACTGGCGCCGCAACTGGAGCCCGTCATCCGCCGCGTGCTGGAGACGGGAGAGCCCGCGGAGGAGCTGTCCGTGGCGCTGAAGCAACCAGGGACGGACGCGGCCGGCGGCGACGTGCACCTCATGATGGGCTTCCACCCGGTGCGCACGGAGGGCGGCGAGGTGCTGGGCGTGGGGTCGGTGGTGGTGGACGTCACCCGGCACAAGCAGTCGGAAGGGGAGCTGCGGTCCGCCGCGGAGTTCCGCGAGCGCTTCCTGGGCATCGTCGGCCACGACCTGCGAAACCCCCTCAACGCCATCCGCATGGCGGCCAGCTTCCTCATCGCCAGCGAACAGGTGCCGCCCGGGCTGGTGCGCACCGTGGGGCGCATCATCAGCAGCACGGACCGGATGACGCGGATGATCACCGAACTGCTGGACTTCACCCGCAGCCGGCTGGGCGGCGGCATCCCCCTGACGCCGGGCGCCACGGACCTGGGGCTGGTGGTGCGCCAGGTGGTGGAGGAGCTGGAGCTGGTGCACCCCAACCGCACCGTGCGGGTGGAGTCCAGCGGCCCGCTGGGAGGCCGGTGGGACGGGGACCGGCTGGCGCAGGTCCTGAGCAACCTGCTGGGCAACGCGCTCCAATACAGCCCCCCGGAGTCCACCGTGAAGCTGTCGCTGCAGGGCGGGCCGGAGCAGGCCGTCGCGCGGGTGGAGAACCAGGGCACCCCCATCCCCCAGGAGGAGCTGGCCCTGCTCTTCCACCCCTTCCAGCGCGCGCAGACGGGCGCGCACGTGCCCTCCGGCCTGGGCCTGGGCCTCTTCATCTCCGAGCAGATCGTCCGCAGCCACCGGGGGACGCTGGTGGTGGAGTCGGGCCCGGAGCGGACGGTCTTCACCATGACGCTGCCGCGCGCCCCCTGAAGCACGCCGGCGGGCTTCAGGACGTCTCCCACCCCGGAGGCCATCCGAGCCTCCGGGCGGCCGGTGGAAGTTGGAACTTCCCGGCCCCCTGCCCTACCCTGGGCGCGTGTCCACCACGCAACACTCCATCAGCCTGCTGCTTGTCGAAAACAACCGGGACGTCCGCGAGGCGCTCAAGGAGATCCTCGAATCGGAGGCCTACCGGGTGCACACGGCGGTGAACGGGCAGGACGCGCTGAACGTCCTGGCGGGGCTTGAGCGCATCCCCGAGCTCATCCTGCTGGACCTGGTGATGCCGGTGATGGACGGGCACGCCTTCATCGAACACCTGCGCCGCTCCGGCGCGCTGGCCCTGACGCGGGTGCTGGTGCTGACGGCGCATCCCACCCTGCCGCTGCCGCACGGGGTGTCCGGACGGCTGGGCAAGCCGGTGCGCCTGGAAGAGCTGCTGGACGCCATCGCCGTGCACGCCGCGCCGGCGGCGTGAGCGGGCGCCTTCAGCCGGGCTGGCAGTGCCGGGCCACCAGCGCGAGCAGCTCCGTGATGTCCACGGGCTTGCGCAAGAGGCCCACCGTGCCCGGAGGCGCCTTCGCGGTCGGGTGCGCGGTGAGCATCAGCACCGGCAGGTCGCGGAACCGGGCGTCGTCCCGCACGCGGTGGAGGAACTCGTGTCCGTCCATCACCGGCATCATCAGGTCCAGCAGCACCAGGCACGGCCGGGGCTCGTGGGAGAGCGCGTCCAGGGCCAGCTGCCCGTTGGCGGCCTGCACCACCGCGTAGTCTTCCATCTCCAGCAGCTCCGCCACCACCTCGCGCAGGTCCGGCTCGTCGTCGACGATGAGGATGGTGGAGCGGGGCGTCGTTCTCAACACGGGGACAGCCTACGCAGGTCGCACCGGCACCGCCAGCAATGACGCCGTGCTGTGCATCGCCGCCGCGTCTGGCCACCCCCGTCTCGCGCGAAAACGCACCGGTCGGATGCCTGTCTGTTGTTTCATCTTCCGGGAAAACGCGGCTCGGCGTTGCACCCGGAGACGGAAGCCCCTACCCGTCCCCTTGAGCCATGAATGTCATCGCCGACCTCATCGAAGCGAACCTGGAGACCCTGGTGCGGCGCTTCGTCGAGGAGACGCGGACCCGGGAGAGCAGCCAGGGCCTGAAGGCCTCGGAGATCATCACCACGCTGCCGGAGTACCTGCGCGTGGTGGCGCTCATCTGCCGCCACGGCCCCACGCCGGAGCGCCTGGAGACCCGCGCGCGCCTGGAAGAGGCCCACATCAACCTGCGCCTGCGGGTGGGTGCCACGCAGGAGGACGCGACGGACGAGTACACGCTCCTGGGCCGGCTCATCCCCCAGCTCTGGGACGACCTGCGGCCGGAGCACACGCCCGCCGCCTCCGACCTCCAGTGCCTCTTCCAGCAGCTGGAGGCGGCCATGGACCACGTGGTGGTCCTCTTCTCCGGCTACTCGATGGAGGACCGGCAGCGGGAGAAGCGCTTCCTGCGCCAGCTGGATGCGCTCGCCCCCCGGGCCTTGAAGGCGCACGAGGACGCGCAGCCCCGGCTGAAGCCGCTCATCGACACCGTCGTCCGCGCGCTGGAGGCCGCTGGCGCGGAGCTGTTCCTGGTGGAGCGGGGGAGCACGGTGATGGGGGCCGTCGCGGACTCGGGGCATGACGTCCCGCACGCGGGACGCCGCCGGGTGGATGCGGCCGGGCCGTCCTTCCTGGGCAGGGTGGCCCGCTCGGAGGAGCCCCTGGTGCAGGCCCAGGCGCACGGGCTTTCCGACGCCGAGCGCGAGGGGTTGGGGCAGCAGGGCTGGAGCACGCTGCTGGGCCTGCGCCTGTGGCCCCACGGCGAGCTGATGGGCGTGCTCTGCGTGGGCTTCTCGGAGGCCCGTCCCGTGCCGCCGCAGACCAAGCGCTTCCTGGAGACGCTGGTGGAGTACCTCTCCGGCATCATCGAGCGCGCCCTCCTGATGGGGAAGCTGCATGAAGCCCACGCGCGGCTGGCGACGTCGGAGACGCGCTACCGGTTGGCGAGCCAGGTGGCCACCGACTCCGTCTGGGATTGGGACCTGACGACGCAGGAGGTGACCTGGAGCGGCGGGGTGCAGCGCCTGCTCGGCTTCGCGCCGGAAGAGACGGGCCCCACCGCGGACTGGTGGGTGGACCGCATCCACCCCGAGGACCGTGAGCGCGTGAAGCACGGCATCCACGCGGCCATCCAGGGCACGCAGGCCCGCTGGCAGGACGAGTACCGGTTCCTGAACCGCCAGGGCGAAGCCGTGCGGGTGCTGGACACGGGCGTCATCACGCGCGACGCGCAAGGGCGGGGCCTGCGGATGGTGGGCGCCATGCAGGACATCACCGCGCGGCGGAAGACGGAGGCCGGGCGCGAGCAGCTCCTCCAGGAGGCCCAGACGGCGCGCGTCCAGGCGGACACGGAGCTCGGCCGCCTCAACACGCTGCTGCACCAGGCGCCGGTCGCGCTCGCCATCTTCCGGGGGCCCACGCACATCGTGGAGCTGGCCAACTCGCGCATCTGCCAGCTCTGGGGCCGCGCGCCTTCCCAGGTGCTGCACCGCCCCATCCAGGAAGCGCTGCCGGAGGTGAAGGGCCAGGGCATCCTGGAGCTGCTGGACGGCGTGTTCACCACGGGCGAACCGTACGTAGGCAACGAGGTCCACGTGCGGCTGGCGCGGGCGCCGGGCGGGAGGCTGGAGGACGTGTACTTCAACTTCGTCTACCAGCCGCTGCTCGGGGCGGAAGGCCTCATCGAGGGCGTCCTCATCGTCGCCACCGAGGTCACCGACGGCGTGCGGGCCCGGCAGCGCACGGAGGCGCTGGCGGCGACCCTGCACGCCAACGAGGAGCGGCTGCGGCTGGCGCTGGAAGCGGTGGACATGGGCAGCTGGGACGTCAATCCGCTCACGGGCGAGGCGTCCTGGGACCCGCGGTTTCGCGCCATGCTGGGGCTGCCCGCCGAAGGGGAGCTGACGCTCGCGGAGGCCATGCAGTTCGTCCACGAGGAGGACCGGGCGAAGGTGGAGCAGGCGATGGCGGAGGCCAACATGCCCGGGGGCGCCGGGGAGTACGCCTGCGAGTTCCGGGTGCGGCCCCCCGCCGGAGACGGCGCGAAGGTGCGGTGGCTGTCCGGGCGCGGGCAGGTCCACTTCCGCCCGGACGGACGTCCCGCGCGCTTCGTGGGCACGGCGCTGGACGTGACGGAGCGCAAGCGCGAGGAGGAGGCGGCGCGGCAGCGCGCGGAGTTCGAGCAGTACCTGGTGGGCATCGTGTCCCACGACCTGCGAAACCCGCTCAACGCCATCGCGCTGGGCACCACGTCGCTGTTGCGGCGTGAGGAGCTGAGTGAGCGCGACACCAAGGCCGTCCTGCGCATCCAGGCCTCCGCGGAGCGGGCGGTGCGGATGATCCGCGACCTGCTCGACTTCACCCAGGCGCGCCTGGGCGAGGGGATCCCCGTGCAGTGCCAGGACCTGGACCTGACCACGGTGGTGCGGCAGGTGATGGAGGAGGTGCAGATGAACTTCCCCGAGCGCGTCCTCCAGGCCTCCACGCCAGGCCACGGGACGCGCGGCTGCTGGGATCCGGACCGCATGGCGCAGGTGCTCACCAACCTGCTGGGCAACGCGCTGAAGTACTCGCCGGAGGGCACGCCGGTGACGGTGCGCGTCCAGAGCACGGACCTGGAGGTCCTCCTGGCGGTGCACAACGCGGGCGACCCCATCCCCCCGGACCTGATGCACCGCCTCTTCCAGCCGATGCAACGGGGGGTGCCGGGCATGGACCTGGCGACGCGCAGCGTGGGGCTGGGGCTCTACATCGTGCAGCACATCGTCCAGGCGCACGGAGGCACCATCGACGTGACCTCCTCCCGGGAGGCGGGGACGACCTTCACGGTGAAGCTGCCGCGCGACGGGTCGAGGCAGGCAGCCAGGGGATAGGGCAGCCCTGGAGTCCGGGGCTGCCGGTGGAGGCTGGCGTGGAACTGAAGCCCTGTGAGGTCCGGAGCGCCCGGGACTCACTTCACGGAGACCTCATCCCGGGCCTGGGGGGAACTTCTTCATCAGTTCTTCTGGCAGGGGCGTACGCAGCAGGGTCGGCTTCGCATCTCCCTGCGCCAGGATGACCTGGAACCCCTGACCCGCGACGCGAATCAATTCTCCGTCCCGTGCAACCCCAAGGGCGAGCCATGTCTCGGCCTCCTCTCTTGTCGAGAAGGTCTGGGAGACGATGACGCTTTCAATGGCAGGCGTGAAGAACGACCGGAAAAACCCACGGTATTCCTCCAGCCTCTCGGCTTCGCGGACATAGACAAGCGCCACGGCGGCGATCCGCAGCGCCTCATCTTCAGGCGAACCTTCTTCGTACTTTTCGTTCACGCCCTTCAGGACGTCCAGCACGGAATCAACATCGAAATCTGGATTGTATTTCATTTCATTTGCTCAAAGCGCCAGGGGAATCAGCACCAGTGCACCGGCAGCACTCGTCGTGAGCACGAAGGCTACGCCTCCAACGACGACAAGGGTTCCGAGCGTCACCTCGGCTTTATGCTTTTGGAGCCAATCGATCGCGCGCTCCATGTCCGTGAAGCCAAGCTTCCTTGCTTTTTCTCGCGCTGCTGCCTCCTGTTCCTTCACGCATTCATTGTACTGGGCCCTGCAATCCGAAGTGCACCGCTGGTAGTACCATCCCGACTGCTCCTGGTTGTGGGGCCATGGGTAGCGCTTCTGCCAACAAACCTCCACGCACGTTTCATGCTCCCCCTGGCAGTCGAGGCCACCTGAGCCTCCACTTCCGAGTACGGCACCGACGCCTTCCGCATTCTCGGACACCCTGTACACCCGGGACTCCGTTGGCTGGACATGAGTACATCCAACGAAAAGAACCATCAGTGCCGTTACCAGCGAAATCCGCTTCATCTTGGGTCTTCCTCTCGCCTCCCAGGCGGTTTCGCGTCGGGCAGTGGATAGAGGACTCGGAGCTGGATCCGGTGATGGTAGGCCGCGAGATAGGGCTTGCCGTCGACATGAACGACGACCTGTCGGGGAGGCTCGGGCTGCTCCCGGAGCCAGGTTTCCGCTTCCTCGCGGGTGGAGAACAGGGCCACTGGAGCGCCTGCCTTCTCCCGCATGTCTTCCAGGTAGAACTTGAGGATCGGGCTGGAGAGAAGCCTGCGCGTGCCCACGCCCAACTCCGGCAGGTCCATCACGGTGAAGTATTCGCCCGCGACCAGCACGGACGCCCGGTCCGGGACCGGGGTCTGCGCCATCAGCCACGCGTCCGCTTCCGCGCGGGTCTCGAAGGAAGCGAACACGAACGGGGGCTCGTGTTCCTCGATGCCCTGGTGATACGTGCGAAAAAGCTGGGATTGGCCCATGTCGTGGATGAACTGGAGCGCGTCCATCGCAACTTCCAGTCGCATCCTGTCATCCTCGGATTGCGATTCCGACCAAAGCCTCCCCAATAGCTCCCGTGTTTCAAGGGAAATATTGTCTCCCTTCATTGTACAGCCCCCATCACGACCGGCGCCGCAGCGCCTTCTCCGCTTGCCATGAGCGCTGCGGGCGCGAGGATGAACAGCCCGGTCCCGCGGAGACGACGACAAACGCAACTCCTGCGATGACGACCACGCTCCCGACCAGAATGCCCTTCTGATGGCGCTCCAACCAATGATGCACTCTCGGTTCTCCGCATCGCAGTCCCGGCTTCCTGCCGCCGTGAGCACGATTCGCCCGCCGTCTACTCCTGCGCCGGGCTTCAGCAGATACCGCGCCTCCTCCACGGGCCGCCAGGAGTGGACCCTCGTTCCATTCGGCTGCTCCTGGATGCAGAGCACGAGGGAAGGCAGTTCTTCAGCTCCAGGAGCGACCTTCTGTCGCCCTGCCCCACACGAGGCCAGGAGCACACCCATCAGCACAAGGCACAGCGTCTTCATGGCGGCAGGCCGTAGCACAGCCGATGGCGTGCGACGGCGTTTCACACCACCGGCGTCGGCAGGTGCAGCACGCTTCCAAGCGGGAAGGCCCCCACATCCTTCTGGAATCCATTCAGCAGCGGCGCCGTACCCGCGAGCGCCTTCTGGAACTCCTCCGCCGCCTCCGCGCCGCCGTAGTGCCCACCCAGCTCCGTGGCCCGGGCCCGCAGAGCCGCCTCCACCTCCTCCGCCGTCGCGTAGCGCTCCGCACGGTCGCGCTTGAGCAGGCGGTGGAGGATGGCGCGCAGGGCCGGTGACAGCCGGAACATCAACGAATCGATGTCCTCGGGCCGGTACGCGGCGGCGTGCGTGACGATGTGAATGTATTCGCTCGTGACCCGCCCCGCCTGCTCCGCCACCATCATGCCCTGGAGCACCCGCTGCCCATCCTCGTCCGTCAGTCGCGCATCCAGGTCTCCCAGGAGGACACGGGGCAGGCTGTAGAGGTGCAGGCTTGTCGCCAGCTCCAGCAGGATGAGCCCCAGCGAGAACAGGTCCGAGCGCGCATCCGCGGCCTCGCCGAACAACACCTCCGGAGCCCCGTAGAATGCCTGTCCATGCGGACGCGTGATGCTGGAAGGCACCCGGCCCGGCAACCGTGAGAAGGCATCCCCCAGGTGCGTCAACGCCAACTGTCCGTCCGCTCCGAACCGGATGCCCTGCGGATGCAGGTCCCGGTGCACGAAGCCCAATGGCAGACCGCGCTCATCCGCGTGCCCGTGCAGGAACGCGAGCAGCGACGCCAACTGGAGCCCCACGTGCAACAGGAAGGCTTCGGAGTACGCATGCACATACACCAGCGGCAGCAACGACACGTCGTCCAACGTGTAACCTGGGACGTGTTCCCATTCCAGGTACAGGACGCCCGCCGCTTCATGGCATCCGTTCAGCCGGGCGATGCGCGGATGCTGGAGGAGCCGCGCGAGCGTGACCATCTCCTGCATCCGTGCCTGGGGATCCCTCAGGCGCGACACCGTCCGCCCCGTCAAGGACAACGCCTGGAGGAACACCGGCACGGGTTCACGCCCGGGCTGCCGCCGGAGGGCGACGAGCTGCTGCTCCCCATGACTGCTTCGCCGCAGCACCTGCGCCAGCTCGAAGGACCTGGAGCCCGTCTTGAACAGCACTTCGGGAGGGGGAGGCTTCACCGTCCTGGAAGGACTCATGCCGTGCGGACTCCTTGTCATCCACGCGGACGCAGTCATCCGGGGAGAACAAGGACAAACTACCTTCCAAGTTGCTTTAAATGGGAGAACCCAGCGGGTTGTATTAGAATAATTTCAAAATCCGGGATTCTCCACAAGCGCTGCTCACGGAAAGGTGTGAACGACCGTATAGGCCCAGGTGCGCGGCATCCTGACCGCACCGGCCTTGGAGCCCGGAAGCCACTCTCCCCCATCGCGGTTGCCATAGACGAGGCAGACCGGGATGACGCGCCGGTCCGGCAGCTCCGCCCGGGTGTAACGGCCGGTCACCCTTCCCCCGCCCGTCCAGAGCTGCCCGTACAGGCGGGTTCCCGTCGGCATGTCCCCATAGCTTTCGACGGTGAGACTGACAATGGGACCATCGCGGACGATGAGCTCTTCCGAATTGGTGCCCGGCTGATCGATGTCCGTGAGGATGCTGGCGCTGCCGCCCTGATTCAGGGAGAGCTTGCGCATCGTCTCCAGCGCCCCTTCGGGACAGCGACTGGAGTCGGGGCGGACCTGCGCTCCCGTGCAGGCGGTGAGGGCCACGGCGCCAGCGGCCAGGGTGCATCGCTTGAGCTTCCCGAGCGCAACCGGAGCGGAGTTGACGGCCGCCTGCTGCGGCGCACGAAGGGTCATGTCTTCTTTCTCCTGCTGAAACAGGGCGGGTGGGGAATCCCCCGCCAGAGGCGCGCGAGCTTGGTCCGGTCCAGCCAGCGGCGCCATTTGCCGGACGTCCCGCGCCGGAGCCATGCCTCGTGGAACGTGCCCCAGACGCCATGCAGCGAGCACCGAGAGGGGCAGCCCCACCAGCAACACGGCGACCAGTCCCCACCGCAGCGGGTGTGAACGCCCACCTGCCCCGCGCACGGCATGGGAATCCCGGGCCTCGACCTCGGCCACCTTCGCCGGATCGCGCTGGCGCAGTTCTCGGAGTTCACGCAGCCGGTGGACCTCCTCCACGTGCTTCGCCCGGGCCTCCCGCAGGGCGACCTCCTGCCCCGGCATCACGGGGCCCCTCGCCTCCTCCGCCTCCAGCGTCGTGCGCGAGCCGCTGGACGTCCCCTCACGCCAGCCGAACAGCGGCGCATCCCACGCCACGTCCGCTACCGCCAGAGTCCGACGCACCTCCCGGCCCAGGGACGCCGTGCCCTCGGGGCGCTGTTCGGGCGCGAAGGCCAGCAGCCGCTGGACGAAGTCCTCCAGCAGCGCCGGCACCCGCGGGTTGAGGTCCTTCAAGGAACCCAGGCCCTGGGATGCCAGGGGCCCGAAGGGCATGCTCCACGGGAACGCGGGGTACTGGTCCACCAGCAGGCGGTAGAAGGTGACCCCGACCGCGTACAGCTCATCCGCGACCGCATAGGTGTAGGGCTCCAGGGCCCCGGGCCGGCGCTCCGCCAACGCCCGCCACCGGAGGAGCTGGGGGCTGTAATAGCGCGGACTGCCCGGCGGAAGTCTGGCCGTCGCGGTGAGGGCCGGTGCCCCCACATACCCACCGGCGCCCCAGTCCAGCAGCTTCACCTTCCCGTCGGGGGTGACCAGGACGTTGTCCCCCTTGAAGTCCCGGTGCAGCGCCCCTGTCGCGTGCGCGGCGGCCAGCGCCTCCAGCACCTGGGCCAGCAACAGCGCCATCTGGCGGCCCGTGGGGTTGCGGGCCAGGGCCCACTCGTAGAGGGATTCACCCTCCACGTACTCCATCACCAGATAGGGGTGCTCCACCGGCCCCAGTCGCCAGACGCCGTAGGTGATCAATCGCACCACGGCCCGGTGGCGCACGCGGGCCAGCAGCGCCGCCTCCCGCGCGAACCACCGCTCCCCGGGGCGCCGCGACAACTTCAACGCATACAGCCGGCCGCGCGCACGCCCTGCCCCAGTCTCTTATACACATATCCGAACCCACGAGACCGG
>NZ_RAWI01000329.1 GCF_003612125.1 Corallococcus praedator
AGCTTCCTTCATGCGGGGAAATATACGGGGGACGGCGCCCGGGGTGTGAGGCACGGGGCCCCCGGCGCCCCGTTGGACAACAGGGTCAGACCTTTTCTGCGGCCCGTTCGTTCAAGGGAAACCTGACGGCACGGGTCTCCCGCGCCGCTCGCGTCATCCCGCTGGAGAACCCCCATGTTCAAGTCCCTCGCCCTCGGTCTTGGCCTGCTCGCCCTTCCTCAAGTCTCGCTCGCCAGGACCCCGGCCGCGCCCACGGGCTCGGTGGCGCCCGTCGCTCAGAAGGAGCCCGCCGGCCCCGCGCCCGCGGTGGTGGACGCCGCGACGTCCGCGCCCCGGGTGCAGATCGCCCTGCTGCTCGACACCAGCGGCAGCATGGATGGCCTCATCGATCAGGCCCGGCGTCAGCTCTGGACGGTGGTGAACACGTTCCAGAAGGCCCGGCGCGGCGGTCAGATGGCCCGGCTGGAGATCGCCCTCTACGAGTACGGCAAGTCCGACATCGACGCGAAGGATGGCTACATCCGCCAGCTCCTGCCCTTCACCACGGACCTGGACAAGGTCTCCGAGCAGCTCTTCGCGCTGCGCACCAACGGTGGGGACGAGTACTGCGGGCAGGCCATCCAGAAGGCCACCACCCAACTGTCCTGGAGCAAGTCGAAGGAGGACCTGAAGCTCATCTACATCGCGGGCAATGAGCCCTTCACCCAGGGGCCCGTCGTCTATTCGACGGCCATCGCCAGCGCGAAGGAGCACGGCATCATCGTGAACACCATCCACTGCGGTCCCTCGGAGGTGGGGGCCCGGGAGGGGTGGACGGCGGCCGCGGCGCTCGCCCAGGGACAGGCGCTGAACATCGACCAGAACCGCGCGGTGGCCCACGTGGCGGCCCCGCAGGACGCGGAGCTGGCGCGGCTGAGCGGGGACTTGAGCAAGACCTACATGGGCTACGGGTCGCAAGGAAGCGCGGGCAAGATGCGGCAGGAGGCCCAGGACAGCAACGCCGGGGTCAGCGCTGGCGCCACCGCGTCGCGCGCGGCGTCCAAGGCGAGCCGGCTCTATGACAACTCCAGTTGGGACCTGGTGGACGGCGCCAAGAAGGGCACGGTGAAGGTGGAAGCGCTCAAGGAGGAGGAGCTGCCGACGGAGCTGAAGGGCAAGTCGGTGGTGGAGCGCAGGGCCATCGTGGATGCGAAGGCGAAGGAGCGCTCGGACATCCAGGCCCGCATCCAGACGCTCCAGGCAGAGCGTGAGAAGTTCCTCGCGGTGAAGCAGGCCGAGGACAAGGGCGCGGACACGCTCGATACGGCCATCATCCAGTCGGTGCGCAAGCAGGCCGCGGCGCGCAAGCTGATGCTGGAGTAGGTCCCCTCGGGGGCCCTGGTGCATGCGGAGGCGGCGCGATATGGCGAGCCTCCTCTCATGTCCCTCTTCTGCCCGCGCCGAGCGTTGCGATGAAGCTCGAGCGCCACGTCGGAGGACTGTCGCTGGCGCGCAAGGCGAACTACCTGCGCGCCCGTGGCTGGCGAGAGGAGGCGGGGAGCTGGTCGAGCGAGCGCTTCAGCCCCGTGCCCATCGCTCGCGCCATCCACCACCAGCTCACCGACGACCTCAGTGCGGCGCTGTGCAAGCTGGGCTGGCAGGTGGTGGGCTACTCCGAAAGGGGCCACGTCCAGATGCGCGACGGTGAGCGGGGGCGGCCCTGCTCCCTACCCAAGGCGCTGCGCCTCCAGGCCCGGCGGGAGAAGCGCCCCGTGGCCGAGCTGACGTATGTGTTGTTCCTCGCGGCCATCGTCGAGACCGAGGGCGGCCCGCCATGATGTCGCCCGCCCCGCCGGGCGCTCGATGGTTGCCGCGAACCCGCGCTCCGGACCGTAGAGTGCACGGGTGATGTCCCAGCCTGATGACTCCGCCGGCCTGAACGACGGCTACGTGTACCGCGAGCGGATTGGCGCCGCGTCCGTGGGGCGCACCGCGCTCGCCCACCTGACGGGCGCCTACCGCCACTCCACCGAGGAGGAGTGGCGTGCGCGCTTCGTGCGCGGAGAGGTGCGGCTGGACGGCGTCACGGCCACCGGCGACGAGCTGCTGCAAGCCCATCAGGAGCTCTGCTGGCACCGGCCGCCGTGGCGGGAGGGTGTGACGCCGGACAGCTTCGAGTTGGTGTACGAGGACGCGTCGCTGCTCGCGGTCATCAAGCCGAGTGGACTGCCGACGCTGCCCTCCGGCGGCTTCCTCAAGAACACGCTGCTGTCGTTCGTCCGGCTGCGCTGGCCGGAGGCCTCCGCGCTGCACCGGCTGGGGCGGGCGACGTCGGGGCTGGTGCTCTTCTCCCGCACGCACGAGGCCGCCGCGAAGCTCTCACGCAACTGGCGCGAGGGCGACGTGGAGAAGCGCTACCGGGCGCTCTCGGACGGGGTCGCGGCGCAGGCGTCCTATGACATCCACGCGCCCATCGGGCTGGTACCCCACCCCGTGCTGGAGTCCGTGCACGGGGCGACCGAGAAGGGCAAGCCGTCCCACAGCCACGCCACGGTCCTGGAGCGGCGTGACGGACAGACCCTCTTCGAGGTGCGCATCCACACGGGGCGCCCCGAGCAGATCCGCATCCACCTGGCGTACATCGGCCATCCGCTCACCGGGGATCCGATGTTCGCCTCGGGAGGTCTGCCCCGCGAGCGCGAGCCCGGCCTGCCCGGAGATGGCGGCTACCTGCTCCACGCGGAGACGCTGGCGTTCACGCACCCCCTCACGGGAGAGCGCCTGCGGCTGCAAGCTCCACCCCCGGCCGGGTTGAGGATGGCGATGGAAGCCTGAGCTTCGCGGCGTCCCTGTCTGGCTTCGGTGCCAGCCCGTGGAAACGGTCTGCTCGGGGGGCCACTCGGTGGGCCCTCCTGGCTCAGGTTCAGGGCTTCGGCCACTCACGGCCGAGCAGGGCGTACTGGAACTCATCACCCCAGGCGCCCTTGAAGAAGACGTTCTCGATGAAGTGTGCCTCGCGCCGCATGCCCAGCCGTTCGAGGACGGCCGCTGCGGCGGTGTTCTTCGCGTCGGTCACGGCGATGATCCGGTGCAGGCGCAGCGTGTTGAACACGTAGCCCAGCAGCGCCCGCACGGCCTCGGTGCCCAGGCCCTGTCCCTGGTGGTGCCGTGAGAGCGTGAAGCCAATCTCTCCCACGCGTGGGTCCTGCTCATCCACGCGCAGCGCGCAGTCCCCGACCAGGGTGTCGGTGTCCTTCAGCGCGATGGCGAACTGGAACCACCCGGGCTCGCCGGGCTCGCGCGGGGACATCATCTCGATGAGCTTGCGTCCCCGCTCCGCGTCGTAGTCGCTCCAGCTCTGGTCGCACCCAGCCTATACGCGGCCCGGGGCGCTGACGGGTTGCTCCGCTGCCCAGCGGAGCAGCCCTTCGAGCGCCGGGCACAGGGACTGGCCCCACGGCGTGAGGCGATATTCGACGCGCGGCGGGACCTCCGCGTACACGGTCCGGGTCACAAGACCGTCGCGTTCCAGCTGACGGAGCTGCTGCGCCAGCATCTTCTGGGAGATGCCAGGAATGGCCCGCTCGAACTCCGAGAAGCGCACCACGCGCCCTCCGAAGAGCTGGAAGAGGATCACCAGCTTCCAGCGTCCTTCCATCAGCTTCAGGGCTTCCTCGACCCGCTCCGCCGCCGCCTCGGGCGTCGGTGGCGCCTCATACTTACCCGCGGGTGGGTCACCCACTTCTTCGTGCGCTCTTGTCATCGGTCGAGCCTAACGCCATTCCTGGGGGCATCCCTCCACAGGAGAAACCCATGTCTGAAACAGCAATGCCTCGCTTCGTCATCGATCCGCGCGAGTTCGCGGACCAGCGCGTGCTCGTGACAGGAGGGACCAAGGGTGCCGGCCAGGCCATCGTTCGTCGGCTCAGCGCCGCGGGCGCGGTGACCGTCGCCGTCGCACGCTCTGCGATTCCGGCGGACTCGACGCCCGGCCTCTTCGTGCAAGCGGACCTGGGGACTCCGGAAGGGGTGGCCACGGTGGCGCGCACGGTCGAGGACAAGCTCGGAGGCATCGACATCCTGGTGCACAACCTGGGGGGCTCCTCCGCGCCTGGAGGCGGCTTCGCCGCGCTCACGGATGAACTCTGGCAGGAGGAGCTTTCGCTCAACCTCCTGGGCGCGGTCCGGCTGGATCGCGCGCTCATTCCCGCGATGATCGAACGCGGACGGGGCGTGGTGCTGCACATCTCATCCATCCAGCGGCGGCTTCCGCTCCACGATTCCACCATCGCGTATGCCGCCGCGAAGGCCGCGCTGTCGACCTACAGCAAGGCCCTCTCCAAGGAGCTGGGACCCAAGGGCGTGCGGGTGAATTCAATCGCCCCCGGGTGGATCCGCACGACCGCCTCGGAGGCCCTGGTGAAGCGGATCGCGGAACACTCGGGCTCCGACGAAACCGCCGCGCGGCAGAGCATCATGGACGCGCTCGGCGGCATTCCCATCGGGCGCCCGTCCTGGCCGGAAGAGGTCGCGGAGCTCGTCGCCTTCCTGGCGTCGGCGCGGGCCGCCTCCATCCATGGAAGCGAGTACACGATCGACGGTGGAACGGTGCCCACGGTTTGATCCGGGACCGCTACCCGTCCTCGCGCCACAGGTTCGGCCGGCTCGCGAACAGCTCCGTCAACCAGTCGATGAAGACCCGCACCCCGGCGCCCAACTGCCGCGCGGGTGGGTAGACCAGGAACAGGGGCCGGGGTTCGAGCCGCCAGCCTTCCAGCACCCGCACCAGCTCCCCGGAGGCCAGGTACGGCTCCAAGACGAAGCGCGGGGCGTACATGACGCCCAGGCCCGCGAGCCCGGCGGCCAGGTACGCGTTGGTTTCGTTGAGCGTGAGCAGGCTGCGGCCCTGGACCTCCAATTTTTCGCCATCTCGGACGAAGACGAAGGGGAGTTCCTTGCCGCTGAGCGACGAGAAGTAGCTGACCACCGCGTGCGACGCGCCCGCCAGCTCCAGCGGATGGAGGGGCGTGCCGTGCCGCTCCAGATACCGAGGCGACGCGCACACCCAATAGCAGAGGTCGCCCAGGTGCCGTGCCACCAGGGACTCGTCCTTCACGGGGCCTCCGCGAATGGCGCAGTCGACGTTGTCCGCGAGCAGGTCCACGACGCGGTCGCTCACCCCCAGCTCGATGTGCATCTGCGGGTAGCGCGCGTAGAACGACGGCAGCGCGGGGACGATGAGCAGCCGGGAGATGGTCCCGCTCGACTCCACGCGCAGGCGTCCCCGGGGGCCGCGCCGCGTCTGGGACAGCGTGGCTTCCAGCTCCCGCACCTCGCCCAACAGGCGCAGGGCCTGCTGGTAGTAGGTCATGCCCTCCGGGGTGACCGTCACGCGGCGCGTGGTGCGGTGCAGCAGCTTCACGCGCAGCTGCGCCTCCAGCTGTTGGATCAGCCGGGTCACCGCGGCCTTCGGGCGGCCCAGCGCGTCGGCCGCCTTGGTGAAGGAGCCGCTCTCCACCACGCGGACGAACGCTTCCATCGCCGTGAACCTGTCCATCTTCCACCTCCAGCACGGCATACCGCGTTCAGACAGGAGGCCCCAGGGCCTCGTCGCGCACTCCGGATTGTTTCAGCGGTGAAACGGAGTGTGTGAAGAGCGCCCGTTTATCCCAGAGGAGGCGGGGCGTATCTCCTCGTCCATGAAAACGAACCTGCCTCGCGGTGCCTTCCACGCTGTCTCTCGCGCCCTCACCCTGCTGATGCTGGCCGGCGCTCCACTGCTTCCGTCCGCCGTCCATGCGGCCGCGCCCCAGGTGCGGACCCAGTCGCCCGGCTACCATCGGATGCTGCTCGGCGACTTCGAAGTCACCGTGCTGTCCGACGGCACCGTTCCCCAGACGGTGAGCGAGGTGGCGACGCGCACGACGCCGGAGCGGGTGAGGGAGCTGCTCTCGCGCGACCACCTGGCGGATCCGGTCGAGCTGTCCATCAACGCGTTCGTCATCAACACCGGCACGGCACTGGTGCTCGTGGACACCGGCGTGGGGGGCTTCTTCGGCCCCGGCGTGGGAGGCCAGCTCCAGCAGAGCCTCCGGGCCGCGGGCTACCAGCCGGAGCAGATTGACGTGGTGCTGCTCACGCACATCCATTCCGACCACTCCGGCGGACTCATGTCCAACGTGAGCCGGGCGTTCCCCAACGCCATCCTCCAGGTGCACGCGCGAGAGGCGGGCTTCTGGCTCGGTCGCGAGAACACGGCGAAGGGACCGGTGGACCCGAAGTACTTCGAGGAGGCCCGGGCGATGGTGGGGCCGTACCAGGTCGCGGGGAAGCTGAAGACGTTCGGAGACGGGGACACCCTCGTCCCGGGCATCCGGGCCATGTCGACCCCGGGCCATACGCCCGGGCACAGCGCCTACGTCGTGGAGAGCCGTGGCCAGCGGCTGGCCTTGTGGGGCGACCTGATGCACTTCGGCTCGGTGCAACTGCGCGAGCCGTCGGTGACGGTCGCCTACGACATCGATGAGCGTGCGGCGGCGGCCCAGCGAGCGCGTGCGTTCACGGAGGCCGCGAGGCGCGGCGACCTGATCGGCCTCGCGCACATGCCCTTTCCTGGCCTGGGCCGGTTGAGCGCGGAGGGCAAGGGCTACCGGTGGATCCCGGTCAACTACAGCTCGGGCCAGCGGTGGCAGAACGCGCAGGGCCGCGCGGAGTGAGCCACTCCGGTGCCGCGAGGGCTGCGGGCCCTCGCCTCACCGCCGGGTGGGGTAGATGACCACGCCGTCCGTCCCGGTGGTGGCGAAGAGCCACGCGCCATCGCGAGAGACCCGCATCCGCCCGCCACTGAAGGCATGGTCGCTGAAGTCTTGAAAGAGCCCCGGTTTCAATTCGATGTCGCGCAACTTGCGCAAGGTCTTGGTGCTGTAGACGTCGATGGATGTCTTCGCGCCGGTCCACGCCAGATAGAGTTCGTCGGAGACGGGGCTGTACACTGCCCCGGTGGGCAATTGCCTGGCATAGGTCCCCAACAGGGTCGGCGAGGCGAGGTCGCTGTTGAAGACGTAGAGCCCGTTGTAGGTCGGGACGGCGTATTGGGACGCGTCCCGGCTGACGGCGGCCTCACGGACGAACCAACCAGTCATCGCATTCGCGAAGGTCTGTGCTCCGACCTTGTACCGTCCCCAATTGCCGCTGGAGGTGTTCGACTGCGCATAGGCGACCGTGGAGCCGTCAGCGGACAGGGTCAGCATGGTGTTCACGGCCGCGAGCGCGAGCGAGGTGGCCGCGCCGGTCACCAGGTCGACCTTGCGCAAGGGACTCCAGCCAGAGCCGTTGTAGTCGGATGAGACGAGGGCTTCGGTGTTGGAGGTGAAGAGCGCCATGAACGTTCCTCCTTCGCCTGACTCCAGATCGAACTCGATCCGGCGCGACGTCCCCGTCTTGAGATCGATGAGGTGGATCCAGTTCCGGGGGGCGCTGAATCCGCCATCGGCGACGATGAGCGTATCGCCATCCGGGGACAGATCGATGCCCAGGAAGGAGCCGCCGGTGAGCAGCGGGGCATCGAAATAGCCCGTCACCAGGCTGAACACACGCACCTGCCCGCCACCTTCGCGGGTCGTGATGTACAGGCGCTTGCGTCTGGCATCATGAATCAGGTCCTGGCGGCCGGGCACCTGGAGGGAGAGGGGTGCCGGATCATCACAGAACCCCAGGGGGCCCCATTGCCCGGATGTGCACTCCCGGGATTGCGTGGCGAGCACACCACAACGAATGGTCTCCAAGTCCCAGTCGCGGCATTTGTCCTTGTCCTCGCAGCGCGGCTCGCCCCAGGCGCCGGAGGAGCAGGTCCGGGTCCCGGTGCCGCGACCATTCAACCCGCAGGCGAGCGACTCTTCGGCGCCATCCACGCAGACGTCGGGGTCCTCGCAAGGGGTGAGGTCGCTCCACTGTCCCGCGGCGCAGGTCCGGTGCTGGGCGCCGCGGTCATTCAGCCCGCAGGCGGACGCCTCCGTGGTTCCGTTCACACAGTCGGAGTCAGGGAGGGGCTCCGCGTCGCAAGCCGTCAACTGCACGCCGAGCAGGCAGAGAACCACGAAGCGGACCCAGCTCAAGGGGTGGGATGGGTGTGGCCTGGAAACGGGGGGCTGGTTCATTCGCGGAATCCCTCTCACTGAAACAGGGACTTCGCACGGTGATGGCGGCCCCGCCCTACGTTCTGCCAGACAGCACGGCGGTGCGCCAGATGGCCCGGGCTGGCGCACCCTGAGAGACGCAGGGCAGGGGAGGCAGGTCTGCCTTACGGCCCGCGGAGGACGGTCAGCCCCTGGTCGGTGAGGACGAGCACCATGCTCGGCTTCACGGTGGGCTCGTAGACGAGCTGCAGGACGCGCTGGCCCGACACCTGCGGCACCTTCGCCAGCGTCGTGCCGTCCGGCTCCAATCGCCAGAGGCCCGCGCCATTCGTGCCGATGTAGAGCGCGCCATCATCCGTCGCCTTGAGTGAGAGGATGCGGTTCGTGGGCAGCCCCGCGACCTTCGACCAGTTCCCCGTCGAGCGGGACTTCGGAGTCATCGCCCAGACACCGAACTCCGCGCTCCCCAGGTAGTAGCGACCGGACGGGGTCTGCTCGAAGGCGCGCCAGTAGTCATCGGAGGCCTGCCCGTTGAGCGCGTCGTTGAAGCTCTTGAAGATCCACGGCGTGGGGCCATCCCAGGTCAGCTCGCGGTCCCACTCCTCCAGCTTCGCGCTGGGCACGAGCACGCCGAGCATCTGCTCATTCGCGACGAGCACGTTCCCGTTCGGCGCGATGCCCAGCCCGTGCATGTAGGGGCACTGCAGCGATCCCCACTCGGAGCCGTTCTCGTAGAGATACCAGCCCGGGTGCCGGTGGCTGTTGTAGGTGAGCCCCTGGATGCGCGTCACGCCGTGGTTCGTCGTGATGTAGAGGTCGCCGCGATCCCGGCCGCGCGTCACGCGAGCGCAGTTGAGGACGGTGCGGTCCTCCTCGTAGTGGAAGTCGTTCGTGTTGTGGATGCCAATCTGCCGGCCCGCGTTCGACGCGCCGGTGGTGCGCCACAGGTGCTCCTCAAGGACGACGGTTCCATCCGGCTGCACGCGGACCGCGTCCAGGTCTCCCTTCTGGTACTCGGCGTAGCGTTCGGGCGTGTAGTACGCGTCGCCCGGGTTGGGGATGTACGTGCGCTGCTCGACTCCCTCCATGCGCTTCATCTCGTCGGCGCTGTAGCCCACGTACGCGCGTCCGGCCTCACCGCCGCAGATGACCGTCGAGTCCGTAGCGAGTGAGTCCACGCCGAACGGCTGACGTGCCTGCCCGACGTCGCTGGTCCACGTGGGCTCCTTGTCGCCCGGACGCAGCACGCCAATGCGGCGACCGTCGAGGAGCCAGAGGTTCAGCCCTTCATCGAGCCCCACGCTTCGCGGTGTGCCCACGCCAAACGAGCGCGAGTAGTCGAGCACCGCGTCGCCCGGCCAGGGCCCCGCGTCCTGGGGCTCGCCGGGGTCGGGCGTCGGCCCGGCGTCGGGTGATCCGCCGTCATCCGGTGTCGTTCCCCCATCCTCTTCCGGAGGAGGTGTGCCGCCATCCTCGGAGGAACCGGGAGGGGGCAACGTGGGAACTTCGTTTCCATCGGACGGGTCGGACGTCGGCCCCTCCTGGGTGTCAATTGTCGGGGCGTCGTCTCCGCAACCCCCCGAGAACAAAGCGATGACCGCGAGACCTGCCCCCACCACGCCAGTGCGAATGCCCATCCGTTCCTCCGTTGACGCAACCTCCATCGCAAGTCCCGGGCCGACGGCGCCCGCGGCAGAAACAAGGCCGCATTCGTCCGGTCCGCTGTTTTCCGGTCAGGGCTGACATCCGCGAAGAGTCAGGGGGCGCCTGGACGGATTTTCCCTCCGTCATGGAGCCGCTTGAAGAGTCACCCTCGTATCGCCGCTGTCGTGACCCTGGTGGGCCTCGTCGCCTGCTCGGGAGAGACCCCTCCGCCCGCGACGCCTCCTCCTCCTCCGATTGTTCTTCCCGTTTCGAGCGCCGCGCCGTTCCGTGCTTGTGGGGCCATCGGGGCCGGGGCACTGGCGGCGTCCTCGCTGTCGCCGGACGGAACCGTGCTGGCGGCGGCCACCTTGTCGGGCCAGCTCGTGCTCTTCCGGCGCGCGGACGGAAGCCGGCTCCACACGTTCTGGGAACTCCCAGGGCAGCAGGTGGGCGTGGCGTTCTCCCCGGACGGGCACCGGCTGGTGGCGTCCAGTCGGACGGAGACGCGCGTCTGGAGCTTCCCGGACCTGACGCCTGTCCGGACCTTCGCCCGTCCCCATTCGGACCGGACGACGGCCGTGGCGATCTCCCCGGATGGCGCGTTCGTCGCGACGGGAGGCTTCGACGCGGCAACGGAGGACACCGCCCTCGTCCGCATCTGGAGCGTGGCGGATGGCAACCTGAGAGGGAGCTGGCAACGCAGGTTCGAGCAGGAAGTCCGCTCCCTGGCCTTCTCCCCCGACGGTACCTCGCTGGCCATCGCCGTTCATCACTCCGTCGTGACCGTGCAGGTCCCCGATGCGTCCGGGAGCAGGTTCTTCCCCCCTCTCTCCGGGGGGCAGCTCGCGTGGTCGAAGGAGGGGGGGCTCGTGGCCTCGGGCG
>NZ_RAWI01000032.1 GCF_003612125.1 Corallococcus praedator
CTCCGGGAGGCCTCTGGGCGGAAGGCGGGATTCCGGATAGGGAAGGGGAGATGACTGCCCTGGCCTATCCCATGCCGCTGTGTGTCGCGCCGATGATGGACTGGACGGACCGGCACTGCCGGTACTTCTTCCGTCAGATTACGCGCCACACCCTGCTCTACACGGAGATGGTGACCACGGGCGCGGTGCTGCACGGCAAGCGCGACCGCCTGCTGGGCTTCACGCCGGCCGAGCACCCCGTCGCCCTCCAACTGGGAGGCTCGGAGCCGGAGGACCTGGCGGCCTCCGCGCGCATCGGCGAGGAGTGGGGCTACGACGAGATCAACCTCAACGTGGGCTGCCCCAGCGACCGGGTGCAGTCCGGCCGGTTTGGCGCGTGCCTGATGGCGGAGCCGGACCTGGTGGCCCGGGGCGTGGCGGCGATGCGGGAGGCGGTGCGCATCCCGGTGACGGTGAAGTCGCGCATCGCGATTGACGACATGGAGGAGTGGGCGACGCTGGAGGACTTCGTGCGGCGCGTGTCGCAGGCGGGCTGCACGCGCTTCATCGTGCATGCGCGCAAGGCGTGGCTGAAGGGCCTGAGTCCCAAGGAGAACCGGGACGTGCCGCCGCTGCGGTACGACCTGGTGTACCGGCTGAAGCAGGAGTTCCCCCACCTGGACATCAGCCTCAACGGCGGGGTGAAGACGCTGGACGCGGCGGCCGAACACCTGCCCCGCGTGGACGGCGTGATGATGGGCCGGGCGCCCTACGAGTCGCCCTATGTGCTGGCGGACGCGGACCGGCGCTTCTTCGGCGGCACGCAGGCGCCCCCCACGCGGCATGAGGTGGTGGACGCGATGCTGCCGTACATCGAAGCGCAGCGAAGCCAGGGCGCGCCGCTGGGCGCCATCACCCGGCACATGCTGGGGCTCTTCCAGGGCCTGCCGGGCGCGCGCGCGTGGCGCCGGCACCTGAGCGAGAACGCCCACCAGGACGGCGCGGGCCCGGAGGTGGTGCTCGCCGCCGCCGCGAAGGTGCCGCGCGAAGCGGCGCTCCAGGCCGTGGCCTGACCTCCGCCAGCCGGTGTGTGTCTTTGAGAAGCGCCCACGGCCGGCCTCTCCGAGGAGAGGCCGGCCGCTTCATTTCTCCCCCAATGCTTGACGCGTTACTGGGTCCAGATGATGGACGAGGCGCGGTCGTTCATCGCCGCTCCGACCTGTCCGCAGCCCGTACCGCAGTTCACGATCGCACCCGTGTAGTTGGGGTTCTCGTAGAAGTACGTGTTGTTGCACCCCGAGTAGGACAGCGAGGACGAGATGAAGTTGTCCCAACCATACGCGGCGAGGTTCGGCGCGCCGTGGTTCCAGCCCACGCAGGAAACGTCGCTCGTGAAGGTGAACGAGGCGCCACCGTAGTAGTCGTGCTCGTACACGACGCCGATGACATACGTCGCCAGGCTGGCCATCTGGTCCACGTCCTCCTGCTTGAGGTCCGCGGGCTTGGCCTGGGCGGAGAGCTGAACGCTCCCCTTGCTCGCGAAGGCGATCGAATCCGCGAAGGTGTCGAAACAGTCGACCCGGGTCGGCGCGGCACTCTGCGCCAGGGGCTGCCCCTTCGGCTGCGCGGCCGTCTGGGCGACACAGTGCGCCGCGGTGCGTGCGAGCCCCTTCGCGTCAGTGGTCGGGTTCATCTCCTCGCTCTCAGCGAGCCCTCCGCACCCCGTGATGGCAAGCATGAGTCCAGAGACCATCGACAGTCGCTTCATCATTGCGTTCTCCTGGGTTTTCATTGGATGGAAGCCATTCGGCACGCAAGTCGTTGAGTGCCAAAGGCGTTGTCGTACGGGTGCCGCATGAGCAGGTGTTCGGCTCGTCCCGGCTTCACTTCGTGGGTCCGAGCAAATCCCCCTCAAATTGAAAGAGCCGACGAGGAATTAATCGATGCACAAGATCTTCGGGCCGCGGTGGCGCGCGCAGTTCCACGCCGCAGGCGGTCATTGCGCATACGATGGCAGGCGTTGGGTGATGGAAGGGGGAACCATGCGGCAGGTGTTTGGTGGATGTTTGTGGCCGTCCTGTACTGCGCGACGCACGGCTGCCAGAGGCGCAGAACGCCTATGACGAGGGGAAGGCCCTCGGTCATGCTGGCAGCTGCGCGGAGGCCGCAGCGCGGTTCGAACATGCGCTCGCGCTGCGGGAGGCAGTGCTCGGGGGCTTGCATCCAGACGTCGCCGACCGCCTGGAGCTTCTTGGCAAGATGCACTTGCATCAGGGGGACTTCGCCCGAGCCGAGCTACTGCTTCAACGGGGGCTCTCCAACCGGGAGGCGGACTTCGGAGGGAATCATCCCCTCGTTGCCCCATCACTCAACAGCCTCGCCAACCTCTATTCGGACCAGGGGATGAACGTCCAGGCCGAGCTGCTCTACACACGCTCGCTGGCCATTCGGGAGGTGGCCTTCGGCAAGGACCATCTCCTCGTCATGGCGTGAGCGGAGACGGTGGTGATGAGCCTGTGGGCGGGGCAGGGGCGGGCCACGGCGCTGCGGGAGGCCATGCGCGCATTCCGGAAGCTCCGGCCCCATCCCCACTTCTGGGCCCCCTTCATCGTCGTGGGCCGGGACACACCGCTGCGTGCGTTGGGCCCACACCCTTGACGGCAGGCCGAGTGCGCCCGGGCACTTCGAAGTCCCTCCAGCGGCCAGCGGATTTCCTGCATTGTTTTCCACCTGGGCGGCTCATTGCCTTATGCACCGCCCCTGGCCTGCCCGTTACTACGTCCATTCACTGCTGGCGCGTTCCCTGCCCATGCGCCACGCCGCCATCGCCTTGCTCGTCCTCTGCGCGGCCGTGGCACAGGCGCAGGAAACCACGACGTATGCGGAGCTGTCGAAGGCCGTCAAGGCGCCGAATGCGGTCGCTGCAATCGGCACCGACCTGTTCGGCGACCAGATCAACCTCTACAACGGACAGCTGGAATTCACGCAGACCGACGTCAGCCTGCCCGGCAACAGCAAGCTGCCGGTCGCAGTCGGGCGCAGGTTGATCACCAACACCTACTCTCCGAGTGTCCGGCCCTTCGGCAGATGGCAGCTCGACATCCCGCACCTCCACGGCATGTTCTCCCGCAGGGATGGATGGAGGGCCGCCGACGGCACCCAGGCTCGCTGCAGCAGCTTCGGCGCGCCGTGGGCGGTCGCGGGCGGCGCCAACGTCGGCCATTGGGACCCCGAGGAGTTCTGGCAGGGCAACTTCCTCTACGTTCCTGGCCAGGGCGATCAGCAATTGCTGCTGCGCAGTCCGGACAACACCGCCGCGCCGGGCCCGGTGGAGGACTACCCGGTGGTCACCAGCAAGTTCTGGTCGGCCCGTTGCCTGCCGACGCTGGCCAACAGCACCACCCTGGGCGAAGGCTTCCTGGTGATTTCGCCCGATGGGACGAAGTACCGCTTCGATCAGCTCGTGACCTACTCGGCCAAGGGCCTGACCAAGTCGCTTGATTCCCTCAGGCTGCGCGGCGACGACACCCCGACACGGACCGGCTCACCCACGCCAAGCCCCACGCCGCTGGCCGCCGATCACTACATCCTGACCCGCCAGGAAGTGTGGCTGCTGCCGACGCTCATCACCGACCGCTTCGGCAACACGGTGCAATACACCTACGATGCCACCCATCCCGAAAACGTCACGACGATCAGCGGAAGCGACGGGCGCGTCCTTCAACTGTTCTACAACGAGGCCAGAAGTCCCAACCTGATCACCTCGGTCTCGGACGGAGTCCGCACCTGGAACTACAGCTATCGTGATTCCAATCATGGCATTGCCGACCTGCATCGGGTGACGCTGCCAGACCAGACGAGCTGGGACTTCAGCGGCACGGACCCGCTGTCAGAGGAGCTCATGTTCCTGAGCGCCGCCTCGTGTGAGGATCCGGCGTACCTCAATCCGTACGAGGTCACGGGCACCATGCGTCATCCGTCGGGCGCGCGCGGCAGCTTCACGCTGACGCCCACCGTGCACGGTCGCTCCAATGTGGAGAAGCAGTGTCGCATCATCACGGGCGGCGCCATGTACGCGTTGATTCCGCGCTATTTCTACAGCTATGCGCTGACCCGCAAGGCCATTGAGGGTCCGGGCGTGGCCAGCATGGCCTGGACCTACGGTTATGGCCCGCCCAATGCCAGTTGGGAGCCCTGCGGCGCCGGCTGCCCGTCGACCAAGACGGTGACGGTGGTCGACTCCCGCAACGACGTGACGCGGTACACCTTCGGCAACAGCTACAACGTCACGGAAGGCCAGTTGCAGAGGGTCGACACCGGCTGGAATGGCAACACCGCGCTGAGCACCAGGACGATGCGCTACCGGGCGCCGGGCGCAGGGCCCTACCCCCTGCGTGCCGGCGCTGGCAGCTACAGCCTCGGCGACGGCGACCTGCTCGCCCGCATCATGCCGGTCGACCAGCAGGTCATCACGCAGCAGGGCGTGACGTTCCAGTGGACCGCGAACGGCTTCGACACCTTCGCCCGCCCTACGTCCGTCACCCGCTCCAACAGCCTGGGCTATGGCCGTGGCGAGACGACGACCTACAGCGACAACCTTGGGGCGTGGGTGCTGGGACAGGTTGCCACTGTGACGGAGAGCAGCACTGGCAAGGTGATGGCGTTGAACACCTATCACCCGACTTCCGCGGCGCTGACGACGGCCAGCAGCTTTGGCGTGCTGGATGAGACGCTGACGTACCACCCGGACGGCACGCTGGCCAGTCGCAAGGATGGCAGGAACCAGACGACCACGTTTTCGAACTACAAGGCAGGCCTGCCGCAGAACACCCACTATCCGACCGGCGCGACCGAGAGCTCGGTCATCAACAGCATCGGTCAAATCATGTCCACCACCGACGCGGCGGGCTTCTCGACCAGCTACGGCTACGATGCGATGGGCAGGCTCAATCTCATCACGTATCCGGTCGGCGATACGGTGGCGTGGAATGCCACCTCGATGGTGCTGGAACCCGTTGATACCGATGAGTACGGCCTGCCCGCAGGGCACTGGCGCCAGACGGTGTCGACAGGCAACGCGCGCAAGGTCACCTACCTGGATGCCTTGTTCCGCCCGCTGCTGACGCGCACTTTCGACACAGGCGACGAGGAGGGCACGCGCCGCATGGTCCTGCGCCGCTTCGACCTCAACGGCAAGCCCACCTTCGAGTCGTATCCGCAGCGAAGCATCAGTGACATCAGCGAGAGCCCTGACGGCGCCAACACGGTCTACGATGCGCTGGGCCGTGTCATCAGCATCACCACGGCGAGCGAACTGGGAGACCTGACGACCTCCACCGACTACCTGAACGGCTTCGTGCGGCGCGTGACCAATGCGCGCGGCGAGGTGTCCGACACCCGATTCTGGGCACTCGACCAGCCATCGGAAGCGGCTCCGGCCACCATCGTGCAGCCGTATGGACTGACGACGACGATTGCGCGCAACGTGTTCGGGCGGACGACAGCCATCATCCGTGGCGTGGGCGGCGTTTCCTCCAAGCGCAACTACGTCTACGACGCCCATCAGCGCCTGTGTAAGACGATCGAGCCCGAGACCGGCGCCACCGTGCAAGCCTACGATGCGGCCGGCAACATCGCCTGGCGCGCCGGTGGCCTGGCCTTGCCGTCGCCAGGCAACTGCGACAGCGCCAGTGTCATGCCTTCCAGGAAGATCACGTACGACTACGATGGGTTGAATCGCATGACGAGCACGCTCTTCGGCGACGGCAGCCCGTCCATCACGCAAACCTATACGGCTGACGGTTTGCCGCTGACGAACACGTCCAACGGCGCGGCCTGGACCAACACCTACAATCGCCGCCGTCTGCTGGAAGAGGAGAAGCTCGACTACGGCGGCCGGACGTACCTCATCCATCGCGCCTATGACGCCAACGCGTCACTGCTCAAGCTGACCTACCCTGATACGGCGCGCACGGCCATCACCTACAGCCCCAATGCGCTGGGCGAACCGAGCGGGGTGAGCGGCTACGCCAGCTCCATCACCTATCACCCCAGCGGGGCCATTGCCGGCTTCACCTACGCCAACGGCATCGTCCATACGATGACGCAGACGGTACGCGGCTTGCCGGAGCGGGTCAGCGACACGGGCGTGCTGGATGATGTCTACAGCTATGACGAGAACGGCAACGTCATTGCCATTGAAGATCTCGAGGGCCCGAACTCGCGCTACATGGCCTACGACGCGCTCGACCGCCTGAGTCGGGTCGGTGCACCTGGGCGGTGGGGTGATGTCACCTACGGCAACGATGCGCTCGACAACATCGTTTCGACCACGGTCACCTCGGGCGCGACGGCGCGCACGAGCACGCACGCCATCGACTATGCACGCAACCGCTTGACCAGCATCAGCAGCAATGCCGCGTCGTACAGCTTCGGCTACACCTATGACAGCGGTGGAAACATCGTGAAGCGCGGCGGGCAGGCCTATGCGTTCGATCTGGCCAACCGCATGACGTCAGCCACCGGGAAGGCGGCCTACGCGTACGATGGGCGCGGTCGGCGAATCAAGATCGTCAAGACCGATGGCAGCAACCAGACGCAGCTCCAGCTCTACACGCAGGATGGACAACTGCTCTATGAAACGACCGCGGTGGGAGCCTCGGCGCCCGTGGAAAGCAGGTATGTGTACCTGGGCGGCACGCTCCTGGCCGATATCGGCGTGTCCTACGTGCATACCGATGGCCTGGGCAGTGTGGTGGCGCGCACGGATTCGGCGCGCACGATTCAGAGCCGGACCTTCTATGAACCGTATGGCCTGACGCACAGCGGTGCGGAGCCGACCCTCGGCTTCACGGGGCATGTGAACGACAGCGACACCGGCCTGGTCTATATGCAGCAGCGGTATTACGACCCGGTGGCGGCGCGGTTCTTGAGCATTGATCCGGTGATCACGGACAGTAATACGGGGAGTGCTTTCAATCGTTACTCCTACGCCAACAACAGCCCATATCGGTTCATTGATCCCGATGGGCGCAATCCTGTTCTGCTCGCACTCCTTCCCCCCATGGCCATCGCCGGGGCTGTTGGGGGCGGCCTGAACGCGTTGGATCAATATCTCTCCACTGGGAATGTCCAATGGGGGGGAGCAAACGGTGTTCTTGGCGCTGCGGCTGAATCTGCAGCCTTCGGCTTCATGGGCGGTATAACGGGCGGCAGCAGAAGCGCGATAGTAAGTACGGAAGCTCGATCCTTGGCTCAAGGCGTAAACCTTGAGAAGTCACTCGCAAGCTCAGCGCAGACATCAAAGATACTTGCAGGTAAGGGAGAGGTCATCGCAGGGGCGGGAACGAAGACGCCATATCGTGATGCGCCTCGACTGGGAAGCCAGCACGGAGGCAACGCAGCCGACTGGCAGAAAGTTTCAGGTGGAAATCATGTCGCTAAGGATGGAACAAAAATCGAAACGCATGCCGCTCAGAATCAAGTCACGGGACAAGTCGTAGAACTGAAGACCAAGCTCAGGGATGAAGGTATGCCATGATGGTCAGGTGCATTGCTGACAAGTTGAGTGACGAGCAGAAAATCCTGCTGCGAATAGCTCAAGGCCATTCAACGTCATATCAGCTGCAAATAGGCAGTGATTACCTCGTCCTTGCACTCACCTTTAGTCTGCCGACTGAGCCCTATGGCGGAGGGGCCGAATATCAGATCCTTAATGGCTTTGGTGTGTGCCGCAGTGTTCCGGCCTGTTTGTTCAATGTTATTGACAACCGGGCCTCGGAATATTGGCGCGTCCGTCAAGATGAAGATGGCTCACTTCTTTTGTGGCCGGAGGAGTTCTTCGTGGACTTCTTCCATGACGATCTCAGCGAGGGGCGCTTGGAAACCGTCAACTCATTCAAGAAGGTAGTCCAGAAGTTGCAGCGGGAGTTCGAATCCGGCTGAAAGCGGCGAACGGGAGACGTTGGTTTCCTGGATGCTACGGCCCAGTCCTTTGACCGGGAGGAGATTCGTGCGCGGGCTGCCTGGGTGCTGCTCGTGCATGAGGGAAGGGCTCAGTATGGCTCTCCGAGAGAGGCTGCGGCCAGGCGCGGCGCGGCGCCTCAGTGAGGAGCAGGCCAGTGAGGTGGTAGCCATGGTGTGCGCACCGCCGCCTGAAAGCCGCGCTCGCTGGGCGGTCCGCCTCATTGCACAGGAGATAGTGCGTCGGGGCCTAACCTGCTTCAGGTAAGTCCGTTAAGGCTATGTCCGCAGGATGCAGGCCGGTTCCCAGCCGAGGTGTGCGTCGTCGGCTGGCTACATCCAGTTTGAGGCAACCTGGCCCCAGCGCTCACTATGAGCCGGGTACCCGCAGGACGCAGGCCGGTTCCCAGCGCACCGCGTCCTTAAGCAACTTCCCTGAAGGGGGGAGTGCCACGGGAGGGCTGGGAATCCGTGCGTGAGTCGCTCCTGCGTCCTGACTCGAAGCCGTGGCGGGAAGAATTGTGGTGCGTGCCTGAACTCCCAGGACGCCGAGCGCACGGAGGACGTACTGGCGCTGTACCAGCAGCCCCAGTGCAATAAGGAGTCCGTCGTCTGCTTCGATGAGTGGCCCGTGCAGTTGTTGGAGTGGGGGCGGTACGGAGTGCGTGACGGGCGGCGACTCTGGCGCCGATTCACGCTTCACTACACCCCGTGCACGGCAGCTGGCTCAATCAGGCCGAGATGGAAATCTCACTCCTCTCACACCAGTGTCTGGGCAAGCGGCGCATCCCCACGCTCGACGAGCTCCGCCACAGAACGAGCGCATGGGCGAAGTGAGCGAATCGCCAGCGGTTTCAAACCCGCTGGCGATTCACTGTGCCGAAGGTCCGCGCGAAGTTCTGCTAAGGCTCACCAAACTTCACCCGGTCAATGGATTGGCGCTCAGTAGCCCCCGGCGTAGTTGAAGCCCTCCCGGAGCCCCAGCCAGGTGCTGTAGCAGACATGCTCGGGATTGCCGTTCGCACCGTACAGGCATTCCTCGGTGACCTGATTCCCAAGGTAGTAGCTGTGGATGCCGGGCTGCAGGGTGGTGCTGAGGTTGGTCAGCATCGTCCAATGGCTGATGACTTCATAGCGCCCGGAGAAATAGTTCAGTTGGAGGACGGAGCCCAGCGTGGCGGGAACCGTGCGGCCGCGGTCGGCCCAGAAGGTGACGTAGTGGTCCGTCGCCACGTAGACACTCCAGGGGTCTTGGCGCCGCTCGGTCTCGACCGCCTGCACGCTGGCGTACAGCCCCCCGTACATCCAATTGATGATGTTCAGGTCTCCCGGGGACAGCGCGGTGTGCTGGGTGCTGAACAGGCTGCCATCGAGCCGGGTGATGGTGGGCTGCCCGTTGGAGGAGAAGGAATGCGGGTGGTACATCATGATGGAGTTGAAGTCGAACGGTCCTCGATCGAAGCCGTTGTGCCCCGCCTGGTCATAGCGCTCGAAGTTGTGGCTCTGTCCGGACTGGATGTTGTTCCAGTGGATGCGGACGAAACTGTCCCGGTCCAGGCGGGTCTGTTCGTGTAGCAGGCCAATGGCATGACCGATTTCGTGGATGATATTGCCGCTGTCGCAAGCATCCTCGAGGGTGATCACCTGCCGGCCGCCAGTCATTCCCAGCCTGGAGGAACAGCCCGTGCCCCGGACGAACTCCACGTAGTTGTTCTGGTTGGTGCGCTGCACGAAGCGCAGGTTCGTGAAGGTCTGCCAGTGGGAGATGGCATTCATCACCCGCGCCTGGCTGGGCAGGGTGTTGTTGACGACGTAGTACACGGTCTCGCTCGGCCACATCGTGTTGAGGGTCGCCAGCCCCGCTCCGCTGGCCGAGACGCTGGACGCCTGGGCGGGACCCTTCCCCCCGCGCAGCGCCTCGACCTGCGCTTCGGTCAGCACGATGTCTCCCTGGAAGACAGCGGTGCCGTTCTTCCTCTCCAGGGTGATGGGGCCATCCGGGCTCTGGACGGTGAACGGGACACCCACGACTTCAGGCATGGCCACCTCGAGCTTGCAGGTGGCACAGGGCTCCTGCGCACTGGAGGACTCCTGCTCCGGCTGACAGGCAATTACGAGCGGAAACAACACAAGGGATGCGGCACGGAAAGTTCGTTTCATGGGGACCTGGGTGAGGCGTTGCGTGGACGATACACTCGGGGGTGCTTCAAGGCGGGTCCCGCAGGAGCCAGCGACGCGGTAGGGAAAACGCGAAGCAGCGGGTTCGCTGCATGGCTGTCATTGGAATCAATGACTCACGGGCGCATGGCGTGTACAGCCCCGTCCACGTGAGCGAGCCGATGGCGTCGCAGGCGCTTGCCATCGGGCCGAACTGTCGCCTTGGGGTTGTGGCGAGGTGAGGCCATGGAGCCCCGCGACGGCCGACTCAAGGAGGCACTGGGAGTTTCGGGCGTATAGAGTTCCGTCTCCGCGATGGAGCCGCCAGTGCTCCATCCTCCCGAAATGAGGACCTTGCCGTTGGGCAGCAGCGTTGACGTGTGGTCCTGGCGAGGAAAGGCCATGGCGCCGGTGGCGCTCCAAGTGCCCGTGGCCGGGTCGTAGACCTCCGTCTCCGCCAGGATGTCGCTCTCGCCCCATCCTCCCGCAATGAGGACCTTGCCATTGGGCAGCAGCGTCGCCGTGTGGTCGCCGCGAGGCGAGGCCATGGCGCTGGTGGCGCTCCACGTGCCCGTGGCCGGGTCGTAGACCTCCGTCTCCGCGAGGGCGTCGCTCTGGCCCCAGCCGCCCGAGACGAGGACCTTGCCGTCGGGCAGCAGCGTCGCCGTGTGGCTTTCGCGAGGTGAGGCCATGGCGCCGGTGGTGCTCCAGATGCCCGTGGCCGGGTCGTAGACCTCCGTCTCCGCGAGGACGTCGCTCCCGTCGTACCCTCCCGAGACGAGGACCTTGCCGTCGGGCAGCAGCGTCGCCTTGTGGTAGCTGCGAGGCGAGGCCATGGCGCCGGTGGTGCTCCAGGTGCCCGAGGCCGGGTCATATACCTGCGCCGTCGCCTCGGAGCCGCTGGCGCCGTCGCCTCCGGTGACGAGGACCTTGCCGTTGGGCAGCAGCGTCGCCGTATGGCCATCGCGAGGCGAGGCCATGGCGCTGGTGGCGCTCCAGGTTCCCGTGGCCGGGTCGTACAGCTCCGCTATGTCACCGCTTCCCTCCCATCCCCCCGAGACCAGGACCTTGCCATTGGGCAGCAGCGTTGCCGTGTGCCAGACATGCGGTGCGACCATGGCGCCGGTGGCGCTCCAGGTGCCTGTGGCCGGATCGTACAGCTCCGCCAGGTTATCGCTCCCGACGTTGCCCCCCGCGACGAGGACCTTGCCATTGGGGAGCAGCGTCGCCGTGTTGCCATAGCGAGGCGAGGCCAGGGCGCCCGTCAGGGCCCACCATTCGGAGGCACAGCTGCGCAGCCCCGTCACCGAGAAGCTCCGGGTGGCGGTGAGGCCGAAGGCGTTGGTGATGGTGACGGTGATGGCAGGCGTCACCCTGCCTTCGGCACAGGAGGGGGCCGTCCAGGAAGTGCTGCTCGTGGTGGCGCCGTGGGTTGGGATGCCCAGCGAGCCGGTGTTGGCGGTCCAGGCGAAGGAGAGCGAGGAGCCCTCGGGGTCGCTGGCCACCACCTCGAAGGTGAGCACCTGCGCGGGGGAGGCGGTGCCCGAGGAACTGGAGGAGGAGACGATGACGGGAGGTGAGTACTCCCCCCCGCCAGGGGTGACGTAGACGGAAAGGGAGAGGGAGGAGGCAAGGCCCTGGGCGTCCGTCGCGGTGAAGGTGAGCGTCTGGAGACCGGCGGAGGCAGGCGCCGTCCATGAGGTGGAGGCCGAAGAGGCCGAGGAGAAGGCGCCCGCGGTGGAGGACCAGGCGTAGGAGACGGTGTCGCCGGGGTTGGGGTCATGCGCGGCGGCGACGAGCAAGAGCGAGCCGCCCGCGGTGACGGAGGTGGAAGAGGCCACCAGGGAGTCAATGAGCGGAGCCTCGTTGAGGAAGGGAGGCGGCGCGTTGACCTGCTGGAGGGTGATGACGACGAAGGCCATCTGGTTGGCGACGATGGAGACGCCGGAGGCGGAGCCCTGGAAGAGCAGGGTGCCCGAGGTGTCGAAGGCCTGAGCGAGGAAGGAGCGGTGGGAGCCCGCGGGGAGGTTGCCGAGGACGCCGCCCCAGGCGCCGTCGGTGGAGGCGAGGTCGACGGAGATGGAGGAGAACTCGGCGGCGCTGGCGGTGACGGAGATGCGGGTGACGGAGGCGGCGAGCGCCTGGGGCACGGAGACGGCGAGCTGGGTGGCGCCGGTACCGGAGGAAGAGGCGGAGCAGCCCGCGAGCAGTGCCAGCGTGAGTGCCAGCCCCAGGCGAGTGGATGTCTTTGTCATGAGGCAGGCCTCGATGCTGAGGAAATGAAGCAGCGGACCCCGTGCGCCGGGCTCCGCTGCGTGGGGGCTCGACCCTATGGGGTACAGCTCGACAGCCCTGTCACCGCGAAGCTCTGGGTGGCTGTCGCGTTGAAGGCGTTGGTGACAGTGGCGGTGATGAGCGTGGGAGTGCCCTCGGTGACACAGGCGGGAGCCGTCCAGGTGATGCGGCTGTTGGAGGGGCCACTGACGGGCGCGCCCAGCGAGCCGGTGTTGGCAGACCAGGCGAAGGAGAGCGCGGAGTCCTCGGGGTCGTTGGCCACCACCTCGTACGTGAGCACCTGGGCCGCGGAGGCGGAGTCCGAGGAGCGGTAGGTGTGGATGATCAGGGGCGGGAGGTGGTTGGGGGCCGGCGAGGTATTGGCAACGCACAGTGCCACGGTGCCGGTGGTCTGCCCGCCGCGTCCGTCTGAGACAGAGACGGTCAGGTTGCAGTTGTTGCAGGAGTCGGCGGGGAGCGCGGAGGGGGTGAACGAGGCGGCGCTGGAGGAGGCCTGGGTCCAGGTGCCGACACAGGAGGCGCTCCAGGCGTAGGAGAGGCCATCGCCATCCAGGTCCGAGGCCGAGACAGAGACAGAGGTGGTCTGCCCCACGGCCAATTGAGAGGCGGTGGCGGTGAGGGCGGCGACGCGGGGTGAGGAGTTGAAGGAAATGGAGAGCTGCGCATCCCCCTGCCCGCCGCCAGACAAGACATTGATGGTCAGTGAGAAGAGGGTGGAGAGGCCGCCGGAGTCCGTGACGGTGAAGGTGAGGGTCTGGAGACCGGCGGAGGCAGGCGCCGTCCAGGAGGTGGAGGCCGAGGAGGTCGAGGAGAAGGAGCCCGCGGTGGAGGACCAGACGTGGGAGAGGGTGTCGCCCGGGTTGGGGTCGTGCGCGGCGGCGACGAGCAAGAGCGAGCCGCCCGGGGGCACGGAGGTGGAAGAGGCCACCAGCGAGTCAATGAGCGGAGCCCCGTTGAGGAAGGGAGGCGGCGCGTTGACCTGCTGGAGGGTGATGGCGACGAAGGCCGTCTGGCCCGCGACGATGGAGACGCCGGAGGCGGAGCCCTGGAAGAGCAGGGTGCCCGAGGAGTCGAAGGCCTCGGCAAGGAAGGACCGGTTGGCACCCGTGGGGATGTTGCCGAGGAGGCCACCCCAGGCGCCGTTGGTGGAGACGAGGTCCACGGAGACGGAAGGGAAGTCGGCGGCGCTGGAGGTGACGGAAACGCGGGTGACGGAGGCGGAGAGGGCCTGGGGCACGGAGACGGTGACCTGCATCGAGCCGGTGTCGGAGGAAGCGGTGGAGCAGCCCGCGAGCAGCGCCAGCGCGAGCGCCAGCAGCAGGTGCATGGACGGTCTTTTCATGGGGCACTTCCTTGCAATGGAGGGAATGAAGCCGCGAACCCGGGTGTGCTGGGTCCGGCGAGGTGTCTGGGATTGAAGCCAATGACTGGCGGGGCTCGGTACGTAGACTGAGCCCCGCCACCAGGGATGCCGTCTCTACCTGCGCCGCTCGAGACGAGGGCCCGGCCATCGGGTCGCCGCGCCGCCGCCGTTGCCAGGGGGCTGATAGCGTCGCAGGAGCTTGTTGTCGGGCAGCAGCGTCGCTGGGTCGATGGAGCGGCGCGGGGCCAGGGAGCCCGTCGAGACCCCTCCCGCGAAGCCACTCGAATCTCCGGGCGTACACAGCTCCGCTGCCGCCAGGTAGCGGCCATCGTATCCGCCCGAGACGAGGATCTGACCGCTGGGCAGCAGCGTCGCCGTGTGGAGGAGGCGGGGCGAGGCCATGACGCCAGTTGCGTTCCAGGTGCCCGAGGCCGGGTCGTACATCTCGGATTCCGCCAGGTAGCCGCTCTCGCTGTAGCCCCCCGAAACGAGGACCTTGCCGTTGGGCAGCAGCGTCGCCGTGTGGCTGGCGCGGGGTGAGGCCATGGGGCCCGTAGAACTCCAGGTGCCCGAGGCCGGGTCATACACCTCCGCCGTCTCGAGGAGGCCGCTGTCGCCCTCTCCCCCCGCGACGAGAATCCTTCCGTCGGGAAGCCGCGTCGCCGTATGCGAGGAGCGAGGCGAAGCCATGGTGCCCGTCACGCTCCAGGTGCCCGCGTCCGGCTCGTACACCTCCACCGTCGCAAGCGAGCCGCTGTCGTTGGCTCCCCCCGAGACGAGGACCCTGCCGTCGGGCAGTCGCGTCGCCGTGTGGCGAAGGCGAGGGGACGCCATGGAAGCAGCAGCGCTCCAGGTACCCGCGTCAGGAGCGTACACCTCCGTCTCCGCGAGGAGGGTGCTCTCGCCGTACCCTCCCACGACGAGGACCTTGCCGTCGGGCAGCAGCGTCGCCGTGTGGTCCTGGCGAGGCGAGACCATGGCGCCCATCGGGTTCCAGGTGTCCGCGTCAGGAGCGTACAGCTCCGCTTCCGCGAGGAGGCCGCTCTCGTCGTAACCGCCCGACACGAGGAGCTTGCCGTTGTTCAGCAGCGTCGCCGTATGACCGGCGCGGGGTGAGGCCATGGAGGCTGCCGCGCTCCAGGTGCCCGAGGCCGGTTCGTACAGCTCCGCTGTCGCTGGGAATTCGCTTTCGTTGACTCCCCCCGCGACGAGGAGCTTGCCGTTGTTCAGCAGCGTCGCTGAGTGGTGGATGCGAGACGAGGCCATGGCGCCCGTCGAGGCCCAACCCACGGTGTTACTGGCGGTTCCGGGCGTGTACACCTCCGCCGTCGCAAGGGTGCGAGAGTTGTCGTATCCGCCCGCGGCGAGGACCGTGCCATTGGGCAGCCGCGTCGCTGTGTGCCCCTCGCGAGGCGAGGACATGGAGTCGGTCCTGCTCCAGGTGCCCGAGGCCGGGTCGTAGACCTCCGCCTCCGCGAGGGGGGCGTTCTCGCCATACCCCCCCGCGATGAGGACCGTGCCGTCGTTCAGCAGCGTCGCCGTGTGGCCATCGTGAGGCGAGGCCATGGCGCCGGTCGCGCTCCAGGTGCCCGAGGCCGGGTCGTACACTTCCGCGAGGCCGCCTTCCCAGCCAGTTCCCCCCGAGACGAGGACCTTGCCGTTGGGGAGCAGCGTCGCCGTATGCCAGGAGCGAGGCGAGGCCATGGAGACGGTCGCGCTCCAGGTGTCCGAACTCGGGTCGTACACCTCCGCTGTCGCGAGGGCGCCGTCGTTGCTCCATCCCCCCGCGACGAGGACCCTGCCGTCGGGCAGCAGCGTCGCCGTGTGGCTCTCACGGGGCGAGGACATGGAGTCGGTCGTGCTCCAGGTGCCCGAGGCCGGGTCGTACACTTCCGAGGGGCCACCTTCCGAGCCAGTTCCCCCTGAGACGAGGACCCTGCCGTCGGGCAGCAGCGTCGCCGTGTGGCGGAGGCGAGACCAGGTCATGGAGCCGGTCGCGCTCCAGGTGCCAGAGGTCGGATCGTACACTTCCGCGAGGCCACCTTCCCAGCCAGCTCCCCCCGCGACGAGGACCTTGCCGTTGGGCAGCAGCGTCGCGGTGTGGCCAGAGCGAGACGAGGCCATGGCGCCCGTGGCTCTCCAGCTTTTCGAAGCCGGGTCGTACACCTCCGCCGTCTCGAGGAGGCCGCTATCGTCGTTGTGTCCCCCCGCGACAAGGACCTTGCCGTTGAGCAGCAGTGTCGCTGTGTGTTCGGAGCGAGGCGAGACCATGGAGCCGGGCATGTTCCAGGTGCCCGAAGCCGGGTCGTAGAGCTCCGCCGCGCCGAGTCCCACGACGATGACCCTGCCATTGGGCAGCAACGTCGCCGTGTGACTGTAGCGACGCGAGGCCATGGAGCCGGTCTCGCTCCAGGTGCCTGAAGCCGGATCGTAGACCTCCGCCTCCGCGAGAGCGTCCCCATCGCCGTAGGGCCCTCCTGTGACGAGGACCCTGCCGTCGGGCAGCAGCGTCGCCGTGTGCAAGGAGCGAGGCCAGGCCAGGGAGCCCGTCTCGCTCCAGGTGCCCGTGGCCGGGTCGTACACTTCCGCGAGGCCACTGTCCCAGCCAGTTCCCCCCGCGACGAGGACCCTGCCGTCGGGCAGCAGCGTCGCCGTGTGCAAGGAGCGAGGCGAGGCCATGAAGCCGGTCGCGCTCCAGGTGCCCGATGCCGGGTCGTACACCTCCGCCGTCTCGAGGCGATTGCCCCAACTGTTGTCATCTCCCCCCGCGACGAGGACCGTGCCATCGGGCAGCAGCGTCGCCGTGTGGTCGGTGCGACGCGAGGTCATGGAGTCGGTCGCGCTCCAGGTGCCCGATGCCGGGTCGTATTCCTCCGCCATGGGGCCGCTCTCATGGTTTCCCCCCGTGACGAGGACCCTGCCGTTGGGCAGCAGCGTCGCCGTGTGTCTGTCGCGAAATACGGCCATGGAACCCGTCGTGCTCCAGGTGCCCGAGGCCGGGTCGTACAGCTCCGCCGTCTCGAGGGGGGTGCTCTCGCCGCGCCCCCCCACGACGAGGACCCTGCCGTCGTTCAGCAGCGTCGCCGTGTGCTGGTAGCGAGGCGAGGTCATGGACCCTGTCTTGCTCCAGGTGCCCGAGGCCCGGTCGTACACCTCCGCCGTCGCGAGGCTGTCGCCCCACCTGTCTCCCCCTGCGACGAGGACCTTGCCGTTGGGCAGCAGCGTTGCCGTGTGGCGGAGCCGAGGCGGGGACAGGGCACCCGAGGACCAGCCCGCGGTGGCACGCGAAGCCACCACGGGCGGCAGGTACACCTCCGCCGCGGCGAGCTTGCCGCTCTCATCGTAGCCCCCCGCGACGAGGACCCTGCCGTTGGGCAGCAGCGTCGCCGTGTGCCAGATGCGGGGAAGGACCATGGAGGTGGCAGTCCTCCAGGTGGCGGTGGCCGGGTCGTACACCTCCGCCTCCGCGAGGAGGCCGCCGCTACGGATGCCTCCCGAGACGAGGAGCTTGCCGTCGGGCAGCAGCGTCGCCGTATGGGCGGCGCGAGGCGAGGCCAGGGCGCCCGTGGCGCTCCAGGTGCCCGAGGCCGGATCGTACAGCTCCGCCGTCGCCAGGTAGCTGGTACCGCCACTTTGTCCCCCTGCGATGAGGACCTTGCCATCGGGCAGACGCGTCGCCGTGTGGTACCCACGGGGCGCGGTCATGGCGCTCGTGGTGCTCCAGGTGCCCGAGGCCGGGTCGTACAGCTCCGCCGTCGCCTCGTAGTCGCTCGCGCCGATGCCACCGGTGACGAGGAGTTTGCCATTGGGCAGCAGCGTCGCGGTGTGGCCATAGCGGATCGAGGCCATGGCGCCCGTGGTGCTCCAGGTGCCCGAGGCCGGGTCGTACAGCTCCGCCGTCTCCAGACGTACGCCGTCGCTGACGCCTCCGGTGACGAGGAGTTTGCCATTGGGCAGCAGCGTCGCCGTATGGCCATAGCGGGTCGAGGCCATGGAGCCCGTCGTGCTCCAGGTGCCCGAGGCCGGGTTGTACAGCTCCGCCTCCGCGAGGTTGCGGCCGACGCTCTGTCCGCCCGAGACGAGCACCTTGCCGTTGGGCAGCAGCGTGGCGGCGTGGAGGAGGCGAGGCAAGGCCATGGAGCCGGTGTTGCTCCAGGAGCCCGAGGCCGCGTCGTACAGCTCCGCCGTGGCCAGGAAGCCGCCCTGGCTTCCTCCCGCGACGAGCACCTTGCCGTTGGGCAGCAGCGTCGCCGTGTGCTCGTAGCGAGGCGAGGCCATGGCGCCCGTCAAGGCCCAGCCCTCGGTGCCACAGCTGCGCAGCCCCGTCACCGGGAAGCTCCGGGTGGCGGTGAGGCCGAAGGCGTTGGTGACGGTGACGGTGATGGCAGGCGTCACTCCGTCATCGGCACAGGAGGGTGCCGTCCAGGAGGTGCTGCTCGTGGAAGCGCCATGAGTCGGAGTGCCCAGCGAGCCGGTGTTGGCGGTCCATGCGAAGGAGAGCGAGGAGCCCTCGGGGTCGCTGGCCTCCACCTCGAAGGTGAGCACCTGGGTGGGAGACGCGGTGCCCGAGGAACTGGAGGAGGACACGATGACGGGAGGGGCGTGCTCCTCCGAGGTGGAGCAGTCCGGCAGCCCCATCACCGAAAAGCTCCAGGAGGCCGTGAGGTTGAAGGCGTTGGTGACGGTGATGGTGATGACAGGCGTCATTCCCTCATCGACACAGGAGGGGGCCGTCCAGGAGATGCCGCTGGTGGAGGCGCCATCGTCAGGTGTGCCCAGCGAGCCGGTGTTGGCCTCCCAGGAGAAGGAGAGGGCGGAGCCCTCGGGGTCACTGGCCAACACCATGAAGGTGAGTTCCTCGTCGGGAGAAGCGGTGTCCGAGGAGCCGGAGGCGGCGAGGATGATGGGAGGGGAGTGCTCCTCCGAGGAGCCACAGACCGGCAGCCCCGTCACCGGGAAGCTCCGGGTGGCCGTGAGGTTGAAGGCGTTGGTGACGGTGACGGTGATGACGGGCGTCACCCCGTCATCGACGCAGGAGGGGGCCGTCCAGGAGGTGCTGCTCGTGGAGGCGCCGTGGGTCGGGATGCCTGGCGAGCCGGTGTTGGCCGCCCAGGAGAAGGAGAGCGCGGAGCCCTCGGGATCGCCAGCCGTCACCTGGAAGGTGAGCACCTGCCCGGGAGAGGCGGTGTTCGAGGAACTGGAGGAGGAGACGATGACGGGATTGAAGTGGTGGGTGGAGGTCTCGCGGACGCACAGGGCCACGGTGCCGGTGTTCTGCCTGCCACGTCCGTCGGAGACAGAGACCGTCAGGCCGCAGTTGTTGCAGGCGCTGGCGGGAAGCGCGGAGGGCGTAAACTGGGCGGAGCTGGAGGAGGCGTTGGCCCAGGAGCCCTCGCAGGAGGCGCTCCATGCGTAGGAGAGGCTGTCGCCATCCAGGTCCGAGGCCACGGCGGAGACGAAGGTGGTCTGCCCCACGGCCAGTTGGGTGGGGGACGCGTTGAGGGCGGTGACCTGGGGTGAGGTGTTGAGGGAGATGGAGATGAGCGCGGAGCCCTGCGCCCCGCTGTCGGTGACGTAGACGGAAAGGGAGAGGGAGGAGGCGAGGCCCTGGGAATCCGTCACGGTGAAGGTGAGCGTCTGGAGGCCGGTGGAGGCAGGCGCCGTCCAGGAGGTGGAGGCCGAGGTGGCCGAGGAGAAGGCGCCCGCGGTGGAGGACCAGGCGAAAGAGAAGGTGTCGCCTGGGTTGGGGTCGTGCGCGGCGGCGACGAGGGAAAGCGAGCCGCCCGCGGTGACGGAGGTGGAAGAGGCCACCAGGGAGTCAATGAGCGGAGCCTCGTTGAGGAAGGGAGGCGGCGCGTTGACCTGCTGGAGGGTGATGACGACGAGGGCCGTCTGGTTGGCGACGATGGAGACGCCGGAGGCGGAGCCCTGGAAGAGCAGGGTGCCCGAGGTGTCGAAGGCCTGGGCGAGGAAGGAGCGGTTGGAGCCCGCGGGGATGTTGCCGAGCACGCCGCCCCACGCGCCGTCGGTAGAGGCGAGGTCCACGGAGACGGAGGGGAAATCCGCGGCGCTGGCGGTGACGGAGATGCGGGTGACGGAGGCGGCGAGCGCCTGGGGCACGGAGACGGAAAGCTGGGAGGCGCCGGTACCGGAGGAAGAGGCGGAGCAGCCCGCGAGCAATGCCAGCACGAGTGCCAGCCCCAGGCGGGTGGATGTCTTTGTCATGAGGCAGACCTCGTGGAGGAGGGAAGGAAGCAGCGGGGCTCAGGGTGCATAGAGGTCCGCCGTCGAGAGAGGCGTGCTCCCGCGGACGCCCCCTGAGACGAGGAGCTTGCCGTTGGGGAGCAGGGTCGCCGTGTGGTTCGCGCGAGGTGAGGTCATCGAACCCGACGCGCTCCAGGTGCCCGAGGCCGGGAGGTAGACCTCCGTTGTTGCCAGGGAGGAGCTACCGCTGCGTCCCCCCGAGACGAGGACCCTGCCGTTGTTCAGCACCAGCGCTGCCGCATGGCTGGAGCGAGGCGAGGCCATGGGACCCGTCGCGCTCCAGGTGCCCGTGGCCGGGTCGTACAGCTCCGCGGTCGCCAGCGAGGTGCTCGTGTTGCTTCCCCCCGCGACGAGCACCTTGCCGTTGGTCAGCAGAGCCGCCGCATGGCTGGCGCGGATCGAGGCCATGGCGCCGGTCGTCGTGCTCCAGGTGCCCGAGGCCGGGTCGTACAGCTCCGCGGTCGCCAGGAAGCTGGTGCCTCGGCCCCCCGCGACGAGGACCCTGCCGTCGGGCAGCAGTGTCGCCGTGTGGTACCCACGGGGCGAAGCCATGGAGCCTGTCGTGCTCCAGGTGCCCGAGGCCGGGTCGTACAGCTCCGCCGTCCCCAGGTAGGCGCTCGCACTGTTGAAGCCGCCCGCGACGAGCACCTTGCCGTTGAGCAGCCGCGTCGCCGTGTGGAGATAGCGGGGGGCGCGCATGGCGCCCGTCGCGCTCCAGGTGCCCGAGCCCGGGGTGTACAGCTCCGCCGCCGCGAGGTAGCCGCTCCCACTGTTGTAGCCCCCCGCGACGAGCACGGTGCCGTTCTGCAGTCGCGTGGCCGTGTGGAGGTAGCGAGCGGAGCGCATGACGCCGGCGGAGCTCCAGGTGCCCGCGGTCGCGGTGTACAGCTCGGCCGTCGCGAGGGCGGTGGTGTTCTGTCCCCCCGCGGCGAGCACCTGATCATTGAGCAGCAGCGTCGCCGTGGAGTCCCTGCGAGCCGCGGCCATGGCGTCCGTCGGCACCCACTCCGAGAGGATGCAGGTGGGCAGCCCCATCACCGTGAAGCTGCTCGTGGCCGTCAGGTTGAAGGCATTGGTGACGGTGGCGGTGATGATGGGGGTCGTGTCTCCACCGACGCAGGAGGGGGCCGTCCAGGTCGTGCGGCTCTGGGAGGCGGTGTTGGCCGGAGTGCCCAGCGAGCCCGTGTTCGCGGCCCAGGAGAAGGAGAGCGCGGAGCCCTCGGGGTCGCTGGCCGCCACCTCGTAGGTGAGCACCTGCGCCGCGGAGATGTGCTCCCACGGGAGGGTGGAGCTGTAGGAGCGGAGGATGAAGGGATTGAAGTGGTGGGGCTCGGGAGTCGTGCCGACACACAGGGACAGGGTGCCGGTGCTCTGCCCGCCGCGCCCATCGGACACCGCGACGGTGAGCTCGCAGTTGTTGCAATTGCCGGCGGGGAGCGCGGAGGGAATGAACCGGGCGGCTCTTGAGGAGGCATTGGCCCAGGAGCCCTCGCAGGAGGCGCTCCAGGCGTAGGAAAGGCTGTCGCCCTCCAGGTCCGAGGCCGAAACGGAGACAGCGGTGCTCTGCCCCACGGCCAGCCGCGCGGGTGTGGCACCGAGGGAGTCCACCCGGGGCGCGCTGTTGAAGGAGAGGGTGACCTGTGCCGAGCCCTCCTCATCGCCAGCGAGGACGGTGACGTCCAGGGAGGCGCTGGCGGAGAGGCCGCCGGAGTCCGTCACGGTGAGCGTCAGGGTCTGCGTGCCGGGGTCGTTGGAGGCGGCCCACGCGGTGGAGCTGGCGGAGGCCGAGGAGAAGGCGCCCGAGGAGGAGGACCACGCATAGGAGAGGGGCTCGTCCGGGTGGAGCCCATGGGCTGAGACCGCCAGGGAGAGGGCATTGCCCACGCGCACGGAGGTGGAGGAGGCGACCAGGGCGTCAATGACCGGAGGCTCATTCAGGGAGGCCGGGGGTGCGTTGGGCTCCTGGAGGGTGATGCCGATGAAGGAGGACTGCCCGGCGGAGATGGAGACGCCGGAGGCGGAGCCCTGGAAGAGCAGGGCGCCCGAAGCGTCGAAGGCCTGGGCGAGGAAGGAGCGATGCGAGCCCACGGGGATATCGCCGAGCCGGCCGCTCTGGACGCTGGAGGCGGGAGCGAGGTCCACGGACGCCGAAGGGATGTCCGCGCCGCTGGCGGTGACGGAGACGCGGGCGATGGCGGAAGTGCCAGCGTGGGGAAGGAAGACGGCGAGCCGGGCCGCGCCGGTGTCGGAAGCGGCGGAGCAGCCCGTGAGCAGCGCCAGAGCGAGCGCCAACAGAAGTCGAGGAGAGGCGTTCTTCATGGAGGTCACCTGCCTGGGCACGAAAAAGGGGCGAGGGCCCACGAGAGCCCTCGCCCTGAAGCCATGGGGAGCGGGAGCTACGGCGCGAGGACCTGGATGTCGCCCGCGGAGGAGGGCAACTCGTTGTCGCCGATGTCCAGGACGTTGCCGTAGCCGAGCTGGCCGAAGGCGTTGTCACCCCAGCAGCGGGCGGCCCCCGTGCTCAGAAGGGCGCAGGTGTGACTGGCGCCCGTCGTCACCTGGAAGGCGGTGGAGCCGTCCAGGTCCACGCCGGAGGCGGGAGGCGCGAGCAGCGTCGCGGCGCTGCCGTAGCCGAGCCGGCCGCTGGCGCCGCTGCCCCAGCACTTGAGGTCGCCGGTGCTCAGCAGGGCGCAGGTGTGCTGCTTGCCCGCGGAGACCTGGAGCACCTGGCCGCCCATCACCACATCGCCGGTCGGCGCGCGGAGGGTGTTGGTGTTGCCGTAGCCCAGCTGGCCAAAGCCGTTGTAGCCCCAGCAACGCACGTTGCCGGTGTTGAGCAGGGCGCAGGTGTGGTTCTCGCCGGCCGTCAGCTGCATGACGGGGCCGCCCACCGCCACGCTCCCGGCCACCGAGGGGTGCTCGTTGTTGCCCACCGTCTCGGTGTCGCCGTAGCCCAGCTGGCCATGGCCGTTGTAGCCCCAGCAGCGCACGTCGCCGGTGTCCAGCAGGGCGCAGGTGTGATGGCCACCGGCGACGATGTTCTTCACCGCGCCGCCCACCTCCACGTCGCTGCCCTGCTCGGAAACCTGCTCGTCGTCGCCGACGTCCTGGGTGTCGCCCCGGCCGAGCTGGCCGTAGTTGTTGCGGCCCCAGCAGCGCACCTTGCCGGTATTCATCAGGGCACAGGTGTGCTCGTAACCGGCGGCGAGCTTCACCGCGATGCCGCCCAGGTTGACGTAGCCATAGCTGGCGATGGCCTCGCCATCCCCCACGTGCTCGGTGGTGTTGTAGCCGAGCTGGCCATGGGTGTTCTGGCCCCAGCAGCGCACCAGTCCGGTGTCCAGCAGGGCGCAGGTATGGTTTCCGCCGAGGGCGAGCCTGGCTCCCACGCCCACCAGCGCCACATCCCCCGCGGTGTAGGGCTGCTCGTTGTCGCCGACGGTGAAGGTGTTGCCGTAGCCCAGCTGGCCGAGGGTGTTGCGCCCCCAGCAGCGCAGGGCGCCGCTGTTGAAGAGAACGCAGGTGTGGGACTCGCCGGCGCGGATGGAGTTGATGCCGGTCAGCCCGCCCTCGACGGTGGGGTTGTCGGGGAACTGGTTGGGGGTGAGCGGGTAGCGCAGCGTGGTCTTGCCGCCATCGCCATCGGTGACTTCGAGCGTGATGATGCCCTGCACGGCGGTGGTGTAGTCGCGCAGGGTGGCGGGGTTGGTGGCGCCGGAGAAGCTCGGCAGCGGGTCGAAGCTGGTGCCGGAGGCGGGCGCGAAGCTCCAGGCGTACTGGAGCGAAGACGCGGCTTCATTGTCGGCCACGGAGGCCTGGAAGATGACGTTTCCGGTGCCGAGCACACGGCTCGAATTCAGCGTGTTGATGACCGGGTTGAAGAGCACCTGGATGCCCGTGTCGATCACACCATCGGTGGTGCCGGGCGGCTTGACCCGGGTCTTGAAGGTGGTGGAGACGGAGTGGCCTGCCTCGTTGGTGACCTTCACCGTGTGCTCGAACTCCGTGTTGGAGGAGACGGTGGGCGGAGCGTACTGGCTGACGAAGGTGCCCACCGTGGCCGCCAGGGAGATGGAGCCCGTCGGTGGATAGAAGGTCCCGCTTCCCCCCGCCGAGATGATTTCGTAGTCGAGGTTCTCTCCGGTGTTGGCCTCCACGGTGAAGGACACATTGCCGCTCTGGTCGGAGCCGAAGGCGGAGGGGACGGAGATCTTCCGGATGCGCGGGATGGAGATGGCGCGACCGTCATTGGCGGCGGTCAGGACGATGATGATGGACTGTCCGCCGATGGCGAGGGTCTGCTCGGTGGTGCCGTGGAAGAGCAGGGTGCCGGAGGCGTTGAGGGCCCTGGCGGAGAAGACGAGCGTCTTGTCCCTGGGGAGGAAGGGCAGCGTGCCGTTCCACTCGCCAGCCTCGTTGCGAAGGTCGAAGTTGACGTAGAGCGGGCTGTTGGTGGCCTTGTCCTTCACGTCGATGCGCAGGGTGCTCACATCCGTGAAGGAGAAGACCTGGGAGGCGCGCGGGGAGAAGGCGGAGCGCGAGCCACCCCTGGAGGCGCCGGAGGCGTCGTAGAAATCCGAGGCCTTGATGGAGAAGGAGGCGGTGGCGGAGTCCTCCTGCTCCTGCTGCTGAGGGGTGGAGGGCTGGGTGCTGCAGCCGGTGATGCCGAAGGTGAGGGCCGACAGGACGACGGCCGCCTTCCGCAGCGTCCGCCACGTGCGCGGGAAACCAACAGATGAAACTGACATGCAAGTGCTCCTTCAGGACGCACGTCTTCCAAGCCGCGCCACGCAGCTCTTCTGGCGTCACGTCGCGAGTGACATGGGGCTGCGCGGATGAAGCTCGGTCACGCGGAGCCGTAGCGGCTCCGCGCCTCGGTCAGACGAACCCCGGGTTCGCTTTCATGGGACCGAGAAAATTCCCCCACCCATGTGAATGAGCCAACACATCTGAAAATGATGCAGGGATTTTCGGGGGGCGCCGCGGCACCCGCACCGACTCCCGCCTCCCTGTTCAACGGGTCAGGTTCTTGAGGACGGTGTCCAACACGCCCCGTGAGTCCACGAGGAACAGCTGCGCCTCCGCCGGATCCTCGGGTTCGAACTTGAACCTGCAACCCTCGACCGCTGGCATCCCGATCCGCTTGTAGAGCCGGATCACGGACGGGTCGCTGGTGACCGTGAAGACCGACAACTGGTTGTTCTCGCAGAACTCAAACAGATGGCGAACCAGCAACGGGAAGACGCCGCTGCCCCTGAACTCGGAGCGCAGGACGGCTCGGCTCGCCTCGATCAGATTGGGGGCGTTCAGGAAGGTCAGGTCCCGATGGGGTTGGTAGCCGTGGATCTCGAATTGGCCCTGGTGCCTCCCGCAGAGCCTGGCGCCCCCAATCAGCCTGTCCTCTTGGAAGACGCCGAAACAGATGGCGATGTCATCCCGGTCATCCCGCAGTTCATGACCCGATATCCGGATTCCGGATGGATTGGCTGGATGGAAATTCCAGCCTGCCTCGTGGATGTAGGCGTCGAAGAGCAGCCTTCGGTAATGGCCAAGCTCTTCTGGCGCTCGAAGGATCCTGACCTCAAAGGAGTTCGTCATTTGGAGTGAAGGTGCCTGGGGCTCCTTCACCACAGGGGAGCCGGCGACGCGGCAAATGATGCACAGGCGGCTGATTCAGCGAGCAGCCCGCGGATTCCCTGCATCATTCTTCCCCGAATCAGCTCTGTCCCTTCGCGGGGGCACTCAGCCTATGGCCGTCGATCTGGCAGGCGGGAGGCTTTCATTGCAAGAGGTCACACGATGAGTGTCGAGAGCATGAGTCTGAACGCCGCGGCGATCTTCTTCTCACTCGTGTTCCTGCTCGCAGCGGCTTCCGCCAGGGCCCAGACCCAGCCTTCAGCCCGGGGGCACCACGAACGTCTCATTCACCCTGTTCAAGCAGTGCCTCGGGGGCGGTGCCTCGCGGATCACTTCGGGGGCCCGGTCCACCCTGGGCCCGGATGCGGCCAGCCTGGAGTCGGATGGGGTGTTGCCGGACAGTGCTTCATCCGCGTTGCGCGGCCTCGAGTCGGGTGCCCCTGACGCCTGGCTCCACGGGTTCCAGGCCCGCGGACGGCCAACCATCAGCGAGCCTCCGTGGGCTTCGCGTCCGGATGGGATGGAGCGCCAGTCGCCAGCGCGCGCAGGGGCGCATCGCTGCCCACGGTGATGAAGGGGGCCCAGTAGTGGGGATGGGGCCACGTCCGCCGGAAGGAGCGCATCGCCTCGCGCAGCGCCGTGGCCCGGCCCTGCCCCGACAGCAGGTGGCGGTAGTAGGCCTCCATGAGAGGGTGGGTCGCCCCATCGTTCACCTTCCAGAGACTCATCACCACTGTCTCCGCTCCGGCCACGAAGAAGGCGCGGCGCAGGCCGTACACGCCCTGGCCTGGCTTCACGTCGCCCCGTCCGGTGTCGCACGCGGACAGCACCACGAGCTGGGTGCCCCACAGGTCCAGGCCCGCCAGCTCCAGGGCCGTCACCATCGCGCTGGCCGCCGGAGGCCTGGCCGCGTCAGGAGCTGGTGCGGAGGCGCCCGCCAGGATCAGCCCCGAGCGCAGCAACGGATCCGGAACGGGGCGCGTGAGGGCTCCCTCTCCCAACACACCAAAATGGACCACGGCCCTGGAGTCGCTGGGCGCGGGGGCGTCGTCGAGGAAGAAGCCGTGGGTGGCCAGGTGCAGCACGCCGGGCGTGGGCAGGTGGAGCAGCCGCTCCTTGGTGGCCTCGGGTCCGAGCAGGAGCTGGGCCTGGGGGAGGAGGCGTTGGATGTCCTCGGCCTCCGCGCGACTGCCCGGGAGCGCTGCCCAGGGGGTGGCGGCGATGTCCTCCGCGCGCGAGGTGGAGAAGAAGCGCTCGAGGGGGGCGGAACGCTCCGCGGGCGAAGGGGCCCGGGGCGCGGTTCCAGGTGCCGCCTGGAAGTCCGGGTCGGCGAAGACGACGACGGACGACACGGCGGAGGTGTCCTGGGGACGCCGCAGCAGATCCTTGCCGGAGGTGAGGTAGGTGAAGTCCCAGGTCTCGACCAGATAGTCGCGTCCGTCGTGGAGCGCGGCGAAGGGGACGAGGCCCAGATGTCCGTCGGGCGAGAGGAAGAGCCGGCGGGTGTTGCCCAGCAGCGGCAGCAGGGGCCGGAACGCGATGTCGTGGAGCGCCCGGGCGGATGCCTGTGATTGGACGTCGCGGCGTGCCAGTGCATCGCGCAGGCGCGTGGCGGCGCGGTCGATGGGCGCCGCCGGGCCCAGGTCCAGGGCCCGCGTGGATGCGTCGGGGAAGAGCACCAGCGCCAGGTATCGGAGCGGACCCGGTTTCTTCGCGCGGGGCTTGCCGGGAGTGGGGAGGACGGGACTGTCCTCGTAGGCGATGAACTCGATGAGGGCGCCATCGCGCGGCAGGGAGGCGGCGACCCGGTCGACGATCTCGGCGGTGGGTGGGAGCGCGGTGAGCGCGCGCAGGGGCGCGGAGCGTTTGGCGAGGTCGGCCTCCAGGGCATCACCCTGGTCGGCGAGCGACTTGAGGCGCTGCTGATAGTCCACCGGAGTGAGCTCGCCGGGGCCCCCGAGCGAAAGGGCGGCCCGTTGGGTGCGCAGGCCTCGCAGCCGCTCGAAGGTGTCGCGGTCCCTGGCTCCCAGGCTTCGGGAGAGGCTGCGGGAGATCTCCGCGGTCTCCTCGACGGAGCGGCCCTTGCGCAGGAGCACGGCGCTGAGGGCCAGACGCCGCACGCTGGCGTCCTGGGGCCAGGCGCGCAGCACGGCGTAGAGCCCCTGCTCGTCCGCGCGCAGGAGTTGGAGGAAATGGGCCAGTCGTGACTCGGAGAAGTCGAGCGCCTCCTGGCGCAGCCGCTGTTCGGAGATGTCGAAGGCGCGCGTCAGGAGCGGCAGGGCCGCGGCGCGGCGATGTCGGGCCAGGTGGAGCAGGGCGAGGCCGTGGAGCGATTGAGCAATGCTGGGATGGGTGTCGCCAAGCGTTGCTTCCTGGATGGCGAGTGCACGCTTCCAGAGGGGCTCGGCCCGCTCATACCTTCCTCGGGACAGGTGGATCCTGGCGAGGCTTGCGAGCGAGGAGGCCACGAAGGGATGGGTGTCGCCGAGCGCCGCTTCCTGGATGGCGAGCGCGCGTTTCAAGAGGGGCTCGGCCCGGTCCTCATTCCCTCCCTGGTCCAGATAGACGTTGGCGATGTTGTGGAGCGTTGTGGCGAGGTCGGGATGGTTCTTGCCGAGCACCACCTCCCGGAGGGCGAGCGCGCGCTGATGGAAGGTCACGGCCCGGTCGTACAACCCCTGTTCCTTGGCGAGGAGTGCGAGGTTCTCGAACGAGGTGGCGATGAGAGGGTGGTTGTCGCCGAGCGCTGCTCGCAGGATGGCGAGCGAGCGCAGGAAGAGGGGTTCGGCCCGCTCGTACAACCCCTGCTCCATATAGAGCAGGGCAAGGTTGTTGAGCGAGACGCCGACTTCGAAATGGTTCTTGCCGAGGGCCTCCTCCCGAATGGCGAGCGCGCGCAGGTGGAGGGGTTCGGCCCGGCTGTGCAACCCCTGTTCCGAGTAGGCGTTGGCGAGGTCGTCGAGCGAGGAGGCCACGTGAGAGTGTTTGTCGCCGAGGGCCGCCTCGAAGATGGCGATCGCGCGCAGGAAGAGGGGTTCGGCCCGTTCGTACAAACCCTGACCCACATAGAGGTTGGCGAGGCCGTGGAGCGATGCGGCGACTTCGGGATGGTTCTTGCCGAGGGCCTCTTCCCGAATGGCGAGCGCGCGCAGGTAGAGGGGCTCGGCCCGTTCGTACAGCCCCTGGTCCTTGTAGAGGATTGCGAGGTTGTTGAGCGATGTGGCGACCTGGGGATGGTTGTTGCCGAAGGCCTTTTCCCGGATGGTGAGCGCGCGCAGGTAGAGGGGCTCGGCCCGCTCGTTCGCTCCCTGGTCCGAGTAGAGGTTGGCGAGGTTGCTCAGCGTTCTGGCGACGAGGGGATGTGCGGCGCCAAGGCCCGTCTCCCGGAGGGTGAGTGCGCGCAGGAAGAGGGGCTCTGCCTGAGCGTACAGCCCCTGGTCCTTGTAGAGGATGCCCAGGAGGGTGAGCGTCAGGGCAACGTCCGGGTGGGCCTTGCCGAGCGTGGCTTCCCGCAGGGCCAGCGCGCGTTGAAGCAGGGGCTCCGCGTGGGGGACGTCATCTTGCCGCTGATAGAGTTCCCCCACGAGGTCCAGAGCGCCGGCGACGTCTGGATGCGTGCTTCCAAGAGCGGACTCCCTCAGCGCGAGCGCCTGCGCGGCCGGTCCATGCGCCTCGGGATAGCGGCCTGCGTCCATGAGCTTCGTCGCCGCGTCAAAAGCAGCCTGCGCCTCGCGAAGCCTCGCATCCCCCGGCGCCTCCGCTGTCGCCGCCCCCGCCGAACAGCAGAGCACGACGACCACCATCCACCCGAGCATGCACCTCATGGTTCCCCCTTGAATGCAGACACGGGCAGTGAGCCCCAGTTCCCTGGCGGTGTCACGCGGCGGTCGCCAGGCTGGGGGGCCACGGGACAGCCTGCGGATTCCGTGCATGACTCTTCAAGTCCCTGGCTCTTCTTCATCGTGGTCCAGCTGTCCTGCCCATGGACGCGACGGAGAAAACGCGATGGAGAAGTTCCTGCTGGTCTGTCTGTTCCTTCAGCTTCCCTCCCTGGCGCACGCGGGTCCTCCGGCCTCCGCGAAGCCCTCCCCCATGCGGTCCGCGGGCCGGGTTTCGGACGCCGAGCGCTACGCGCGCCGCTGTCAGGCCCAATCCGGCAGCCGCATCGCCAGGCCCCAGGGGACGATGCTGTGGGGCACCCGGCGGGACTGGAACACGGAGAAGGTGGCCGAGGAGCGCAGCAGCGTGCTCGTCTCGGCGGACCTCGCGCCCCTGCGCCGGGCGGAGGCGGGGGTGACGGCCCTGCGGCTCGACGGCGGGCACCTGGTCGCCTCTCCCGCGCCAGAGGCTGGGGATGCCCTGCGCGGCGTCGTCGGCAGCGTGCTGCAGGGGACGGACAGCGACGGCAAGCCCGTGGAGGTGGCCCTCTGCGCCGCCGAACCCTCCCCCGAGGACCCTGGGATGATCTTCTACCGCATCGAGGCATGGAACGCGGTGGCCCAGGAGTGGGAGAACCCCTGCGTCGCCGTGGGCCGCGTGGCGAGCCCCCGGGCCCTCGCGGTGGGTGGCGTCTGGGATGCCAGTGGGGCCCACCAGGACGCCCCGGGCAAGCTCACCTTCGCCTGTGAGAACGGCGCCATCACCAAGTGCATCCAGTGGGGCTACAAGCCCTGGGACCGCCGCGACGGGAAGCCGCTGGCGGACCTCCACCAGGCCTGCACCCGTATGGCGCGCGCGGACTACTGTGGCAATGGCCAGAGCCACACGCACCAGGGCACCACCATCGACGTCTATGACCGGTTCGGCATGGTGGAGCGGGGGGAATGGGATCCCGCGAAGGCCTCCTTCGAGGCGGCGTGGGCACCCGACGGGGCCACCTGCCTGGCGCGCACCCGTGACGGCCGCGCGCTGGCGACCATCCTCCAGGAGTGCCCCAACCGCTTCCAGACAGACGGGGTGGGTGCTCCAGGCGAAGGGGTAGGGGAGCACTGCACGGTGCGACGCATGAACGTGAGCCCCGAGGCCGCGCTGCTGCGCAACCTGACGTTCGCGGCCCCGAAGGGCGCTGCCTCCGCGGCCAAGGCCCCGTAGCACGTCCCCCGTGTCAGCCCTTCTCCTCCAATATCTGGCTGATGCTCAGGTCCAGCTGGCTGTCGATGAACGCCAGGAAGCTCTTGAAGCCCAGGGTGGAGAGGCCCAGCCGCTCCTGCAGACGGCTCCGGGTCTCCTCGTAGACGCGCTGCCGTGCACTCTTCAACCAGCGGGAGACGGTGGATTGATTGACGCGAAAGAGCGAGGCCAGCTCGTACGTCGAGAGTTGATCCGCGAAGTGGAGGCGCAGCAGGTGGCGCTCGTCGGCGGAGAGCGTGGAGGCGGCTTCATGCACGGCCTGACGGAACTCGGCGTGGTGGCGCCGCTTCATGACGTCCAGCTCCGGGTCCACTCCCTGCCCCGGCAGCATCTTGAGGATCTCCTCCGCGCTGTCCTCGGACGAGGGCTTCTCCGCGGCCCGCAGCTTGTTGGCGATGCGTCCGGCGGTGACGAGCACCCAGCTCAGCAGCGCGCCGCGCCCCGAGTACTCACCAATCCTGGGAGCGCTCTCCGGGGTGGTGACCAACAACTTCACGCGCGTGATTTGACACACGTCGTCGATCATCGCGTCGGGTTGTCTCAGACCCCGCAGCTTGCCTGGCAGCTTCGCGAGGTAGCTTTTTTCGAAGGCCTCCTGCGCGGAGGCCAGACCCTGAAGACATCCACACGTGAGGTAGAGTTCCGCCAGGGACAGCATTTTGAGAAGCGGCGCGATGGGGCTGTCGGGACTCACCTTGGGCAATCGTTCAGCGACATGGATGACGAATTGATTGAGGGAGAGTTTTACGGTGGGCCACTGCGCGCGAGCCTCCTCCCACGCGCTGAGCAGCAGCGCGTCAAGCGACGCGGCTTCCACCTCTGTAGGGGGGACGAAGCGCACCTGGGTATGCTTGAGAAACGTCGCGACGTGCTCGGACACCTGTTCCATTCGAAGGTCCATCCTACGCACTTCGTCTTTGCCTTCAACGCCAGCCATTGATGGGCACCCGCTCCGTGGCCCCCTTGAACACTTCCCAACCCAGGTATCCGCTCCCCTCCGGCTGTCTGACGGATGAGGTCCTGGTGGAGCTCCTCGAAGCTCGGTTGCCAGACGAGGAACTGACCCGGGTCCATCAGCACGCCACCCGTTGCGACGACTGCCGGACCCTCCTGGCCACCTTCACCCCCGGCATCCAGCCCTCGGGGGAAGCGCCCTCGGAGATCCGCGAGCCGGCGGACGCCTCGCGGGAGCCAGTGCCCTCCTGGACGCCACCCGACGTTTTTGACGCGTTCCGACTCGAAGCGCTCATTGGCCGGGGCGGGATGGGCGTGGTCTTCCTGGCGCATGACACGTCGCTGGATCGGCGTGTCGCGGTGAAGTTCATTGCCTCAAGCCAGCCCGACGCCCGGGTCCGCGAGCACTTCGCGACCGAGGCCCGGGCGCTCGCGCGCCTGCAGCACGCCAACATCGTCAACGTGTTCAGCGTGGGCGAGGTGGACGGCCACCCGTACATCGTCTCCGAGTACGTCGTGGGCCAGAGCCTCGCGGAGCTGCCCCTGCCGGTGCCGTGGCGCCGGGTGCTCTCCCTGGGCGTCGGACTGGCCCGGGGGCTCGCGGCGGCGCACCGACAGGGCGTGCTCCATCGCGACCTGAAGCCGTCCAATGCCCTGGTCACCCGGGACGGCGAGGTGAAGCTGCTCGACTTCGGCCTGGCCGAGCGCTTCGAGGTGGGAACGGCCCTGACGTCCAGCGCGCAGCCCCTCGTCGGGACACTGCCCTATCTGGCGCCCGAGCTGCTCGCCGGAGCCCCGGCGACGCCTCGCAGCGACCTCTATGCCCTGGGCCTTGTCCTCCACGAACTGTGTACGGGTGAGGTGCCCCAGCGCACCTCCCGGGGACAGCAGGTGGCTCCTCCTCGCGCCGTGCTCGGGCCCGACATCGACCCGGACTTCGCCACGCTCATCACGCGGTGCCTCGCGGCCAATCCCCTGGACCGGTTCGCTTCGGCGGAGGCCCTCTGCGAAGCCCTGGAGCGGCTCGAGCGCATCAGCGCGCCCGCGCCACTGTCCTCCGGCAATCCCTATCGCGGCCTCGCGCCCTTCGAGGCCGAGCACCGCTCGCTGTTCTTCGGGCGCGAGGCGGACATCCGCGCCGTGCTCGAGCGCCTGCGCACCCAGCCCCTGGTCCTCGTCGCCGGAGACTCCGGGACCGGCAAGTCCTCGTTGTGTCGCGCCGGCGTGCTGCCTCGGGTGGCCGCGGGCGCCCTGGACGCGGGGCGTGAGCAGACCACGGTCACGTTGTGGCCCGGTCACCGCCCGCTCGAGGCACTGGCCGCCGCGCTCGCGCCGCTGCTCGGCCGGAAGGAGGCGGAGCTGGTGACCGCGCTCGCGCGGACGCCGGGCTGGCTGGGACCGGCGCTGCGCGAGGCGCACTCTCGCGGGCGCGGACTGCTGCTCTTCATGGATCAACTGGAGGAGCTCCTCACGCTCTCCGAGCCGGTCCAGGCGGCGCATGTGGCCCGCCTCCTCGGGGAACTCGCCCTGCCGTCGTCGGGGGTGCGCGTGCTGCTGGCGGTGCGCGGCGACTTCCTGACCCGCCTGTGCGCGCTGCCCGGCCTGGGCGAAGAGGCCGAGCGGGCCCTCTACATCCTTCGCCCCCTGTCGCAAGAGGGGGTTCGCGAGGCGATCGTCGGTCCCGCGCGCAGCCGGGGCGTGGCCTTCGAATCCGGTGAAGTCCTCCAGGCGCTCGTCACCTCCACGGCGCCCGGCGTGGGGAGCCTGCCGCTCCTCCAGTTCGCGCTCGCCGAGCTGTGGGAGCGGCGCAATCCGGAGCAGGGCCGCATCACCCGGGAGGCGCTCGATGCGATGGGCGGGGTGGCCGGGGCCCTGTCCCGCCATGCCGACGGGGTGCTCGGGCGACTGGGGCCCGCCGAGTACGCGTCGGCGCGGCGACTCCTGCTCCGGTTGGTGACGGCGGAGGGGACGCGCAGCGAGCGTGGCGAGGAGGAGCTCGTCGAGTCCTCGGATGGGTCCTCGCGCGCCGCCCTTCGCGCGCTCGTCGAGGGCCGCCTGTTGCACACGCGCACCCTGGGCGGCCAGCCGCGCTGGGAGATCGCGCACGAGTCGCTCATCGCGAGCTGGGGCACGCTGCGCGACTGGCTCGATGACGACATCGGCCAGCGCGCGCTGCGCAAGCGGGTGGAGACGGCCAGCGCGGAGTGGGAGCGCCTCCTTCACGCCAGTGACGCCCTCTGGGGACAGCGGCAGTTGGAGGAGGTGCGGCTGCTGGAGCTCTCCACCCTGGGCGCGCGCGAGCGTTCCTTCCTCCTGACCTCCCGCCGCGCCGTGACGCGCGAGCGCTGGAGGCGCCGGCTCGCGGGGCTCGTCGTCGCGCTCGCCGTCCTCGCCTCCGGCGGTCATCGGCTGCTGGCGTACCTGGTGGAGGCGCGGTTGAGCGCCGAGGAGCTTGGCACGGCGCGCGAGTCGCTCGCCGGGGGCCGTGCCCTCGCCCAGGAGGCCCGCATGCGGCGTGAGGAGGCCCTGGCGCTGTTCGACAACCGGGCGCCACCCTCCGTGGACCTCAAGAGCCCGCCGGACTCCGGAGGACTCAGGAAGGCCGCCGAGCGGCAATGGACCGAAGTGCTCGTCCTGCGCGACGCGTCCGATGCGGCCTACGCCCGCGCCACCCAGGCATTGGACAGGACCCTTGAGCGGGACCCCCGCCATGGGGACGCGCGCCAGCTCATCGCGGAGGTCACCTACGAACGCATCCTCCTCGCCGAGGACTTCCACCAGCGTCGCGAACGTGACGCGTGGGTGCGGCGCCTGGAGCAGGAGGCGGACACCTCGAAGGAGGGGGCGCAGTGGCTGCGACGGCTCCGGGCGCCGGCTGAACTTGAGTTGGTGACCACCCCTCCTGGCGCTCGGGTCGAACTCGAGCGCTACACCCAGGAGGAGGACGGGAGGCTCCGCCGCGAGTCCGTTCCAGGTTTCGCTCCCCTGGGCCCGACCCCCATTGCCCGGCTCCAGCTTCCCGAGGGCTCCTATGTGCTTCGCTTCACGCGGCCGGACTCCGTGCCGGTGGAGTTGCCACTGCTCCTCACGCACGGGGCCTCCGAGACGGTCCGCCTCGCGCTGCCCTCCGCGTTGCCTGAAGGTCATGCCTACGTCCCGCCGGGCTGTTTCCTCCTGGGCCGCGCCGGGGCGGAGGAGGTGCGGAAGTTCTCATTCAGTCCGCCGATGCATCGGCGCTGTTTCAACGAGGGATATCTGATTGGCAGGAGGGAGGTGACGTTCGGGGATTGGATGACCTACCTCGACGACCTGCCTCCGGAGGCGCCCGCGAGGCGCATCCTCGAACAACCCCACTTCGGCGACGGTGGGGCGGTCACCCTGCGGCGGCATCCTGGCGCTGGCTGGCTCTTCACCTTCTATCGCTCAAGCGAGACATTCCGCACGGCGAGGGTGGGCGAGGATTTTGTCTATCCGGGGCGGACCCGGAGAACCGCGGGCGATTGGAGGAAGTTTCCCCTGTCCGGCGTCTCCGCCCAGGACCTGGAGGGCTACTTCGACTGGCTCCACCGCACGAAGCGACTGCCGGGAGCGCGCCTGTGCAGCCAGCACGAGTGGGAGTACGCGGCCCGAGGCGCGGATGGCCGGCAATACCCGCATGGCGACCAATTGCAGCCAGATGACGCCAACATCGACGAAACCTACGACCGGTCGCCCATGGCCTTCGGCCCCGATGGGGTCGGCTCCCACCCTGCATCGGTGAGCCCCTTCGGCCTGGAGGACATGGCTGGCAATGCCTATGAACTCACGCGGTCCGCGACGCCGGAGTTCGGAAGCGTCGTGCTCCGGGGGGGCTCCTGGTATTACGACGCCTTCGCTGCGTCGAGCGCGGACCTCTCACCCGGTGATCCCACGGCGCGCGACGCCAGGGTCGGCGTGCGCGTCTGTGCTTCGTTCCCTCCCAGGTAGCGGGCAGCGTGCATCGCCCATCTGAAACAGGAGACAAGGATGCGTCAGGCACTCGGATGGTTGTGGATGTTGGGGGTTCTCTGCTGTTGCGCGACGGGAGGGGGAGTCATCGAAGTGAAGCCGGATGCGCGGCTGCTGGAGGCGCAGGCGGCGTTTGACGACGCGCTGAAGCTCAAGGACGCAGGCGGGTATTCTGACGCCCTTGCACGGGCGGAGCAGGCACTCACTCTTCGGGAGGCCGTGCTCGGAAGCACGCATCTTGACGTCGCCAGCGCCCTGGACCTGATAGGCGAGCTCTCCTGGCGGCTGGATGGGACGCACCTGGAGCAGGCGGAGCCCCTGCTTCAACGCGCACTCGCCATTCGCGAGGCGGCCCTTGGGAAGAGCCATCTCGACGTCGCCCAGACGCTCTACAACCTCGCTTCTCTCTACGACGCCCAGGGGTTGTACGAACGGGGTGAGCCCCTCTTGCTGAGAGCCATTGCCCTGCGGGAGGCAGCCCTCGGTGAGCATCACCCGCTCGTTGCTGACGCGCTCCACTTCCTCGCCATCCTCTATGCGGAGCAGGGGCTGTATGACCGGGCGGAGCCGCTCTACCTGCGCGCGCTCACCATCCGCGAGGCGGCTCTTGGCAAGAGCCACCCCCGTGTCGCCATCTCGCTCAACAGTCTGGCCAACCTCAACTCGGACCGGGGGTTGTACGAGCGGGCGGAGCCGCTCTACCAACGCGCGCTCGCCATCCGGGAGGCGGCCTTCGGCGCCCGTCACCCCGACGTCGCCCAGTCGCTCAGCAACCTCGGCAATCTCTGCGCGAAACAGGGTTTGCTCGACCGGGCGGAGCCGCTCTACCAGCGCGCGCTCGCCATCCGCGAGGCGACCCTCGGCGAGAGCCACCCCAGCGTCGCTGAAACGCTCAACAACCTCGGCAACCTCTATTTGACCCAGGGGTTGTACGGCCGGGCGGAGCCGCTGCACCAGCGCGCGCTCGCCATCCGCGAGGCGACTCTCGGCAAGAATCACCCCCTTGTCTCCTCCTCGCTCCACAACCTTGCCCTGCTCTTCATGACCCGGGGGTTGTACGGCCGGGCGGAGCCGCTCTACCAGCGCGCCCTCGCCATCAAGGAGGCAACCCTGGGCAAGAGCCACCCCACCGTCGCCGCCCTGCTCGACAACCTCGCACTGCTCTTCACGACGCAGGGGTTGTACGACCGGGCGGAGCCGCTCTACCTGCGTGCCCTCGCGATCCAGGAGGAGGTCCTCGGCAAGAACCACCCTGACGTCGCCACCTCGCTCAACCGCATCGCCAACCTCTACGCGGACCAGGGGTTGTATGGCCGGGCGGAGCTGCTCTACCAGCGCGCCCTCGCCATCGATGAGGCAGCCCTCGGCAAGAGCCACCCTGATGTCGCCGCCCCGCTCGACTCCCTCGCCAGCATCTATGCGATCCAGGGCGCGTACGGCCGGGCCGAGCCCCTCTTCCAACGTGCGCTCGCCCTCCGGGAGGTGGCCTTGGGCAAGGACCACCCCGCCGTCTCCACCTCGCTCAACAACCTCGCCAACTTCTACGCGCGGCAGGGTTTGTATGACCGGGCGGAGCCTCTCTCCCAGCGTGCGCTCGCCATCCGGGAGGCGGCCTTCGGCGACAACCACCCCGACGTCGCCGAAACGCTCAATGACCTTGCACTGCTTCGCCTGGGCCGGCATCGCCTCCCCGAGGCCCTACCGCTCTTCACGCGCGCCTTCGCCATGTCGGAGCTGCGTCTGCGTCAGGAGGCCCTCGACTTCTCGGAAGCGCGCCTGAGCCATTTCCTCCGGTTCCTGCGCGCCGATGAGGAACGTCTCTATGCGCTGCTGCGCGCCCATCCCGACAACGCCCACGTGAGGCGCCTGGCCTTGAGCGCGGCCCTGCTCCTCAAGGGCCGCTCCATCGAGGAGACCGCCAACATCTCCCGCGCTGTCTACCGGAGCCTGGGCGCGGGGGAGCTCGAAACCTTCGAGCGCTTGCGGAGCCTGCGCACCCGACTTGCCAGCCTCACGTTCCAGGGTCCGGGCTCGCTGCCCCCCGCGGCCTATCAACAACAGCTCAAGGAGCTGGCCCGGGAGGGTGACGCGCTCGAGGCCGCTCTTGCCCATCGCTCCGCACCGCTGCGCGCACTGACCGCGCTGCCATCTCCCGCGGACATCGTCGACCGTGTCGCCCAGGCCCTGCCCAGGGACGGCGCGCTCGTCGAGTTCATCACCTACGCGGAGCACCCCCTCGTGCCCAGACCCGGCGTGCCCGAGTCCTCGAGTCCTGGTCCCCTGCGCTACCTGGCGCTGGTCCTCTTCCCGGATGCGACCATCCGCACCGTGGACCTGGGACCGGCCGCTTCCCTGGACCTGGCCGCCTCGAGCCTGCGAGATGCCCTGGCCAACCAGGACGCCGGCTTCCAGGCCAAGGCCCGGTCGGCCTATCGGCTCGCGTTCCAACCCCTGCTCCCGCTGTTGGGGAAGACCCGACGCCTCTTCCTCGCGCCGGATGGACAGTTGGCCCTGGTGCCCTTCGCCGCCCTGCACGACGGAAAGCAGTTCCTGGTGGATGCCTTTGACTTCACCTACCTCACCTCCGGCAAGGACCTGCTGCCGCGCCCCCAGCAGATCGCCCCGGCGGACTCCGTCGTCGTCCTCGCCGACCCGGCCTTCGGTGCTCCGGTGCAAGCCCCCGCATCCTCTCAGGCGGAGACCTCGGCGGTGGCCGAGCGCTCCGCCTCCATGGAGCGCTTCTTCTCCTCGCTGCACGAGCGCCCGGTGCACAGGGACTGGGACGTCATTCCGCTTCCGGGCACCCGCAGGGAAGCAGAGAGCATCCAACGGCTGTTTCCCCAGGCCCAGCTCTTCCTGGGCCCCGAGGCCACCAAGGAACGCCTGCTGCGATTGTCGTCCCCTGGCATCCTGCATCTGGCCACCCACGGCTTCTTCCTGCAGGACGCTGCCGTGTCCCCGAACTCCCGCTCCGTGGTCCACTTCGGTGCTTTGGGGGATGACACCGCCGCCTCGCCTCCGAAGGATCCCCTGCTGCGCTCCGGCCTCCTCTTCGCGGGTGCGCGCGCGCTGGCCCCTGACGCCTCCAGCCCCCATGCGGCTCCACCCGAGAACGCGCTGGTGACAGCGCTGGAGTTGGCCGGGCTCGATCTCTGGGGCACCCAGCTCGTGGTGCTGTCGGCCTGCGATACGGGACGCGGGGACATCCAGTTGGGCCAGGGCGTCTACGGGCTGCGCCGGGCGCTCGTGGTGGCCGGGGCGGAGACCGTGGTGATGAGCCTGTGGAAGGTGAAGGACGACACCACGCAGGAGCTGATGGAGGCCTACTACCGCCACCTGCTCGCGGGAAGGGGACGAGCCGCCGCGCTGCGCGAGGCCATGCACTGGCTGCGTGCCGCGAAGCCACATCCCCACCACTGGGCACCCTTCATCGTATCGGGCCAGGACGCTCCCCTTCGCGGGCTGGAGTCCCACCCGCGGGAGTCACCGTAGGGGCCTCAGGCGGGCAGGGACTTCAGGAAGCCAATCAGCGCGGCGCTCACGTCCGGGGCACGTTCCTGCTGGATCCAATGGCCGGCGTCGGGGAGGACGAGCGGCTCCCGGAGGTTCGGAACCAGCGCCTTCATGGCCTCGACGGGGGCGAAGGCGCGTCCCGGATCCTTTTCCCCGATGATGAACAGGGCGGGCTGTTCAATCTTCGCCGTGGCGAGTTCGGGCAGCTCCTCCCAGTCGCGATCCATGTTGCGGTAGCGATTGAGCCCTCCCCGGAAGCCGCTGCCGGCCAGCTCCTTCGCGAAGTACGCGATGTCCTCCTCCGTGAGCCAGTCCGGCAGGGTTTCGGGCGCGGCCACCCCCGTGAGGAACCCGTCGTCCTTCTTCCGGGCCTGGACGATGGGGGACTGCGGATCAAAGCCGGGGACACCGGCGAGGATCATGCGCACCGCTCGCGGGATGTCCGCCTCGAACTCCGCCTCGGCGACCCCGGGCTGCTGGAAGTACAGGATGTAGAACCACTTCTCTCCGAACACCTTCTTGAAGAGCTGCGTGGGCGGCAGCGGCGTGCGGCCCATGTGCGGGACGCTCATGCCGACCACCGCGTGGAAGCGGTCGGGGTGGAGCGCGGCGAGGTTCCACGCCATCGCCGAACCCCAGTCGTGGCCGACCACGACCGCCGTCTTCTCCCCCAGCGCGTCGAGCAGGCCGACGAAGTCCGCCATCAGGTGCTTCATGCTGTACGCCTCGATCTCCCGAGGCTTGTCGCTCTGTCCGTAGCCGCGAACGTCGGGCGCGACCGCGTGGTAGCCAGCGGCGGCGAGCGCCAGCAACTGGTGGCGCCACGAGTACCAGGACTCCGGCCAGCCGTGGAGGAGCAGGACGAGGGGGCCTTCGCCCGCCTCGGCCAGGTGCAGGTGGATGCCGTTTGTCTCGACGGTGCGGTGCTTGATTCCAGCCATGGTGTTCGCTCCCTTCCTGGAGCCCCAGGTGTCGCTCTGATTCGCCACGATGTCGCGGCAATCGTGCCGACCCCTAGAAGATCGTCTTCGCGGTGGCAGCGCACTTCCACACCCTGAGCGGACGTGCGTGCGCCGTCACGGGTGCGTCGACTAGCTTCCTGCCCCATGAACGCCCGTCTGCCACTCGTCGTCCTCGCCAGCTTGCTCTTCGTGTCCAGTGCGTGGGCGCGGCCCTACCGCGCCATGGTGACGCGCACCGCGTCCACCACGAAGAGCGGCAACCTGGAGCTGGGCCTGCGCTATCAGGGCTTCTTCGCCCTGGATCTCGACGAGTCACAGCCCTACCAGCAGATATCGCCCAGCCTGCGCTTCGGCATCGTCGACAACCTGGAGGCCAACCTCTACGTGGAGCTGCTGGCGCTGGGACTTCCCGGGGACGACGACTTCAAGCTCGCCTTCGGTGACATTCCCCTCGGGCTCCAGTGGACGTTCCTGGAGTCCAGCACGGCAGCGCTGGCGGCCTACGGGCGCGTCACGCTGCCCACGGGGCCGAGCGACGAGGACGGCATCCTCCCGAGTCTCTCCGACGGCACCTGGGACTGGGAGGGCACCCTCATCGGAGAGCTGCGCGCGAGCAAGGACCTGCGCTTCATGCTCAACGGCAGCTACCTGCACCAGGGCACGCGAGACCGGGGCAGCCTGCCCGAATTCGATGTCCCGGACGCGGTCCAGCTCGCGCTGGCGGCCACCTACAACCTCGACAAGTTCACGATGCTCGGGCTGGAGGTGGTGGGCCGCCTCTACTTCGAGGACGTCATCACCCCGGTCTGGCGGGACAATGCCACCCAGGTGGAGATCCTTCCCGTGGTCCGCCACGAGGCGTTCCCCGGTCTGGTGCTGGAGGCCGTCGCGGGCATCGCCGTCACCGAGGGCCTGAGTGAAATCTACCAGTTCCGCCTCCTGCTCGGTGCCACCTACGAGTTCGACCTCGCCTCGGGGCCGAAGCTGCCGAAGAGCAAGGAGGACCTCCGTCCCCCCAAGCCCGCGCCGCGCCGCCGCCGCTGACAAGGTGCCGGTCCGGACGGAGGAGCGTGTCCCCCGCTTCGGTTAGGTTCGGGGGCGACGCGACCGGGAGCATGGGGCCCTGGTCCGTGGGTTGAGGGGAACATCCGATGGGCGCTGTCTTCGCGGGAGTGTGTCTGCTGGGGGAGCTGGCCCTGGGCGTGGCACTGGTGATTGGCGCCTTCTTCACCCTGGCCTTCAGCAGCGAGGCGTACCGCCACAACGCCACGCCGCTCCATCAGGCGTTGAACCTGCTGGCCTTCGCCCTGGCGGTCCTCCCCACCTTCGTCACGCTCTGGGTCGGCTGGCGGCGCTTCCTGTCGGACCGTCCCTGGGAGGCGGTGCCGCTGGGCCTGGGGCTGCCCCTGGTGGCGCTCGTGGTGTGCGCGGGCGCGGCCTTCCTGGCGGTCATGGGCGGCGAGGGGTCGACGTCACGCCACCGCGAGCAGGAGGCACGGGCGGCGCTGGCCGCGCTCCGCGCCGAGGTCGACGGTGGGGCGAGGCACAAGGTGTGCGACCTGGTGGCGCGGGATCCGCGCGCCTCCGCGGAGGACATGCGCCGCTGCCGCGACTTCATTGAATCCCAGCCCGGGGTCGAAGCCCGCTGGGCGGAGTTCTCGAAGTTCTTCGATGAGCAGATGGGCTTCCAGACCTGGAAGCTGGGGGAGGTCGGACTCGCTCCCGCGTTCGAGTGGAGCAAGGCGGTGCCGGTGATCCGGCACGACCAGGAGTGGTTCCTCCGCGCGTTCTATGAAACCTGGCTGGCCCGGCCCCAGGCCCTTGCGTCCATGGAGGACCTGGGCCGGCTGCGACTGGCGCTCCAGAGCAGCACCCGCTACCTCGGCTGGGACGCGCGCGCCGTGGAGACCCTCCGCACCCAGGTGCTTCCCGCGCTGAGCGGGCGGCTGGATGCGCAGGAGCCGCGGCTGCGCGCGCTGCCGGACATGGACGCGTGGCTGCTGGGTTCGGTGCGGGAGAAGATCCAGAACCTCCAGGCCTCACCCGAGGACGGGGTCGAGCCCCTGCCTCCGCTGCCGGGGACGCCGCCACCGGGCGCCGTCGGCGTGGCGCGAATGGGAGACGACGGCGCGTTGGACCTGTGGCTGCGCGCCTCGCCCACCTCCGGTGCGTTCGGAGACGTCTACCTCCGACGCGCTTCCTATGACCCCGAGTATGAGGGGTGGTTGAAGCACCTGGGGGGCGCCCTGCGTCCCGGGGAGCTGCGGTTCATCCCCGCGCCCTGAGCCCCCTTCGCGTCAGGCCTGCTGCGCCAGCGCCGCGTCGATGGCCTGGACGAGGCGCGGATCCTCCGCCGTCACGTCCGGGGCGAAGCGGGCCGCGACGCGACCATCCCGGCCGATGAGGAACTTCTCGAAGTTCCACTGCACTTCCGGCTTCGGGTTGGCTTGGATGCCGTAGCCCTTGAGCTTCTCGCGCATGGGGCCTTCTCCGGTGGCGTCGGGGAGGGCGCGGGTGAGCTCGTGGTAGAGCGGGTGCTTCTTCTCGCCGACGACGGCGATCTTCGAGAACAGCGGGAACTTCACGTCGTACTTCAGGGTGCAGAACTCCTGGATCTCCTTCTCGGTGCCCGGCTCCTGTCCGGCGAAGTCGTTGGCGGGGAAGCCGAGCACCTCCAGGCCCTGGGCGTGCTTCTGCTCGTAGAGCTTCTCCAGGCCTTCGTACTGCGGGGTGAGCCCGCACTTGGAGGCGACATTCACCACCAGCAGGACCTTGCCCTTGAACTGGCCGAGGTTGCGCGCGGTGCCGTCGATGGCGGTGAGGGGGATGTCGTAGAGGGCCTGGGCCATGCGTTCGCTCGCTTGTGAAAGAGGGGGCGCAACCCTAGCGCCTCCGGGTCGTGGGCGCCCATGGAGATCGCGTCGCGAGCCCGGGGCTCGCGGCCTGCGTCATCCCTCCAGGGATGGACGTGAGGAGGTGTGCGGCCAACCGCCGCGCGGCGCAGTGTCGTGTTGCGAAAAGGAGGGGCGGGAAGAGCCAGGGC